>CANGBT010000107.1 GCA_947452135.1 Burkholderiales bacterium
ATCCTTGAAGCTCGCGCTCTGCAGCAGGGCTGACAGATACACATCGACGTCCGATCGTTGGGCCACAGACTCAACCTCATGCGAAAAACCTGGCTCATTTTCTCCCAGGCCGTCACGGTCGCGCTGGCCATCGTTTTCGTGATCGCCACACTCAAGCCAGACTGGCTGCAAAACCGTCCGGGTTCGCCGGTGCCGGGGTTGCTGCCCATGGTCGAAGCGCCTGCCAATCCGACCGCAACAGGCGCAACTGCCAGCACCGGCTACAGCGCCGCAGCCCGACGTGCGACCCCGGCGGTGGTGAGCATCACCACGCGCAAGGCTCCGGCGCGCAACCCGCACGAGGGCGACCCTTGGTTCGACTTCTTCTTTGGCGAGAGGGAGCGACAGGCCCAGGTCGGACTCGGATCTGGCGTCATCGTGTCCAGCGAAGGCTACCTGCTCACCAACAACCACGTCGTGGAGGGCGCCAGCGACATCGACGTGCAACTCACCGATGGACGCAGCGCTCCGGCCAAGGTGATCGGTACCGATCCGGACAGCGATGTCGCGGTGCTCAAGATCGAACTCGACCGACTGCCCGTGATGGCGTTCGGCAATACCGACAGCCTGCAGGTGGGCGACGTGGTGCTGGCTATCGGCAATCCCTTTGGTGTGGGTCAGACGGTAACCGCCGGCATCGTGAGCGCTCTCGGTCGTGACCATTTGGGCATCAACACTTTCGAGAACTTCATCCAGACCGACGCTGCCATCAACCCGGGCAACTCGGGCGGCGCGCTGATCGACACCAATGGCAACCTCATGGGTATCAACACTGCCATCTATTCGCGCTCTGGCGGCAGCATGGGCATTGGCTTTGCCATTCCGGCCAACACCGCTCAACACGTCATGGAAGGCTTGGTGCGCGATGGCCAGGTCACCCGTGGTTGGATCGGGATCGAACCGCGCGACCTCACCCCTGAGATCGCGCAGACCTTCAATCTCCCCGTCAGCCAGGGAGTGCTGATCACCGGCGTGCTGCAAGACGGTCCGGCTGGCGAGTCCGGAATGCTGCCCGGCGATGTGGTGCTGGAAGTCGCTGGCAAGCGAGTGCTCAACACCTCGCAGTTGCTCAACGCCGTGGCATCACTCAAGCCGCAGACGCGGGCTTCGTTTGTGATTCAGCGCGGCAAGGAATCGCTGACACTGAAGATCACCGCTGTGCAGCGGCCCAGGGGCTTGGCTGCTGCAAGACGCTGAGCGAAACATCCGCCAGCCAGTGGCGGTGGTGCGTGAGCGCCAACGTTCCGAGCCGCCTTCCACTCAGACTGGCTGCTTTTCTTCCTCGGGTGCCTGGGTGTGCTTGATGAAGATACGCGCGGCCCAAATACCCAACTCGTAGAGCAGACACATCGGAATGGCCAGGGCCAGTTGCGACACGACGTCGGGGGGTGTCAGCACCGCCGCGATGATGAAGGCGAGCACGACGAAGTAGCTGCGAAATTCCTTGAGCTTTTCGATGCTCACGAGCCCCATGCGAGCCAGCACCACCACCACGATCGGCACTTCGAACGCCGCCCCAAAGGCGATGAACATCGTCAGCACGAAGCTCAGGTAGGCCTCGATGTCAGGCGCGGCCGTGATGCTCTTCGGTGCAAAGCTCTGGATGAACTTGAACACCTGCCCGAACACGAAGTAGTAGCAAAAAGCGACACCGGCCAGAAACAGCAACGTGCTTGAGATAACGAGGGGCAGCACCAGCCTCTTCTCATGGGCATAAAGGCCTGGCGCGACAAACGCCCACACCTGATACAGCACCACGGGCAGTGCCCCGAGAAAGGCCGCCATCAGCGTGATCTTCAGCGGAACCACAAAAGGCGAGATCACGTTGGTCGCGATCAGCGTCGCCCCCTTGGGCAGGTTGGCCACCAAAGGCGCGGCCAACAGGTCGTAGAGACCAGCGGGTCCGGGCCACAGGCACAGCACGCCAAACACCACACCCACGGCGATGGCAGCGCGAACCAACCGGTCACGCAACTCGATCAGATGCGCGACAAAGGGCTGCTCGGTGCCGCTGAGTTCGTCAGGGCCAGGACGCTTGTCAGCCATCAATCAGACCGACGTCGTTGGGGGGCGAAAGCGTGCCACTCGGGCCGCACCCGACTGCGCCTTGCCACGGATGCCGTGGCGATGCTTGTACCACTGGGGCATGACCGATCGCTTGAGCCGCCACTGCTTCTTGGGGTTGCGGTAAGGCGGCACCGGCCTGAGCAATGTGTCGTAGCGGTTGAATTCATTGATCTCGGTGTGCCCATCACTGGCGGTCGGATTCCAGCTCTCGTTGAGTTCGGCCTGGGTCTGGTGGATGTTTTGGGCCACCGTCTGCTCGACACCCCGGGCCGCCTCTTCGAGGTGACCCTTCATCTTGTTGAGTTCTTCGAGGTCAATCGAACGGCTGACCTCGGCCTTCACGTCCGACACGTAGCGCTGCGCCTTGCCCAGAAGGTGGCCCACCGTACGGGCCACCCGGGGCAGTCGCTCGGGACCGATGACGACCAGCGCCACCGCACCGATCAGCGCGATCTTGTCGAACCCGAAATCAATCACGACTTGGTTTTGGCTTCCACGTCGACCGTGTTGGCATCGGTCGATTTCTCGGCCGTGACCTGCTGCGTCGGCGTGGCTGCTTCGGCAGACGCGCTACCGTCCTTCATGCCGTCCTTGAATCCCTTGACGGCGCCGCCGAGGTCTGAGCCGATGTTCTTGAGCTTCTTGGTGCCGAACACGAGCACCACGATCACCAAGACGATCAGCCAATGCCAGATGCTGAATGTTCCCATGCTTTAACTCCCGTAGAGGACCGCGGATTCTAGGTCAGCCCTGCTTCCAAGGGCGGGCGCCGCCGATCAGATGCATGTGCAGGTGGTAGACCTCCTGCCCGCCATCACGGCCGGTGTTGATGATGGTGCGAAAACCATTGGTCGCACCCGCCTCGCGCGCAAGAACGGGCACCATCGTCATCATCTTGCCCAACACCGCAGCGTGCTCGGCGGTCACGTCGGCATGCGTGGCGATGTGAAGCTTGGGAATGAGCAGCAGGTGCACCGGTGCCCACGGGTGGATGTCATGAAACACCAGGATGTCATCGTCTTCATAGGCCTTGCGGCTGGGGATCTGGCCTGCGACGATCTTGCAGAAAACGCAGTTTGGGTCGTGTGTCATCAAAGTACCCGTGGTTCAGTGGTCGAGGGAAACAGGCTCAAGGCAGCGGCATCGGCTGATTGCGGTTCAGGTTCATCCAGCCGCGCACCACGCGGTAGAGGAACCAGATCGACACCAGCCCCCAGGCGATCCAGCCCGGCGCGATCAACAGCAGCCACAGCGGAGACGTCAGCACGTACAGGCCCGCGGCCCACAGCACCGTGCGGATGCGCCAGCGAAAGTGCGATTCCTGCCAGGTGCCTTCGGCGTCGGCCTTTTTCACCAGATCGAGCACGAAGGCCACGATGAGCAGCGCCACGCTGGCCTGCACGCCCGGCAGCACCGCTCCCACCGCCACCACCGTGTGCAGCGCGTAGCTGATGTGGCCGAGTGTCTTGAGCGAGTCGTCCGGCTCGCGCAGATCGGCTGGGTTCATGTGCCGCTGGACTCGCGGTCCTTGAGCTTGCGTGCCGCAAATTCCTCAAGGCCCGAGAGCCCTTCACGGCGCTGCAATTCGGCCAGCACATCGGCCGGCGTCAGACCGAAGGCACTGAGGGCCAGCATCGAGTGGAACCACAGATCGGCCACCTCGTAGACCAGCTTTTTCGGATCGCCGTCCTTGGCCGCCATCACGGTTTCGGTGGCCTCCTCGCCGATCTTTTTCAAGATGGCATCGGTGCCTTTGTGAAACAGGCGCGCCACGTAGCTCTTGTCCGGGTCGCCGGCCTTGCGTGCTTCAATGACCTCGGCCAGGCGAGCGAGCACGTCTTGCGACAGCGGCGAGGTTTGTTCAATCGGGTTCATCGGTAGATGTGCTCCGGGTCCTTGAGCACCGGATCCACCGCGTGCCAGCCACCGTCCTGGTGGCGCTGGAAGAAACATGAGTGGCGCCCGGTGTGGCAGGCGATACCTGGCTCGTGTCCGAGTTGTTCGACCTTCAGCAGCACCACGTCGTTGTCGCAATCGATGCGCATTTCGTGGACCTTCTGAATGTGGCCGGACTCCTCGCCCTTGTGCCACAGGCGTCCGCGCGACCGGCTCCAGTAAACCGCCTCACCGAGCTCGGCCGTGCGCTGCAGCGCCTCGCGGTTCATGAAGGCAAACATCAGCACGTCATTGCTGCCAAGCTCTTGCGCAATCACCGGCACGAGGCCCTGCGCGTCCCACTTCACATCGTCAATCCAGGTCATTGGGTCAGTGTAGCAACGGGGCAGCGCAGCCCTTGCGAGCGATCAATCGGCGTGCGTGGGCCCCGCGTGCTGGCGCTCATCGGCAAACCAGCGCAGCACCGGGATCGTGCCCGGCAACACCGGCCTTACCGTCACAGGCAACTGCTGCCAGGACATGGCCTGGCCCTCGCGCATCTCGAATTCGCCAGCCCACTCGTAGACCTTGCAAAAGTGCAGCCGCACCAACGCGTGCGGGTAGTCGACGATCTCGACCTGCCAAGGATGCGCCTGCCCGATGTCGATGCCGAGTTCTTCGTTCAACTCGCGATGCAGTGCCTGCGCCACGGTCTCACCAACCTCAAGCTTGCCGCCCGGGAACTCCCAGTGACCAGCGTAAACCTTGCCGGTGGGCCGCGAGGTCATCAGGAAGCGGCCGTCTGCGTCGATGAGCACGCCCACCGCCACATCGATCGGCGTGCGTGGCGTGGTGCTCAAGCCGCGTGCCTGCCGCTGTAGTCCTTGGCGAACTGAAACGCCACGCGCCCCGAGCGCGAACCACGCTCGAGCGCCCAAACCAGGCTTTCCTGGCGCGCGGCGGCAATCGCCGCTTCGCCAAAGCCATAGCCCTGCAGCCACTGCGACACGATGGCGAGGTACTCGTCCTGCGTGAACGGATAAAAGCTCACCCACAGGCCGAAGCGCTCGCTCAGCGAGATCTTTTCTTCGACCACTTCGCCCGGGTGCACCTCGCCGTCTTCCTTGTGCTGATAGGTCAGGTTCTCGGCCATGTACTCGGGCAACAGGTGACGGCGGTTGCTGGTGGCGTAGATCAGCACGTTGTCACTCGACTGCGACACCGAGCCATCGAGCACCGACTTCAGGGCCTTGTAGCCCGGCTCGCCCTCGTCAAAGCTCAGGTCGTCGCAAAACACCACGAAGCGCTCGGGCCGCTCGGCCACCAGATCGACCAGATCGGACAGGTCGACCAGATCGGCCTTGTCGACTTCGATCAGGCGCAGACCCTGCGCCGCAAATTCATTCAGACAAGCCTTGATCAGCGAGCTCTTGCCGGTGCCTCGAGCGCCGGTCAGCAGCACGTTGTTGGCCGGGCGGCCCGTGACGAACTGCTCGGTGTTGCGCAGCAGGCGTTCCTTTTGCGCCTCGACCTCGACCAGATCGGTCAGCCGGATCGGCGCCATGTGGCGCACTGGCTCGAGCGCGGCAGCACCGTTGCGCCGGCGATAGCGAAACGCCGTCGAGGCATTCCAGTCTGGCGCCACAAGGGGGTGCGGCAACACGGCTTCGAGGCGCGATAACAGCGCCTCGGCGCGCGCCACGAGATGCAGCAAGGGGTCTGGGAGGGTCGACATGCAAGTGGGGCGCAACAGCGCGATGCTCGGGTGGCCGGCAGTGTAGCGAGGCGATTTCAGCGCGACGCCAGGGGCGCCACGATCGTTACAGGACGATCAGGCGCAGCGCAGACTCGAGATGCTCGGTGGGCTGGCGCTTGAAGCCCGAGCGCGCATAGCGCTGCAGCCGGCCCACGGCGAACGAAGTCAGCAGCGAGGCCTGAACCTGCGCGTCAGCCGATGCACTGAGCGAGCCCGCCGCGTCGCCGCCTTGCCGCAAGCCGGTGCGCAGCTGCAATTCGATTCGGTCGAAGAACTGCACCATGCGCGCGCCAAGCCGGTCGTGCTCAAACACCAAAGCATCACCGACCATCACACGCACCATGCCCGGGTTCTTCTCGGCGAACTGCAGCAGCGCGCTCACCATGCGGCGGGCTTGCTGAGCTCCGGCAGGTTCGCGCTCGGCAATCTGGTTGACCAGCGTGAACACGCTGGTTTCGATGAAGTCGAGCAGCCCCTCGAACATTTGCGCCTTGCTGGCGAAGTGCCGGTACAGCGCGGCCTCACTCACGCCCAGACGGCCTGCGAGCGCCGCGGTGGTGACGCGCTCGGCGCCGGGCTGCTCAAGCATGGCCGCCAGCGTTTGCAGGATCTGCACCCGACGCTCGCCAGGCTTGGGGCGCTTGCGTGCGTCACTGAGGGGGGAGGATTCGACGACTGCGGCTGCGCTGTCAAGGGCGTCGTCGTCGGGGCGGTTGGTCATCGCGTGGGCACCACTGAAATCGACTCAAAAGTCACCGCCGATGGGACGTCGGAGGGCGCTCACAGCGCCAACAAACGCTGCAGTGATTTGATTCTGGCACACACATACGCAGGCTTTTTGCTGGGGCGAACACCTGCTTGAGCCGGCCAGTAACGCTGCATCCACACCGTGTGCATGCCCACGCTGCGCGCAGACTTCTGGTGCTCAAGCGTGTCTTCGACCAACGTGCAGCAGTGCGGCGGCACCTTCAATCGCGCGGCCATGTGGCGAAACATGCGCGCGTCAGGCTTGGGCCGGTGGTGGCCGAACATGCGCATGTCCTCGACGCTGATCACACCGTCGAAGCAGTCGGCCAAACGCAGCGTGTTGAGCACACGCAGCGCGTAATTGCGAGGCGCATTGGTCAGGATGTACTTGCGCCCGGAAAGCCGGCGCAGCACAGCGCGGTCGTGTGCGCTGGTGCGCAGACGCGACTCCAGACCCGGCAACTCGTGAGTGGTCTCGAGAAAGTGCGAGGCCTTCACGCCGTAATGGCGCACCAACCCCAGCATCGTCGCGCCGTAGTGCAACCAGTAGTGCTGACGCAGCGAGCCTGCGTCTTCATGCGACAAGCCGAGATGGTCGACGATGTACTGCGTCATCGCCACATTGGTCGGCGCGAACGATGCCGCGCTGGCGTCGTGCAGGGTGTTGTCGAGGTCGAACAGCCAGACCCGACGCCCGGCTGACTTCAATGCGAGCGGATCATCGTGCCGTAGGCCTGCTCGGTCAGCACCTCGAGCAGCATCGCGTGCGGCACGCGCCCGTCGATGATGTGCACCGTGTTCACGCCGTTCTTGGCCGCGTCGAGCGCGCTGGCGATCTTGGGCAGCATGCCGCCGCTGATGGTGCCGTCGGCGAACAGGTCGTCGATCTCGCGCGCGGTCAGGTTGGTCAGCAACTGGCCGTTCTTGTCGAGCACGCCGGGGATGTTGGTCAGCATCATCAGCTTTTCGGCCTTGAGCACCTCGGCGAGCTTGCCGGCCACCACGTCGGCGTTGATGTTGTAGTTCTCGTTGTTGGCACCGAAGCCCAGCGGCGAGATCACAGGAATGAACTGGTCGTCCTGCAACGCCTTGACCACGCTGGGGTCGATCGACTCGATCTCGCCGACCTGGCCCACGTCGTATTCCTTGGTGGGGTCGTTGAGGTCGTGCATGCGCAGCTTGCGCGCACGAATCAGGCCGCCGTCGCGCCCGGTCAGGCCCACGGCCTTGCCGCCGGCCACGTTGATCAAGCCGACGATGTCTTGCTGCACCTGTCCGGCGAGCACCCATTCAACGACTTCCATCGTCTCGTCGTCGGTCACCCGCATGCCCTGGATGAAGGTGCCCTTCTTGCCGATCTTGGCCAGCGCGTCCTCGATCTGCGGGCCGCCGCCATGCACCACCACCGGGTTCATGCCCACCAGCTTGAGCAGCACCACGTCCTCGGCAAAGTCCTGCTGCAGCGCGGGGTCGGTCATCGCATTGCCGCCGTACTTGATCACGATGGTCTTGCCGTGGAACTTGCGGATGTAGGGCAGAGCCTGCGCGAGGATTTCGGCCTTGTCGCGTGGCGACACATGGGTCATATCGACCGTCGATTCAGCGGGATCGTTGGCGTGGGACGAGACAGGATTCATCGGTTCGGCTTTCGTTGCTCTCGGAAAAATTGTAGGCGTCGGGGTGGCTGAACCGGACGCGAAGCTCAGTAAGTGCGCCCGCCCTTGAACTGCGCGTGCGAGCGGCGCACCAGCGTCGCGCCTTTGGCCATCGCGGCAAACGAGGCGCCCGCGTGGGCGTGGCAGATCGCCAGACCCAGCGCGTCGGCCGCGTCCTTGCCCGGCAAGCCGGGCAGCGCCAGCAGCCGCATCACCATCTCTTGCACCTGCTCCTTGCGGGCGTGGCCGTGGCCGACGGTGGCTTTCTTCATCTGCAGCGCGGTGTACTCGGAAACCTCCAGCCCGGCGCTGACCAAAGCGGTGATGGCCGCACCGCGCGCCTGACCCAGCAACAGCGTCGACTGCGGGTTGACGTTGACGAAGACGATCTCCACCGCTGCACAGTCTGGCGAATAGCGTGCGCTCACCTCACGAACACCATCGAAGATGATCTTCAGGCGCGCGGGCAGCTGTCCGATGTCGACCGTGTCGGTCTTGATGGTGCCGCTGGCCACGTAGGCCAGGCGGGCACCCTCGGACTCGATGACGCCAAAGCCGGTGGTTCGCAGGCCGGGGTCGATGCCCAGGATGCGCATGGGTCGGTGATGAGGCCCCGGCTCAGTGCCGGAAATGCCTCACCCCGGTGAGCACCATCGCGATGCCACGCTCGTCGGCAGCGGCGATCACCTCGCCATCGCGCACCGAGCCGCCGGGGTGGATGACCGAAGTCGCGCCCGCGTCGCACACCACATCCAGCCCGTCGCGAAACGGAAAGAACGCATCGCTCGCCACCGCCGATCCGGCCAGCGTCAGCCCCGCGTTGGCGGCCTTGATACTGGCGATGCGCGCCGAGTCGATGCGGCTCATCTGCCCTGCCCCCACGCCCAGGGTCATGGCACCGCCGCAAAACACGATGGCGTTGCTCTTGACGTACTTGGCGACCTTCCACGCAAACAGCAGATCGACCCATTGCGCCTCCGTCGGCTGCAAGCGGGTGACCACCTTGAGCTCGCTGCGCAGCACCTCGTGATCGTCGGCACCCTGGATCAGCAGCCCGGAGCCCACGCGCTTGATGTCTTGCTGGTTGCGTCCGCGCGACCAGGCGGTGGCGCCGGCGCGGTCCACGCCGTCGAGCGGGATGCGCAGCACGCGCGTGGCGGTCTTGGCCGACAGCACGGCCAGCGCCTCGGCGGTGTACGACGGGGCGATCAGCACTTCGAGGAATTGCGCGGCCACGCGACGGGCCGCCTCGGCATCAACCTCAACGTTGAAGGCGATGATCCCGCCGAAGGCCGAGGTCGGGTCGGTCTTGAACGCCTGCGAATAGGCCTCGGCGGCGCTCGCCGCCAGCGCCACGCCGCACGGGTTGGCGTGCTTGACGATCACGCAGGCCGCGGCCGCGTCGGCCGGGCCGAACGACTTGACGCACTCCCAGGCGGCATCGGCATCGGCGATGTTGTTGTACGAAAGCTCCTTGCCCTGCAGCTGCACCGCGGTCACCAGCGAGCCGGGCGCCGGGTTCAGGTCGCGGTAGAACGCGGCGCTCTGGTGCGGGTTCTCGCCGTAGCGCAGGTCTTGCAGCTTGACGAAGCGGCCGTTGCTTTGCGCCGGGTACTCGCTGCGGGTG
>CANGBT010000108.1 GCA_947452135.1 Burkholderiales bacterium
CGTGCGCCAGGCTGGCGATCTGCGGGCGCATCGTGGCGCCGCCGCACAGCGTGAGGATCTTGATGTTGTCTTCGGCGCGCGCCAGCCGGCGCAGCTCCTGCGTGACCTGCTCGGCCAGCTCGCGCGTGGGGCACAGCACCAGCGCTTGCACCGCAAAGCGCCGCGGGTTCAGGTTGGCCAGCAGCGGCAGCGCAAACGCCGCCGTCTTGCCACTGCCCGTCTTGGCCTGCGCGATCAGATCTTTGCCCGCCAGCGCCAGCGGCAGCGCGGCCGCCTGGATCGGCGTCATGCGCTCGTAGCCCAGGCGCTGCAGGTTCTCGAGCACCGCGGGTGGAAGCGAAAGGCTGCCAAAGGCAAGCCCCGGAGTCGTGCTGGCGTGGGAATCGGTCATGTCCGATTGTCGACGCGCAGCCAGCCGCCATGGCCCGAAATCCGCCCGGCTGCGACTTCGCGTCCAATCGACGCATGGAACACCCGAACCCCCTCGAAAACCGCACCGAGCAGCGATTGACCGACCTCGAGATCAAGGCCAGCTTCACCGAAGACCTGCTCGACCAACTCAACGCCGTCATCGTGCGCCAGCAAGACCAGATCGACCGCCTGGCCCGCGAGATCGAACGCCTGCGCCAGCAACCCGCCGAACCCCAGCCGGGAGCCTTCCGCAGCCTGAGGGATGAGCTGCCGCCGCATTACTGAGGCAGTGACAGCTCAACTACCGCGCAGGACGCTGAAGTCTCGGAACAGCCGTGCCGTCAGCGGCACGGCCAGCTTCCAGACGATGCTCATGGGCCGATCACCCTCGGCTGATTCCAACGTCACAGGGCCACAAGCGCGGTAAGCATCGCCTTTTCGGGGGCGCACAAACAGTTGAAAGCGCCAGCCATTGCCAGCGCTTTCCAGATAACGACGGCCACCCGGCGTGTCCGCACCGGCGCTGTTTTGAGTTTGCCAATGGAATCGGTCCGCACTGATCGCGTAGTCGTGATACGAGAAGTTGCGCTCGCGGTAGCCCTCGCTCTTGTCCAGCGTGACGAACAGCAGCTCCGTCTTGCGAACAGGTAACGACAAGACGCCAGCCTGAAAAGGCACACGTCGCTGCGCGGTCAACCAGCCCACGGCGGTCAGAACCTCACGGATGCCGTAGGCGGCGTGCAAGTTCAACGGCGTGTCTTCCAGCCCCGGTACACGAGAGTCGCCCAAGCTACCGCGGGTCTGAAGCAGTTCAGCCAGCTCCATCAGTTCCTCGCCGATGGGCGGGTGTCGCGAGAGCCGCTCGACAAAGGCCTCAGGCCCGGCGGCCTGCTCGTGGCGCCCGTCGATCTGGTATGCCAGCATTTGCAAGCCCAGAGCATTACCAATGGACTGATCGCCGCTTGCTGCACCTGCCGCAGCCATCACAGCCAGCCGTCTCGGATCGTCCACGTGCAAGAGGTCACCCATGCGACGGCTGAAGTACTCCTCCTCTGGCCCGGGTTCAGCAGCGATGAGGCCCGCATCGCGCTTGAGCGCGGTCCAACCGCTTCGGCCCTGTCCGGTACTGGCTCGGTAGACGTCCTCGATTTCCAACGCCTGATCTCGCAGAAAGTCTGCAAGCCTCACCGTGGCGCGGCCGCGCAATGCAGCATGTGCCTGTAGCTCGGTACGCAGGCGCCGCCAGTTCTGGGTCGTGAGTGCTCGCAGGCCTTGGAGTACTTGCTCACGCGTGTGCTTTTGCAAGTGGATATGGCATCCCGGAGGCAAGCTGCCAAAACCGTCTTCAACCGCATCGACGAGCTCTCGCCTGGACAGCCCGGTCAGTCCAGAAAGCAAGCGGTCAAAGCGGAAGTCGACCCGGTGCTGCCCCACGAAATCGAGAACCAGGCAACTTTCCTTGCCAGGCGCCAGGCGCAAGCCGCGCCCGATCTGCTGCTGGAAAAGTACAGGGCTTTGCGTGGGCCGAAGCAGCAACAGCGTGTCGACCATGGGCAAGTCGATGCCCTCGTTGTACAAGTCCACCGTCACCAGCGCGCAGAGGTCACCGCTCAACAACCGTTGAGGCGCACGGCGACGCTCCTCGGGAGGTGTCGTGCCGACAACGCAGGCGGCCGGTAGCCCCGCTCGGTTCAGCCATTCGGTCATGAACTCGGCATGGGCGACGGACACGCAAAACACCAAAGCCCGTGACCGCTTGGCATCCGCGGCCAGGCGGCACCATTCGTTGACCACCAACCTTGCCCGCACGTCATTGCCAGTTACGAGGTTGTCGACGGCTTCACGTTCGCCAGGCCGATCCCAAAGCACCTGAGAAAAGTCCGTCGCGTCATCACACGCGTAGTACTCGAAAGGCGCCAACAGTTGCAAATCCAACGCATGCCAAAGCCGCAACTCGACCGCTGGACTTCCATCTGGCCGCGAATCGAAGTAGCGGGCGATCGCCTGTCCGTCGCTGCGCTCGGGCGTCGCGGTGAGGCCGAGCAGCACTGCCGGGCGCACTGCCCTGACAAACGCGTCAAACCGATCAGCGGCCAGCCGATGGCATTCATCAATCACCACCGTGTGCCAGTGATCGGCGCCAGTGGTGGCGACCAGATCACGGCTCGTCACGCTGTCGATGGTGGCGAACAGGTGGTCTAGGCGCTCGGGCTGGTGACTGCCGGTGAGCAATTCACCAAACTCCGGATCCCGCAGCACCTCGCGATAGGTGCGCAGCGCCTGCCTAAGGATTTCTTCGCGGTGGGCGACGAACAGCAACCGCGGCCGCCCACCGAGCTTGCGGCAGTTGTTTCGGTAGTCGAATGCGGCCACCACTGTCTTACCGGTTCCAGTGGCTGCAACGACCAGATTGCGGCACCTGCCATGGGAGCGCTCAGCAGCCAGTTGCTCCAGCATGTCTTGCTGATACGTCTTGGGCTGCAAGTCGAAAAATCCGATCGCAGCCGCAGGCTCGCCCGAGCCAAAGGTTTCACGCCTGATCGCATCAACCAGGGCCCGCCGGTGGTCCGCGTTGTCCGGGTCGTAGCGCTGGAATTCGTTGTCTGCCCACAGCGTCTCGAAGTGCGCCGTGGCCCTTGCAAACAGTGGCTCTTGGGCACGCTGGGTGAGCTTGACCGTCCACTCCAGCCCGCCCGTGAGCGCAGCACCTGAGAGGTTGGCGCTGCCCACGTAGGCGGAGCCAAAACCCGTCTTGCGATGGAACAACCAAGCCTTCGCATGCAACCGCGTTCGCCTCCCGTCCAGTGACACGCGCACCTCGCAGCCGGGCAACCGCGCCAGATCGTCGAGCGCACGGGCCTCGGTCGCGCCGGTGTAGGTCGTGGTGAGGATGCGAATTCGGGTGGCGCCGCCGCCGTGCGCGCCCATGGCTGTGATCTGCTGCAAAACGTCTTGCAGCTTGCGTACGCCCGACACCGTGATGAAGCTGACCAGGATGTCCACCTGATCGGCCGATGTCAGCTCGCGACGAATCTCATGCAGCAACGACGGCGACCCCTTGCCAGCCGTGAACAGCCACGGCACAGCCAGCCCGATCTCGGGCGGCGCCGAAAACTGCCGGTCGCGTTGGATCGCCTTGAGCACACGCAGTGGCGAGGCGATGAGATCAACGACCTCGGCGCCCACCGCTGGAGCGTCATCGGCGGTCAACCGCTTTCGCAGCGCGACCAGGATCGAATTGACCAGTTCGAGTTGACGCAGAACCTGATCGCCACCCTCGGCAGCCACATCGCTCAGGATGACCGCAAGTTGCCGAGTGAGCGCTTCGGCCAGAACCTCGGCACCACCGCCCTGGAGGGCATGAACCTGAGCACAGCTCGCATCCAGGCGAGACAGCAGCCCTTCTGTCAGGAGGAGGTCATAGAGGCCGTCAGGCAATGCCATCGCGGTGTCTCTCAGCTCAAGTGTTTGGTAGCAATCGCATACGAGGATGGGCAATTGACTTGCGTCGGCGCACCGCCCTGACCTGTTCGTGGGCCACATCGAATGCCTGTGCTTCGCTCAGGGTGCTGGTGCATCGAGGCATGTGACCTCTCAATGTTGTGTCGATGACTGCATGCTATGGCGCGGCGGGCTTCAACCACGCCACCGCAAACGCCGCAGGCGTCACGATCTGGCAACGCCCCACACGTCCCAGGGTCAGCAGATCGGCATCGCCGGTGACCAGGACGGCGGCGCGGCCTGCGACCGCCAGATGCAGGAATGGCACGTCGAATGGGTCGCGGCAATCAGGCACCTCGGGCGGCGGCTCGGGGATGCGCACCACCTGCGCATAGGGCAGGTAGTCGCCCAGCAGCTCTCGTTGCTGGTCTGGGTCAAGGCGAAACTTGGGGTAGCCAAGTACCCTGACCAGTTCCCGGGCGGTGGCTGTGCTGACCAGCGGCTGGCTGAGACCACCCTGCCAGCCAGCGCGCAGACCGGCGCTGGGGCCCTTGGCAAAAACCAGCGCGGACAGCACGACGTTGGTGTCGAAAACCACGCGCGGCACGTTGCCGCTCCGCCGAGCCATGGTGCTCACGCCTTGCGTCGCACAGCCCTGGCTCGCGGCGCAGTGTCCTTTGCCACCGGGTGCGCGGCGGCAGGCGCACTGCGCGCCCATGTCACTGCATCTGCGATGTCCGCCTCGCTCAGATCAAGTTCAGCCAGCTTGGCCCGCACCGCATCGCCACGCTGAATGCGCACCGGCGTGAGCACGATCTGGCCATCACGGGTCTGCACGTCAAAGTACTCTGCCGGGCCGACGGCCAGCGTCACGCTCTTGGGAAGCGTCAGCTGGTTTTTCGATGTGATTTTCGCAAGCACGTCAGTCTCTTGTGGAAAGTAAGGATTCCTTACTTTACCAATTCAGCCGCATGCAGGGGCTCCTCAAAGCGCGGATGTCATCGCGCATCCAACTGCAACCACTGCGCCACAAACGCCTCCGGCGTGACCACCCGCCCGCGCATGCGGCGGTCCTTGAGCAGCAGCTTGTCGATGGTGATGAGTTGCAAGTCGTCGCGGGCGCACAGCAAGTCCCACAGCATCTGATCGCCCGGGTCGGGTGACGGGTGTCCGGGTGCGGGCTCAAGCACGGTGGCACGTTGCGCGACTCGCACCAAGAACGCATCGACCACGGGTTCGGTTTGCTGATGGCGCTGCTGCACCTTGGGCCGCAGCAGCACGTGCC
Organism: Burkholderiales bacterium; assembly: GCA_947452135.1. Taxonomy (GTDB): domain Bacteria; phylum Pseudomonadota; class Gammaproteobacteria; order Burkholderiales; family Burkholderiaceae_C; genus PBB1. The sequence goes on from CANGBT010000108.1 coordinate 5,138, forward strand.
GGTATTCGTCGACGAGCACCTCGCACACCACGAACGGCAAGGCGCCGTCGCGCATGGCGTCGAGGATGTGCATGGGCCCGCCGCCGGTCAGCTCGGTCATCCACTGACCGATCAGCACGTTGGTGTCGACGATGACGGGCGGCGCGCCGCGCCAGGCGCTCACGCTCACATCAAAACGATGTCGTACTGTTCCGGCGAGCCATTGCCTTCGGCGCGCAGCGAGATGGGCTTGCCGATGAAGTCGCTCAGGCCAGCCAGGTGCTGGCTTTCCTCGTCGAGCAGCATTTCGACCACTGCGGCGGTGGCGATGATGCGAAATTCCTTGGGGTTGAACTGGCGTGCCTCGCGCAGGATCTCGCGCAGGATGTCGTAGCACACGCTGCGCGCGGTCTTGACCTGGCCCTTGCCTTCGCAGGTGGGGCACGGCTCGCACAGCATGTGCGCGAGCGACTCGCGGGTGCGCTTGCGTGTGAGCTCGACCAACCCGAGCTGGGTGAAGCCGCTGATGGTGACCTTGGTGCGGTCGCGCGCCAGCTGGCGTTTCAGTTCATCGAGCACCGTGGCCTGGTGCTCCTCGCGCGACATGTCGATGAAGTCAACGATGATGATGCCGCCCAGGTTGCGCAGCCGCATCTGGCGGGCGATGGCCTGGGTGGCTTCGAGGTTGGTCTTGAAGATCGTGTCGTCGAAGTTGCGCGCACCGACGTATCCGCCGGTGTTCACGTCCACCGTGGTCAGCGCTTCGGTCTGATCGATGATCAGGTAGCCGCCCGACTTCAGGTCGACGCGCCGCGACAGCGCCCGCGCGATCTCCTCGTCGATGCTGAACAGATCGAAGATCGGCCGCTCGCCGCGGTACAGCTCGAGCTTGCCCACCGAGCTGGGCATGAACGCCTCACCAAACGCCTTGAGCACGTCGAACTGCTGCTTGGAGTCAATGCGGATCGTGTTCGTGGCCTCGTGCGCCAGATCGCGCAGCACGCGCTCGAGCAGGCTCAGATCCTGGTGCAGCAAACTGCCCGGTGGCAGCTTGAAACTGCGCTCGCGGATGGCCGCCCAGGTCTTCCGCAGGTAGGCGATGTCGTCGGCCAGTTCGGCGTCGGTCGCGTCTTCGGCGTTGGTGCGCAAGATAAAGCCACCCGTGGCGCCGCCGCCCGGCAACTGCGCCAGCTGTGTCATGCGCGCGCGCAGTTGCTCGCGCAGCTCATGCGAGCCGATCTTCTGGCTGATGCCGATGTGGTCGTCTTGCGGCAGGAACACCAGCAAGCGCCCGGCGATGCTGATCTGCGTCGACAGCCGCGCACCCTTGGTGCCGATCGGGTCCTTGATGACTTGCACCGTCATCGTCTGGCCCTCGAACACCAGCCGCTCGATGGGCGGCGGTGGCGTGCCCGGGTTGCTGCCGGCGGTGCGGGCGGCCTCCGCAGCCTGCTGCACATCGGCCACGTGCAGGAAGGCCGCGCGCTCCAGGCCGATGTCGATGAACGCCGACTGCATGCCCGGCAGCACGCGCACCACCTTGCCAGCGTAGATGTTGCCGACCAGACCGCGCTCGAGCGTGCGCTCGATGTGCAGGTCCTGCACGGCGCCGTGTTCGACGACCGCCACGCGGGTTTCCTGCGGGGTCCAGTTGATCAGAATGTCTTGCATGCGGACGATGGTATGCGAGCGGTCTGCACCGGCTCAGCAGCGCACGCCGAACGATCGCAGCAGCTGCGCCGTCTCGAACAGCGGCAGGCCCATGATGCCGCTGTAACTGCCATCAATGCGCCGCACCCAGGCACTGGCCGCGCCCTGGATCGCATAGGCGCCAGCCTTGCCGAACGGCTCGCCACCGGCCACGTAGCGCGCCAGCGCGGCCTCGTCGATCTCGGCAAAGCTCACCCGCGACACGCTCACCGCCAGCCGGGACTCGTCGCCCAGCCCCACCGCCACGGCGGTGATCACACGGTGCGTGCGGCCGCTCAACTGGGCCAAGGTGGCCGCGGCATCGGCCGCATCCAGCGGCTTGCCGTGGATGCGCCGGCCCAGCGCCACCGTGGTGTCCGAACACAGGATGGGCGCTGCCGGCAGGCCGCGTCGCTGCCAGCGTGCGCGAGCGGCATCGAGCTTGGCCAGCGTCACGCGCTGCACGTAAGCCAGCGGCAGCTCGCCACGGCGTTCGGCTTCGAGCGCTTCGGCGTCTTCTTCGGCCGCGTCGGCCAGCAGCAGTTCGTGGCGCACGCCGATCTGCTCGAGCAGCTGCCGGCGGCGCGGGCTTTGGGAGGCGAGGTAGACGAAGTCGTGCGCCGGTGGCGCGGCGTGGCGCTTCATTCGCGGTGGTACGGGTGGTTGATGGTCACCGTCCAGGCGCGGTACAGCGCCTCGGCCAGCAGCACGCGCACGAAGGCGTGCGGCAAGGTCAGGTCCGACAGGCGCAGGGTTTCATCGGCGCTGTCCTTGAGTGGCGCGGCGAGGCCATCGGGTCCGCCCACGATCAGCGCCACGTCGCGCCCGTCCATCACCCACGCCGACAAGCGCTGCGACAGCTGCATCGTGGTCAGCCGCGTGCCGCGCTCGTCGAGCACCACACGGCGCGCGCCCTTGGGCACCGCAGCCTCGAGGCGCACGGCCTCGGCGGCCATCAGTTGATCGGCAGTGCGACCGCTGCGCGGCTCGGCCTTGACGGCCTTGAGCGCGAGCCGCAGATCAGGCGGAAAGCGCTTGGCGTACTCCTCGTAGGCGGTGTCGGCCCAGGCCGGCAGGCGCTGGCCGACGGCCACGAGCAGCAGCTTCACGCGCTGCGCGAGGTCTTGCGGGCCGGAGCCTTCTTGGCAGGCGCCTTGGCGGCAGGTCGGGCGGGAGCCGCCTTGACCGGAGATTTGGCAGCGACCTTGCGAGCGACCGGCTTGTTCACCACCACCGTCTTCACGGGCGCCGACTTGGCTGCCACGCGTGCCGAGGGGGCCACGCTGGCTGCGGTCTTGCGGGCTGGCGCCTTGCGAGCCGGTGCCGGCTTCGCCGCTGCGCTGGCCACCTTCACGCCAACGGTGCGTGTGACGCCCGACTTGACGGGCGCTGCGGCGCGGGTCGACACGCTGGTCTTGGCGACGGGCGAGCGGCGCTTGGCCACGGGGGCTTCAACAGCCACCACCGCCACCGGAGCCGGCGTCTTGCGAGCCGGGCTCTTCTTGGCAGGCGCTGCCTTGGCGGGCGCCTTGGCAGCGGTCTTGGCCGGTGCTTTCGCAACCACCTTGGGCGCAGCCTTGCTGGCGAGCGCCGGCGTTGCCGTCTTGCCTGCGGGCGCCTTCTTGGCGGCGACCTTCTTCGCAGCCACTTTCTTCGCGGGTGCTTCAGGCTCTTCGGCCTTGACCAGACGCTTGGGCGCGGTGTCGAGCTTCATCTTGACGGGCTTCCCGCCCCAGATTTCCTCGAGGTGGTAGTACTCGCGGATGTTGGGCTGCATCAGGTGCACGACGGCCGAGCCGCAGTCCACGATGATCCATTCGCCGTTGACTTCGCCTTCGACCCGCGGGGGCACCTGGCCGGCTTGCTTGACCGCATCGCGCACGCTGGACGCCAGCGCCTTGGTCTGCCGGTTGCTGGTGCCCGACGCGATGATCACGCGCTCGAACAGCGACGACAGGTGTTCGGTGTCGAACACGACGATGTTCTGGCCCTTGACGTCTTCCAGTCCATCGACGATGACGCGTTGCAGTTTCTTGATGTCCATTCAACTCCTGTGGCGCCAACGGGCGCTTGCGATGAAAACCTGTGGGATACGGGCCGATGGTGCCACCGGCATCACCGGTACAACCCGTGCTCTTCAATATAACTGGCCACTTTCTGGGGCACGAGGTGGCCGACGGGCTGGCCCGCCGCGCACAACGCACGCACTTCGGTCGATGACACGTCCATCGGCGGCAACGGCACCGGGTGCACTGTGGCGCCTTCCAGCCGTTGATCACGCCCGTCTTGCGCTACTGCGGGTGCACCGGGCCGACCGGCCACCGCCAGCGTCACCAGCTTCACCAGTTCATCGGCGCCGTGCCAGGTCGGCAGCCCTGCGTGTTGATCCTGCCCAAGCAGCAAGAACCACTGCGCGCCAGGCTGCGCGGCCTGCAGCGCACGCACGGTGTCGAGCATGTAGCTCGGGCCGGCGCGCTGCAGTTCGATGGGGTCGAGCACGAAGCGCGGCTCCCCTTCGGTGGCCAGCGCGACCATCGCCTCGCGATGCGCGGCGTCCGTGAGGGTTCGCGTTTTCTGCCAGGGCCGACCGGCGGGGATCCAGCGCACTTCGTCAAGCGCCAGCTCGCGCAGCGCCGAGCGGGCGAACGCCAGATGCGCGTTGTGCACCGGGTCGAAGCTGCCGCCGAACAGGCCGATGCGTCTCAAGCCGCCGCGCCCGGGGCGCCGCTTTGCCAGTCGGCCCAGTCACGCGGACGCAGAAAATCGGAATACAGCCGCGCCTCGGGCGTGCCGGCTTCGGGGTGCCAGTCGTAGCGCCACTTCACGATCGGCGGCATCGACATCAGGATGCTTTCGGTGCGCCCGCCCGACTGCAG
>CANGBT010000109.1 GCA_947452135.1 Burkholderiales bacterium
GTGCTGTTTGCGGGCTTCCAGGGCTTCGTGTCGCCCGAGTCGTTCGCGCTGCAGGAGTCGGTGATGATCGTCGCGATGGTGGTGGTCGGCGGCATGGGCCACCTGCCCGGAGTGATCGTCGGCGCCGTGCTGCTGGCTGCCTTGCCCGAGGTGCTGCGCTACGTGGCCGGCCCGTTGCAGACCATGACCGACGGCCGGCTCGACGCGTCCATCTTGCGTCAGCTGCTGATCGCGCTGGCGATGATCGGCGTCATGCTGGCCCGCCCGCGCGGGCTGTGGCCGGCGCCTGACCACGGTCGCTCGGCAGTCGACCCTCGTACTCGCTGAGCCGGGTTTCGCGACATGGCTGAAACCGTCCTCAACGTCGTGGGTGCCAGCAAGCGCTTTGGCGGCGTGCAAGCGCTCGCCGATGTGGGCTTGCGCATTGAGCGCGGCATGGTCTACGGGCTCATCGGTCCCAACGGCGCGGGCAAGACCACCTTGTTCAACGTGATCACCGGGTTGTATCCGCCCGACGCCGGCCGCTTCGAGCTGGCCGGGCGCGCCTACCGGCCCGCCGCGGTGCACGAGGTGGCGCGTGCTGGCGTCGCGCGCACCTTCCAGAACATCCGCCTGTTTGCCGAGATGACCGCGCTCGAAAACGTGATGGTCGCGCGCCACGCCCGCACCCGCTCGGGTTTGATGGGCGCGGTGTTTCGCACCGCGGGTTTCCGCCGCGAAGAAGCCGCCATTGCCCGGCGCGCGCACGAACTGCTTGATGAGGTGGGCATCGCCCACTACGCCGGCGCCAAGGCGCGCACGCTGAGCTATGGCGACCAGCGCCGGCTCGAGATCGCCCGCGCGCTGGCCACCGAGCCCACGCTGATCGCCCTCGACGAGCCCGCCGCCGGCATGAACGCCACCGAAAAGCTCGTGCTGCGCGAGCTCATCGAGCGCATCCGCGGCCAGGGCCACACCATCTTGCTGATCGAGCACGACGTGCAGCTGGTGATGGGCCTGTGCGACCGCCTGAGCGTGCTCGACCACGGCCAGCGCATCGCCGAAGGCACGCCCGCCGAGGTGCAGCGCAACGAGGCCGTGATCGAGGCCTATCTGGGTGCGGCGCACGTCGCCGTCTGACGCATCGACCCATGGCCACGCTCGCTCACGCACCCGCTCACGCACCCGCGCTCGCACCGGCACTCGAAGTCGCCGCGCTTGAAGTGGCCTACGGCGGCATCCGCGCCGTCAAGGGCATCAGCTTCGAGGTGCACGCCGGTGAGCTGGTCAGCCTGATCGGCGCCAACGGCGCGGGCAAGACGACCACCTTGAAGGCACTGACCGGCTTGCTGTCCGCGGGCTCGGGCGACATCCGGCTCCAAGGCCTGTCCATCCGGGGACAGGGTGCCTGGGATCTGGCGCGTCAGGGTCTGGTGATGGTGCCCGAGGGCCGCGGCATCTTCGCGCGCATGACCATCACCGAAAACCTGCTCATGGGGGCGTTCACCCGCCGTGATGACGAGGTCGACGCTGACATGGAGCGCGTGTTCGGCCTGTTCCCGAGGCTCAAGGAGCGTTGCGGCCAGCTCGGCGGCACGCTGTCGGGCGGCGAGCAGCAGATGCTGGCCATCGGCCGCGCGCTGATGGCGCGCCCGAAGGTGCTGCTGCTCGACGAGCCCTCGATGGGGCTGGCGCCGCTGATGGTTGACAAGATCTTCGAGGTGGTGGCCGACATCCACCGCCAGGGCGTGACCGTGCTGCTCGTCGAACAGAACGCCCGGCGCGCCTTGCAACTCGCCAGCCGTGCTTACGTGATGGAGTCGGGCCAGATCACCCTGAGCGGTGCGGCCGCTGAACTGCTCGACGACCCGAAGGTTCGCGAGGCGTATCTCGGGGCATGAAAAAACCGGCCACGAGGGCCGGCTGTTGGCGATACCGTGACGCCGGCTGCACCGGCGTTCAGCCGGTCACTCGGCCCGGGAGCCGCTGTGGCCGGTGCCTTGCCCACGCATCATGCGCGCCATGTCGATCTTGGCATCTGCCATGTCGATGAACATGCAAGCGCTCAGCTTGACGTAGCGCGCGCCCACGGCGATCACCACGGCAGTGACCAGCGAGACCATCGCGTTGTGGCTGTCGTCCGGGCCGTTGTGGCTGGCGGTCATCACCGCGCCCACCAGCACCACGAAAGCCACCAGGTAACCCAGGATCTCGAACAACGCCGCAAGTCGCCGGATGTCAGGGTAGGCGCTGGCGGCTCTGAGTTCGGCGAGGAAGGGCTTGTTCATGTCAGTCTCCTGTGTGGTTCTGGGGTGAGGGGTCGTGAGCGAATCCTGAAATTATCGAGGTGACCCCGCCGGTCGAGGACTCGGGTTATCACCCCGCCGGCCGCTCACCCGACTGCGCCGCGCTATAGAACGCATCGGCAAAAAACTCGTCTTCGGGCAGTCCGCCTTGCTGCAGGAAGTCGCGTTGGGCGGCTTCGACCATCAACGGGTTGCCGCAGGCATAGACCTGGTGACCGCTCAGGTCGGGCAGGTCTTGCAGCACCGCCTGGTGGACGAGGCCGGTGCGCCCGCTCCAGCCGTCTGATGCCAGCGGGTCAGAGAGAACAGGCGCGTAGGTCAGTTGCGGCATCTGCTCAGCGGCTTGTACGGCCCACTCGTGCAGGTACAGGTCGGCGCGGGCGCGGCAGCCCCAGTACAGCACCACCGGCCGGTCGGCACGCTTGGTTTGCAGCTGTTCGATCAGCGCCTTGATGGGTGCGAAGCCGGTGCCCGAGGCGAGCAGCACGATGGGCTTGGCCGAGTCCTCGCGCAGGAAAAAGCTGCCGAACGGGCCCTCGAGTCGCAGGATGTCTTTTTCCTTCATCGAGCCAAAGACCTTGTCGCTGAACAGCCCGCCTGGCAGGTGGCGGATGTGCAGTTCGATCCACGGTTTGTCGCCCTGGGTGTGTGGCGCGTTGGCCATCGAGTAGCTGCGGCGCGAGCCGTCGGGCAACAAGATGTCGATGTACTGGCCGGCGAGGTAGCGCAGGCCGTCGCTGGCCGGCAACTGCAAGGTGACGATGGCGACGTCGGCCGCGGGCTTTTCGAGCCGGCTCACGCGCGCGGGCATGCGGCGCACGGGCAGCTCGCCCACGCCGGCCACGGTGCGCGCTTCGAGCACCAGGTCGGTTTGCGGTGCGGCGCAGCACGTCAGCACGTAGCCCTGTTCTTCTTCGTCCACGCTCAAGGCCTTGAGCTGGTGCGCGCCGTGGATGACGCGGCCTTCGATCAGGCGGCACTTGCACGAGCCGCAGGCGCCGTCCTTGCAGCCGTAGGGCAGGCCGACGCCGGCGCGAAGTGCGGCGGCGAGGACGGGCTCGTCGCGCTGGATGGGAAAGCTGCGGCCGCTGGGTTGCAGCGTGACGGTCATGCTCATGGTGATCGGGCTCGTAAACTGAGTCGGGATTTTGCCCCGCACACCCGCTTGCCCTGACCATGCCCACGCTGCCCTCGGTTTTCCATCGCCCCACCTTGCTGATCGTCGGCTGCGGCGATGTCGGCATGCGCGTGCTTCGGCTGCTGCGCGGACGCTACCGGTTGCTCGCGCTCACCTCCAGCCCGGCCCGTGCGGCCACCTTGCGCGCGGCCGGTGCGGTGCCGCTGTTGGGCAATCTGGACGAGCCGGCCACGCTGGCGCGGCTGGCCGGTCTGGCCGATGCGGTGTTGCATCTGGCACCGCCGCCCTTGCAAGGCGCCACCGACCCGCGCACCCGCCACCTGCTCAACGCGCTGGCGCTGCGCGGTCGCGTGCGGCGCATCGTGTACGGCAGCACCAGCGGCGTCTATGGCGACTGCGGCGGTGACCGATTCGACGAGACCCGCGCCGTCAACCCGACGACCGACCGCGCCCGCCGTCGCGTCGACGCCGAGGCGCAACTGCGCTGGTACGGCCGTGCTCACGGCGCGCGCGTAGCGATTCTTCGCATCCCCGGTATCTACGCGATCGACCGCGAAGGTGGCCACCCGCGCGAGCGCTTGCTGCGCGGCACCGCAGTGCTGCGCGCCGAAGACGACGTTCACACCAACCACATCCATGCCGATGATCTGGCGCGTGCGTGCGTGGCTGCGCTCACCCGCGCGCTGTCACAGCGGGTGGTGCACGCGAGCGACGACACCGACATGAAGATGGGCGACTACTTCGATCTGGCCGCTGATGTGTGTGGGCTGCCGCGTCCGCCGCGCATCACGCGCAGCGAGGCCGCCGAGCGGCTGTCGCCGATGCTGATGAGCTTCATGAGCGAATCACGCCGGCTCGACAACCACCGGCTCAAGTGCGAGTTGCGATTGCGGCTGCGCTATCCGACGGTGCGCGACGGCCTGTGAGCCGCCCCCGCGCCGGCGGTCAGCGCCGGCGGCCCGAAAACGGCGACTGGCCGCGCCAGTAGCGCAGCATCAGGAAGCCGCCGAGCATGCCGCCCAGATGCGCGAAGTGCGCCACGCCCGAGGCCGAGCCGGTCACGCCCATCAGCAACTCGAGCCCACCGTAGATCGCCACGAAGACCTTGGCCTTCATCGGGATCGGCGGGATCAGCGGCACGATGGTGCGGTTGGGGTAGGTCATGCCGTAGGCCAGCAGCAGTCCGAACAGACCGCCCGAAGCACCCACCGTCGGGTACATCGAACCCAGCAGCCAGGTCACCAGCAACTGCGCGGCCGCAGCACTCAGCACGCTGGCGGCATAGAACTGAATGAAGCGCTGGCGGCCCCAAAGGCGCTCCAGCTCCGAGCCGAACATCCACAGCCCGAGCATGTTGAAAAACAGGTGACCCAGGCTTCCATGCAGGAACGCGTAGGTGCCCACCTGCCACGGCAGGAATCCGTAGCCCAGCGGCCAGAGCGCCAGCAGCTGGGTGAACCACGAGCCCATGAAGATCCCGATGCAAAAGGCAGCAACGTTGATCAGCAACAGCGCTCGGGTGACGGGTGGCATCGGTGGCATGCAAGCGATCCTGTGTTCTTGAAAATGAGCCGCGAGCGTAACCCCAAAGCGAGGGCATAATCGCCGCTCGCGTGATGCCTCGGTGGCGGAATTGGTAGACGCGCGGGACTCAAAATCCCGTTCCGCAAGGAGTGTCGGTTCGATTCCGACCCGAGGCACCACCCGACCTTTTTTCAGTGTTTGCCCATGCGGTGCAATGCCGCAACGCCAAGCGCAAACCACACGCTCATCTGTTGCGAGTTTGCATGGCCAAGAAGCAGCCCGTTTACCCCTCGCTCGAAGACCTGATCGGCCACACCCCGCTGGTGCGCCTGGCCCGATTGCCGGGTGTTGACGGGCAGCGCCGCGGCAATGTGATCCTCGGCAAGCTCGAGGGCAACAACCCCGCCGGCTCGGTGAAGGATCGTGCGGCCATCAGCATGATCCGGCGCGCCGAAGAGCGCGGCCAGATCAAGCCGGGCGACACGCTGATCGAAGCCACCTCGGGCAACACTGGCATCGCGCTGGCCATGGCCGCAGCCATTCGCGGCTACCGCATGCTGCTGATCATGCCGGAGGACCTGTCGATCGAGCGCGCGCAAACGATGCGCGCCTTTGGCGCCGAGCTGATGCTCACGCCGCGCTCGGGCGGCATGGAGCACGCACGCGATCTCGCCGATCAGTTGCAGCGCGATGGCAAGGGGCTGGTGCTGGATCAGTTCGCCAACGCCGACAACCCGCGTGTGCACTACGAGACCACCGGCCCCGAGATCTGGCGCGACACCGCCGGGCAGGTCACGCACTTCGTGAGCGCCATGGGCACCACCGGCACCATCACCGGCGTGTCTCGCTACCTCAAGGAAATGAGCCCGGCGGTGCGCATCATTGGCGCGCAGCCCAGCGAAGGCTCGCGCATTCCCGGCATACGCAAATGGCCCGAGGCCTACCTGCCCAAGATCTACGACCCGACCCACGTCGACGAGATCGTGCAGGTCAGTCAGGTCGATGCCGAGGAAATGGCGCGGCGGCTGGCGCGCGAAGAAGGCATCTTTGCGGGAATTTCGGCCGCTGGCGCGTGCTGGGTGGCGCTGGAGCTGGCGCGCAGGGTCGACAACGCGACCATCGTGTTCATCGTGTGCGACCGTGGTGATCGCTACCTGTCGACGGGCGTTTTTCCGGTCTGATTGGCGGCCACACGCCCCGAAATCACACTTCTAGAATCGGTCTTGCACCCAGGAGATCGCCCCGCATGAAACCCGCACACATCGAAGTCGACACCCGTGGCCTGCATTGCCCGTTGCCCATCTTGAAAGCCAAGAAGGCGCTGGCCGACATGGCCAGCGGTGAACTGCTGCAGGTGGTGTCAACCGATCCGAATTCGGTGCGCGACTTTCAGGCTTTCGCCAAGCAGACCGGCAACGAACTTGTCGAGCAGCTTGAGTGGCACAACGAATTCGTGCACGTGCTGCGCAGGCGCTGAAGCCTTACAGCGTCAGTGTCTTGAGGTAGTCGCGAAAGCCCGGGCCCAGTTTCGGGTGCTGCAACGCGAGTTCGACGTTGGCTTCCAGAAACCCGTCCTTGCTGCCGCAGTCGTAGCGGCGGCCTTCGTAGCGAAAGGCAAACACCTTCTCGCGGCGCATCAGTCCGGCGATGCCGTCGGTGAGCTGGATCTCGCCACCCACGCCGCGCGGCTGGTTGGCGATTTCGCGAAACACCCCTGGCGTCAGGATGTAGCGGCCGGCCACGCCCAGCCGTGATGGTGCGTTTTCGGGCTTGGGTTTTTCGACGATCTGCGTCACGTCCATCATGCGGTCGTTGACCGCTGTGCCGGCCACGATGCCGTAGCGGCTGGTGTGTTCCTCGGGCACTTCCTGCACCGCGATGATCGAGGCCTGCCAGTCGGCGAAACGTTCGACCATCTGCTTGAGCACCGGCGGCGATCCCACCATCAAGTCGTCGGCCAGCAGCACCGCGAACGGTTCGTTGACCACCACGCTTTGAGCGCACAGCACCGCGTGGCCCAGGCCAAAGGCCTTGGCCTGGCGGATGTAGATGCACTCCATGTCGTGCGGCTTGATCGTGTGCACCAGCTCCAGGAGTTCGTCCTTGCCGGCGGCTTCGAGCTCGGCCTCGAGCTCATAGGCGGTGTCGAAGTGGTCCTCGATGGCGCGCTTGCTGCGACCATTGACGAAGATCATCTGACGGATGCCAGCCTCGTAGGCTTCTTCGACCGCGTACTGGATCAGCGGCTTGTCGACGATGGTCAGCATTTCCTTGGGCTGCGCCTTGGTCGCGGGCAGGAAACGCGTGCCCATGCCGGCCACGGGAAACACGGCTTTGTTGATCTTCATTTGAGGTGCTATCACGGGGTCGGTCCTTGTGTTCGGTTCATTCTCACACGCGTGTTTGACAGCCAAATTGCCAAACAGCAATGTCTGAGCCCCGTTCCTGACGTGCGCCCCCCGCCAGAAGGTCTATGTCGTGGACGCCAGTCTCAGCACCTGAGCTTGCAGCCGATCGCGTGTGGCGGTGAATTCGGCAATCCGCTGCCTTTCTTGAGCGACCACAGCCGCGGGCGCACGGGCGACGAAGCCCTCGTTGGCCAGCTTGGCGCTCGCCTTGGTGATCTCGCCGTCAAGCCGGGTGATCTCCTTGGTCAGGCGTTCGGTCTCGGCGGCCACGTCGATCTCGACGTGCAGCGCGAGTCGCGTGCCGCCGAATTCGACCACCGGCGAGTTCAGCGTGGCCTGCGCATAGGCCGCCTCGTCGGTGTGAATCTGCACGTCGGACACCTTGGCCAGCGCCTTGAGCAGCCCGCTGGCTGCCTGCACGAACTCGGCATCGCCCAGCGCCATCAGCGGCACGCGCTTGTCGGGCGACAGGCTCATCTCGCTGCGCAGGCGGCGGCACGCGCCCACCATGCCCTTGAGCTGAGCGACCCAGGCGTCGGCGTTGGCGTCGATGCGGTCGAGCTGTGCTTCGGGGTAGGGCGCGGTGACCAGGCTATCGGCCGAGCCGGCGACCTTGCGGTGCGCCACCACCGCCACGCGCTCCCACAGTTCGGCGGTGATGAACGGCGTGATCGGGTGCAGCAGCCGCAGCACGGTCTCGAGCACGCGGATCAGCGTGCGGCGGGTCGCGCGCTGCGCGGCTTCGTCGCCGGTTTGCACCTGCACCTTGGCGATCTCGAGGTACCAGTCGCAGTACTCGTCCCACACGAACGAGTAGATGGCGCCGGCCACGTTGTCGAGCCGGTAGTCGGCAAAGCCCTGCGCGACCGCAGCTTCGACGCGCTGCAGCTCGCTGGTGATCCAGCGGTCGGCCTGCGAGAAGCTCAGGTACGGCGGTGTCGTGCCATCGCCGGCACCGCATTGCGATTTCGTGTGGGGGTCGAGCCCGCAGTCCTGGCCTTCGCAGTTCATCAGCACGAAGCGCGTGGCGTTCCACAGCTTGTTGCAGAAGTTGCGGTAGCCCTCGCAGCGCTTGCTGTCGAAGTTGATGCTGCGCCCCAGGCTGGCCAGCGACGCGAAGGTGAAGCGCAGTGCGTCGGCGCCGAACGCCGGGATGCCGTCGGGGAACTCTTTTTCGGTGTCCTTGCGCACGCGCGGTGCGGTCTCGGGCTTGCGCAGACCCACGGTGCGTTTGTCGAGCAGCGGCGCCAGCGCGATGCCGTCGATCAGGTCCACCGGGTCGAGCACGTTGCCCTCGGACTTGCTCATCTTCTTGCCCTGCGCGTCACGCACCAGGCCGTGGATGTAGACGTGGTGGAACGGCACACGTCCGGTGAAGTGCGTGGTCATCATGATCATCCGGGCGACCCAGAAGAAGATGATGTCGTAGCCGGTGACCAGCACGCTCGACGGCAGGAACAAGTCCATTTCCTTGGTCTGCTCGGGCCAGCCCAGCGACGAGAACGGCACCATCGCCGACGAATACCAGGTGTCGAGCACGTCTTCGTCGCGTGTCAATTCGCCCGTGTAGCCGGCGGCGGTGGCCTTGGCGCGCGCCTCGTCTTCGCTGCGTGCGACGAACAGCTCGCCATCGGTGCCGTACCAGGCCGGGATCTGATGGCCCCACCACAGCTGGCGCGAGATGCACCAGTCGGTGATGTTCTTCATCCACTGGTCGTAGGTGTTGACCCACTGCTCGGGCACGAACTTGACCGCGCCGCTGGCGACTGCATCAATCCCCTTTTGCGCGATGCTCTTGCCGTCGGGGCCGGCCTTGGTCATGGCCACGAACCACTGGTCGGTGAGCATCGGCTCGATGATCTGGCCGGTGCGCGCGCAGCGCGGCACCATCAGCTTGTGCTTTTTCACCTCGACGAGAAAGCCTTGCGCGTCGAGGTCGGCCACGATGCGCTTGCGCGCCACGAAGCGGTCGAGCCCGCGATAGACCTCGGGCGCGTTGTCGTTGATCGCCGCATCGAGCGTGAGCACGCCGATGATGGGCAGGCCGTGGCGCTGGCCGACCGCATGGTCGTTCACGTCGTGGGCGGGCGTCACCTTGACCACGCCGGTGCCGAAGGCGCGATCGACGTAGTCGTCGGCGATGACCGGAATCGTGCGGCCGCACAGCGGCAGCGTGACCTGCTTGCCGATCAGCGCCACGTAGCGCTCATCTTCGGGGTGCACCATCACCGCCACGTCGCCGAGCATGGTCTCGGGCCGGGTGGTGGCCACCACCAGATCGCCGGAACCGTCGGCCAACGGATACCGGATGTGCCACA
>CANGBT010000110.1 GCA_947452135.1 Burkholderiales bacterium
ATGGCCTGCTCGGGCACGCTGGTGACCAGCGGCACCGCGCGCGGCTGCGTGGTGGCCACCGGCGAGCGCAGCGCGCTGGGGCGCATCGGCGCGTCGCTGGCCGACATCGCCAGCGAACGAACACCGCTGCAGCAAGAGGTCGCTCGCACCGTGCGGCGCGTGGCGGGTGCCGGCTTCGCGCTGGCGATGGTGCTGACGCTGGCCCACGGTCTGACCCACGGCGACTGGCTGCGCGGGCTGCTGGCCGGGCTCACGCTGGCGATGGCGCTGCTGCCCGAGGAACTGCCGGTGGTGCTGACGATCTTCATGGGGCTGGGCGCGTGGCGGCTGGCGCGCAGCCGGGTGCTGGTGCGCAGCATCCCGGCCGTGGAACTGCTGGGAGCCACCACGGTGCTGTGCGTGGACAAGACCGGCACGCTCACCGCCAACCGCATGACCGTGCGCCGGCTGTGGACGCCCGAGGCCAGCCACGACACGCTCAAGGCCCAGCGCCACCCCGCCGCCGGGCCGTTGCCCGAGGCGCTGCACGAGATCCTGGAATACGCCGTGCTGGCCAGCCACCGGCGCGCCTTCGACCCGATGGAAGCGGCCATCGCCGATTCCGGCGCGCGGCTGCTGGCCCACACCGAACACCTGCACGCCGACTGGACGCTGATCGATGACTACCCGCTGTCGAACAAGATGCTGGCGATGTCGCGGGTGTGGCAGGCGCCCAGCGGCGCGGCGCGACTGATCGCGTCCAAGGGCTCGCCCGAGGCGATCGCCGACCTGTGCCACATGAACGCTCAGCACCATGCGCGCATCAGCGTCGAGGTGGCGCACATGGCCAGCGAAGGCCTGCGCGTGCTGGGTGTGGCGCGCTCGCGCTTCGATGCAGCCGAGTTGCCGGGCGACCAGCACGACTTCGACTTCGAATTCCTGGGCCTGATCGGGCTGGAAGACCCGGTGCGCGACGACGTGCCGCAAGCGCTGGCCGAATGCCGCGCCGCGGGCATCCGCGTGGTGATGATGACCGGCGACCACCCGGTCACGGCGATCTCGGTGGCGCGCCAGGCCGGCCTGCCGGTGGACGCCAGCGTGCTCACCGGCGACGAGCTGGCCGCACTCGATGACACCGCGCTGCGCGCGCGGCTGGCCGACACGCACGTGTTTTGCCGGGTGCGCCCCGAGCACAAGCTGCGCCTGGTGCAGGCGTTTCGCGCGGCCGGCGAGGTGGTGGCGATGACCGGCGACGGCGTCAACGACGCGCCCGCGCTCAAGGCCGCGCACATCGGCGTGGCGATGGGCGCACGCGGCACCGACGTGGCGCGCGAGGCGGCCTCGCTGGTGCTGCTGGATGACGACTTCGCCTCCATCGTCACCGCCATCCGCGACGGGCGGCGCGTGTTTGCCAACCTGCGCCGCGCGGTGGTGTTTCTGGTGGCGGTGCACGTGCCCATCGTCGGGCTGTCGATGCTGCCGGTGGCGCTGGGCTGGCCGATGCTGCTGATGCCGGTGCACATCCTGTTCTTGCAGCTGATCATCGACCCGACCTGCTCGGTGGTGTTCGAAGCCGAGCCGCTGGACGCCCAGACGATGACGCAGCCGCCGCGCCGTCCCGATGCGCGCTTGTTCGACGCGAAGGTCGTCGGCCAGGGTCTGTGGCAAGGCGTCGGCCTGCTGGTGCTGCTGCTGGCGGTGTGCGCGTGGATGCTGCACGCCGGTGCCAGCGCCGACAGCGCGCGCGCCGTGACCTTCATGGTGCTGGTGCTGAGCAGCCTGGCGCTGATCCAGAGCAGCCGCACGCTGGGTCAGTCGCGCGCGAGCGGGTTGCACTGGGCGCTCGGTGGCAACGCGGCCTTCGCCTGGGTGTCCCTGGCCACGCTGGCGCTGCTGGGCAGCGTGCTGTGGGTGGCGCCGATCGCCCGGGTGTTCACCTTCGGCACGCCCACGCCCGGCGCCTTGGCCGTGGGCGCGGTGGCCACGCTGCTGGCGATCGCGTGGTTCGAGCTGGTCAAGCGGATGAGGGGTGCGCAGCGTGGCGTTGCGGCGGCTCAATGACCGTGGCGTGAGCGCCGCTAGCCTGCGATTCAGTGCCCATGTGCTGACGCGGCGCGGGCCGGTCGAGCCGATCAAGCGGCACCCGATCCCTTTTCGTCATCCCAGCGAGGACCGTGCGATGGAGTTGACCTCGAGCGCTTTCGATGCCCACGGCGACATCCCGCGGCGTTACACCTGCGAGGGTCTGGACGTGGCGCCACCGCTGCATTGGAGCGGCGTGCCGCCCGGTGCACAGAGCCTGACGCTGATCGTCGACGACCCTGACGCGCCCGACCCCGAAGCACCCCTCAAGCCGTGGGTGCACTGGGTGGTGATCGACATGGATCCCCACGTGAGCGGGCTGCCGCAAGGCGGCAAGCCGCTGCCCGTCGGTGCGCGCAGCGGCCTGAACGACTGGCACCGCACCGGCTATGGCGGGCCGTGTCCGCCGGTCGGGCGTCACCGCTACCGCTTCACGCTGTATGCGCTCGACAAGTGGCTGACCGCGCTGTACCAGCCCACGCGCGCGGTTGTCGATCACGCCATGGCCGGGCACATCCTGACGCAGGCCGAACTGGTGGGGATGTACCGCAAGACACGCGCGTGAGCGGCGCGCTCATGCGGCAGGCATGAGGGGCATCTGCAGCCGCGTTGTGCAGGCTCAATCAGCGCCGCCTAGGCCGGGCCGAGACTGCTGCGCTCGGTGGCCGGCGTCCGGCCGCCCTGCCCCTTGATCCACCCCAACGAGGAGAGAAACTCATGAACGAACTGCGTGTGAATGACCTGTTCGCGGTCGACCCGATGGAAGACATGCTGCGCGGCCTGATGCGCCCGTGGCGCCTGGCCGTGACCGACCGCGCACCGCGCATCAATGTCGATCTCAACGAGAGCAACGGCAACTACCTGCTCAAGGCCGAGGTGCCCGGCGCGCGCAAGGAAGACATCTCGGTGCACATCGACGGCAACCAGGTGACCATCAACGCCGAGCTCAAGCGCGAGTCGGACTCACCCGCCGGCGCCAAGGTGCTGCGCTCGGAGCGCTACCTCGGGCAGTGCACGCGCAGCTTCTGGCTCGACTCGGCCATCGACGAATCGCGCGCAGAAGCCAAGTACGAAAACGGCGTGCTGCAACTCACGCTGCCCAAGAAGTCGGGCGGCACGTCGAAGCGGCTGGAGATTTCCTGACGACCCGCGAGGCTGGGTTTCGCCGCGCTGAATCGAGGCCTCGGGCAAACATGGCCCCGGGCACTTCGGGCCACGCTCGAAGCGGCTGCGGTGGTGCCGTGACCGACAATCGGGGCCATGGCCAAGCCCGTTCCACGATTGACTGCCGCGCAGATCCAGGAGGTGATTGCCGTCGCCTGGGATGACCGCCCGCCGTTTGCGGCGGTGCTGCGCAGCCACGGGCTGTCGCCGGGTCAGGTGGTGCAACTGCTCAAGCGTGAACTGACGCCCAACGCCTACAAGGTCTGGACGGCGCGCACCAAGGCGCCGGCGTCGGCTGCGGCGGGCCGCGCCCCTTCGAGGAAGTGACTCTGGACACGCGTCACGCCTTTGCCGAACTCGGCTTGACGCCGGGCGCGACGGCGCACGAGGTCAAGGCTGCCTGGCGGCGGCTGGTGTCGCACTGGCACCCCGACCGCAACTCCAGTGCCGGCGCGGTGGCGCGCATGCAGCGCATCAACGACGCCTTCCGGATCATTCACCGCGCGGGGCTGGGCGCCACGCCCGAGGCCGCACCGCGCACCGGCAAGCCGCCGGCGCCACCGCCGGCATCGGCATCGCCGCCTTCTTCGCCTCCGTCCCCTCCTCCACCTCCGCCTGCGTCACCGCCGCGCGCCGATGACGCCGCTCGCAGCCGCGCTCACGCAGGGGCCAGAGCCAAGGCCAGTGCCGACGCGCATGCGCGCGCCGCTCACGCGGCCGGTGCGCGTGCCAAGGAGCCGGATGACGACGGCCCGCGCCGCACCGTTCATCGCAAGGTGCGCCTCACGCTGGAAGAAGCCGCGGCGGGCTGCACCAAGGTGCTGCAAGGCAAGGTGGTCGACACCTGCGAAAGCTGCTCGGGCCGCGGCTACCGCCTGCCCGAATCGGCCTGCGTGCCGTGCGAAGGCAGCGGCGAGGTCAAGCAGCCGGCGTGGTTCGGCTGGCTCAACACCCGGCTGGCGTGTGAAGGCTGCGGTGGCAAGGGCACCGTGCGCATCCAGTGCGTCGACTGCCATGGCACCGGCAAGCTCGACGTGCGGCGCTACCAGGTCAACGCGCGCATTCCGCACGGCGTGCGCGGCGGCGACATGCTCAACGTCAGCGCGCAGCGCACCCGCTCGCAGCATGCGGCGGTCGATCTGCATTTGCGCGTCGAGCTGATCGAGCACCCCCTGCTCAAACTCGACGAAGACCGCACGGTGCGCTGCGAGATGCCGGTCGACGGTTTCGCCTGGATCGCCAACCGCTCGATTTCCGTGCCCACGCTCACCGGGCTGCAACCGCTGGCGCTCAACCGCGACCGGCTGACCTACCGGCTCAAGAACGTGGGCTATCCGCTGGAGCGGCGCGGCGCGCGCGGTGACCAGGTGGTCACGGTGCAGCCGATCTTTCCCGAGCGGCTGAACGCCGATCAGGACATCTTGCTCGATCAGCTGATCGCCGCCCTGTCAGGCCCCGAAGGCCACGCCAGCGACCACCGGCTGCGCACCTGGCAGCGCGAGTTGCGCGCCTGGGAGCGCAGCTTGCACAAGCACGAGGCGCCCGGGCACTGAGCGCGCCGCGCGTGTGAATTGGTTTTTCTGGCGAACATCCGAAAACGAGAAATGGAAGTCAGCATGCGCCGCATCGTCTACCTCAGCACCGCCACCAAGCTCATGTCAGATGCTGAATTGATGGATGTGTTGCGCGTGTCGCGCGGGAACAATACCCGCGACGAAGTGACCGGATTGCTGCTTTACCAAGGGGGCAACTTCATCCAGTTGCTCGAGGGCAAGGCCGATGCGGTGGCGACTGTCTATGCCCGTGTCGAGAAGGACCCGCGACATCACAGCGTGCTGCGCATGCTCGACGGTGAGTCGACAGAGCGGCTGTTCCCTGACTGGTCGATGGCGTTCCGGCCTGCCGGTGGCGTGACCGCGCAGCAAAGGCAGGAGATTGCCGAGTTCATCGCCAAAGCGCCGCAAGAGGCCGCCACCACCAGCGGTCGGCGCGCGCTGCGCCTGGTCAGCAGCTTCGTCGAGTCGATGCGCTGAGCGGCCAGCGCGCCCCTCAGGCGCGGTGTGGCGTGCCGGCGGTTACTTGGCCGCGGCGGGCTCGGCTTCCTGCCGGTCCAGCATCATCTGCATCATCATTTCCATCATGTCCATGCGGTGGTGCATGGCGTCGTGCTCAGCACCCATGCCGTCGCGAGGCATCGGCTTTCTGGCGCCTTTTGTCCGGTTCGGCGGCTCGCCCATCCCGGGGCCGTGCATCGACATGCAACCTGGCATCTGACCCATCATGGCCATGCCGGAGCGCATGACCTGCAGGTGTTCCTTCATCAACGCAGCGCGCTCCTCGGGCGTCTTGGCAGCCTGCATCTTCTGGTGCATCTCCTGCATGCGCGACATCTGTTCGCTGAGCTTGCCGGCGTCCGGGGCTGGCTGCGAGGCCGCAGCGGCGGGATGGTGGGCGGCGTGGTCGTCCATCACCGTGGCAGCCACCACAGGAGTTGAGGCGATCACGGCCAGACACAGCAACGAGGTCCGGGCAAGGTAGGGGTTGAGTTTCATGTTCGTCTCCTGACGAGATCGGGTCGACCGCGCGATGCGCGGCATCGCGCCAGTCTGCGCGCTCGTGCGACGTGCGACCTTGATACGCCTCAATGCCCGGCCCGCGCGTCGATGGCCACCGCCACAATGTCGGCTCGCCTCACACCAAGCGCCACCGATGTCCGCAGAGCCTTCGCCGTCCAGCCAGCCCCCTGCCAGCGCTGCGGCTCACACGCCCATGATCGCGCAGTGGATGCGCATCAAGGCCGACCATCCGGACACGCTTTTGTTCTACCGGATGGGCGATTTCTACGAGCTGTTCTTCGACGATGCGCGGCGCGCCAACAGGCTGCTCGACATCACGCTGACCACGCGCGGCAGCAGCGGCGGCGAGCCGGTGGTGATGGCCGGCGTGCCGGTGGTGTCGGCCGAGGGCTATCTGGCGCGGCTGATCAAGCTCGGCGAAGCGGTGGCGATCTGCGAGCAGGTGGGCGATGTGGCCACGGCCAAGGGCCCGGTCGAGCGCAAGGTGGTGCGGGTGGTCACGCCCGGCACGCTGACCGACACCGAGCTGATGTCGGACAAGGCCGATGCGCTGCTGCTCGCGCTGGCCAGCCACACCCAGCGCGGCCACACGGTGCACGGGCTGGCCTGGCTGGGCCTGAGCAGCGGCGAGCTGGGTCTGAGCGAATGCTCGGACCAGGAGCTGGCCGGCTGGCTGGCGCGCCTGAATGCGGCCGAGGTGCTGGTCGATCGCAACCACGTGCCCGCCGCGCTGGTGGCCACGCGCTGCGCCATCACGAACCGCCCCGAGTGGCAGTTCGATGCGGCACTTGGCGCGCGCAAGCTGTGCGAGCAGCTGCGCGTGGCCAGTCTGGCCGGCTTCAACGCGGGCGAGCTGACGACGGCACACGCTGCCGCGGCCGCGCTGCTGAGCTACGCCGAACACACGCAGGGCCAGGCGCTCGCGCATGTGCGCCACCTGCAGGTCGAGCGCGCCAGCGAGCTGATCGACCTGCCACCGACCACGCACCGCAACCTCGAGCTCACGCAAACGCTGCGCGGCGACGACGCGCCCACCCTGCTGTCGCTGCTCGACACCTGCCGCACCGGCATGGGCAGCCGTGCGCTGCGCGTGTGGACAACGCGCCCGCCGCGCGACCGTGCGGTGGCCAGCGAGCGCCACGACGCGATCGACGCGCTCATTGAGCACGGTGCCGAGCCGCTGCGCCAGGCGCTGCGCGGTGTGTGCGATGTGGAACGCATCACCGCGCGCGTGGCCTTGCGGCAGGTGCGCCCGCGTGAACTCACCGGCTTGCGCGCCACCTTGCGCGCGTTGCCGGCACTGCGTGGCGCGCTGCCCGCCAGCGCGTGCGAATTGATCGATCGACTGCGCGCCGCGCTGAACCCCGACGCGGCCATCGAAGCGCTGCTGGCGAGTGCGATCGCCGAAGAACCCGCCGTGATGCTGCGCGATGGCGGCGTGATCGCCGCAGGATTCGATTCCGCGCTTGACGAGTTGCGCGCCATCGCAACCAACTGCGACGCCTTCTTGCTGGACCTGGAATCACGCGAACGCGTGCGCAGCGGCATCGCCAACCTGCGCGTTCAGTTCAACCGCGTGCACGGCTTCTACATCGAGGTCACCCAAGGCCAGATCGACAAGGTGCCGGCCGACTACCAGCGGCGCCAAACGCTGAAGAACGCCGAGCGCTACATCACGCCCGAGCTGAAGGCCTTCGAGGACAAGGCGCTGTCGGCGCAGGAACGCTCGCTGGCGCGCGAAAAAGCGCTCTACGAGCAGGTGCTCGATGCGCTGCAGCCGCAGGTGGCAGCGCTGTCGGATCTGGCGCGTGCGCTGGGCAGCCTGGATGCGCTGGCCGCGCTGGCCGAGCGTGCGACCACGCTGGGCTGGTGCCGGCCGCAGTTCGTGCGCGAGCCGTGCATCGACATCGTGGGCGGGCGACACCCGGTGGTCGAAGCCCGTCTGGCCGAAACCGGCGGCGGGCCCTTCATGGCCAACGACTGCCGGCTCGACGCCAGCCGCAAGATGCTGGTGATCACCGGACCCAACATGGGTGGCAAGAGCACCTACATGCGGCAAGTGGCGTTGATCGCGCTGCTGGCGTCGATGGGCTCGCACGTGCCGGCCACCGCCTGCCGGCTCGGACCGCTCGACGCCATCCACACGCGCATCGGCGCGGCCGACGATCTGGCCAACGCGCAATCGACCTTCATGGTCGAGATGACCGAGGCCGCGGCGATCCTGCACGGCGCCACGGCGCAGTCGCTGGTGCTGATGGACGAGATCGGTCGTGGCACCTCGACTTTCGACGGACTGGCGCTGGCCGGCGCCATCGCCAGTCACCTGCACGACCGCAACGGCGCGTTCACGCTGTTTGCCACGCACTACTTCGAGCTGACCGCGCTGGCGCTCAAGCACGAGCGCGCCATCAACGTGCACGTGGCAGCGGTCGAGACACGCACCCGCGACGGCGACGACATCGTGTTCTTGCACCAGATCGAGCCCGGCCCGGCCAGCCGCAGCTACGGTGTGCAGGTGGCGCGCCTGGCCGGCATGCCCGCCACGCTGCTGCGTCAGGCCAGGGCCGCGCTCGAAGCGCTCGAATCGCAGCAAAAATCGGGGCAGTCGCAAATCGACCTGTTTGCACCGGCGGTGGTGCCCGAAGCGCCCGAACCTTCGGCGCTCGACGCCGCATTGGCCAAAATCGACCCTGACAGCCTGACACCGAAACAGGCCCTCGACGCGCTGTACCGCCTCAAGGCGTTGCAGCATCCACCAGAAAGAGACACCACACCATGACCTATTGCGTAGGCATCAAACTCGACGCGGGGCTGGTCTTCTTGTCCGACTCGCGCACCAACGCCGGCCTCGACCAGATCAGCACCTTTCGCAAGATGATGGTGTACGAGAAGCCGGGCGACCGCTTCATGGTGCTGCTGTCGGCAGGCAACCTGTCGATCAGCCAGTCGGTGCGCGAAATCCTGCAAGTCGAGCAGATCGACAACGGCAAGGGCGCTCCCATCACCATCTGGAACGCCACCAGCATGTTCGACGCCGTGCGCGTGCTGGGCAGCGCGGTGCGCCGCGTGTACGACCAGGACGGCGCCTCGCTCAAAGAAGCCGGCATCGACTTCAACGCCAGCATGATCTTGGGCGGGCAGATCGCGGGCGAGGCCATGCGCATGTTCCTGGTCTATTCGGCCGGCAACTTCATCGAGGCCACGCGCGAGACCTGCTACTTCCAGGTCGGCGAGTCGAAGTACGGCAAGCCGGTGCTCGACCGCATGATCACGCCGCAAACACCGCTCGACGAGGCCTCGAAATGCGCGCTGGTGTCGATGGACTCGACGCTCAAGTCGAACCTCACGGTGGGTTTGCCGCTCGACTTGCTCGTCTACGAGAACAACGCGCTGCGCAGCGATCAGATGGTGTGCATCGACGAACACAACCCGTACTTCAAGATGATCCGCGGCACCTGGGGCGACAAGCTGCGCCAGGTGTTCGAGTCGATCGAGGATCCACAGTGGAACGGCACGCCCGGCGCCGAGGCGTCAGCGCTGTGCGTGAAGTCCGCGCGCTACGAGCCGATGCGCAAGATCACGCACCCCAGCGAGAAGGTCGTCTGAGCCATTGAAGCGCTGCCCGCGGGGCCTGCTCGGGTGACCCGGCTCCTATAATTCGGGTTTCCCACCACAGCCCTTCGGGTGCTGCAAGCAATGACCAAGTACGTCTTCGTCACCGGCGGTGTGGTGTCCTCGCTGGGCAAGGGCATTGCGGCGGCTTCTCTCGCCGCAATCCTCGAGTCGCGCGGCCTGCGCGTCA
>CANGBT010000111.1 GCA_947452135.1 Burkholderiales bacterium
CCGGGTCGTAGGCGTCCAGAAAACCGAACGGCCCGTAGTCGATGGTCAGCCCGAGGATCGACATGTTGTCGGTGTTCATCACACCGTGGCAAAAGCCCACGGCCTGCCACTGCGCCATCACCTCGGCGGTGCGCATGGCCACCACCTTGAGCAGCGCCACGGCAGGCACCGGCGCGTGGCGGCACTCGGGGTGGTGGTGGTCGATCACGAAGTCGACCAGCCGCTGCAGCGCTTCGGGGCCGTCGGCCTGCGCGAAATGCTCGAAGTGGCCGAAGCGGATGAAGCTTGGCGCCACGCGGGTCACCACGGCAGCGGTTTCCAGTTGCTCGCGCAGCACCGGCAGCGGCGAGCCGGTGACGCACAGCGCACGCGTGGTCGCAATGCCCAGGCCGTGCATGGCCTCGGAGCACAGGAACTCGCGGATCGACGAGCGCAGCACCGCGCGTCCGTCGCCGGTGCGCGAATACGGCGTCAGCCCGGCGCCCTTGAGCTGCAGCTCCTGCACGCCTGAGGGCGTGTCGATCTCGCCCAGCCACAGCGCGCGGCCATCGCCCAGCTGGCCGGCCCACACCCCGAACTGGTGTCCGCTGTAGACGCTGGCCAGCGGGCGCATGCCCGGCCACAACGCGTTGCCGCTGAGCACATCGAGCGCGTTCCAGTCCGATCGCTCGGCCCAGTCGGCAGGCAGCCCGAGCAGCTCCGCGCACGACGCGCTGCGGGCCACCCAGTGCGGTGTCGGCACGGGCTGCGGAGGGAGTTCGGTGTGGTGTTCGGTGCCGAGTGCGTGGAAGCGGTTGAGCCAGTTCCAGGCCGGGCCGGCAGTCAGTGTCTGCGGTACGGCCGCGGTGGTGGGTGTTGAATTCATGGCGGGCAGTGTATTCACCCACCAGCGCAGGTCCTGTCGTGGGGCCTTGCTACGCTCGCCCCCTTTCACACGGTGGGCGCGCACAGTGATGGGCGCAGCTCGCCGTCAACCGACATTGCCCCTCAAGGACCGAACCGAATGATCCGTCACATCGTCATGTGGAGCCTGCACCAGCCGGCCGACGCCCCTCGCTTCAAGGCGCTGCTGGATTCCTGCGCGAGCCTGGTGCCCGGCATCGTCGAGTTCGACGTCGGTATTCGCCGCGATGGCCTTGAAGCCAACGTCGACGTGGTGCTGGTGTCGACCTTCACCGACGCTGCGCAGCTCGACGCCTACCAGCACCACCCGCGCCACAAGGAAGTTGCCGCGCAGCTCGGCGCCATGCGTGCCGGTCGCCACGTGCTCGACTTCGAGTTCGACACCTCGGCCGGCGCGCTTTGATCGGTCCGACGCCTAACGCGGTGATGCGGTTGTTGTCGACAGCCGGCGCGCGGTCGCTGGGATCCATCGGCGCGTGGCGGCTGGCGGTCGCGTTGCTCGCGGGACTGGCGGGACTGGTGTCAGGCCCGATGGCGCACGCCGTCGAAAGCGCCAACGCGCCGCAGGGTGCCACTCCGTTTGTCTTCGCGGTGCCACGCAGCGCCGCGGCCGTGGGCTCGGATTGCGCCGCGATGCTGGCCGAGTTGCGGCGATCGCAGGCGCGTCTGGCGCAAGGCAGCGAGCCGCCCACCGCCGCGCTGCTCGGCGAACTCGATGCCATGACCCGGCGCGAGGAAGACACGCTCGGGCCGCTGGGCGTGCTCGCAGCGGTCAGCCCGCGCAAGGCGATCCGTGATGCGGCCGATGCCTGCGAGCGCGAGCACGACGCGTTTGCCGCGCGCTTTTGGCAAGACGCGGCGGTGCACGCAAGGCTGCAGCAGGTGAGCGTGGCCGACGGCATCGACCGCCGGTATCTGCGTGAGGTGCTCGATGACTTCGCTGATGCCGGTGTGGCGCTGCCGCCTGATCGCCAGCAGCGCGTGCGCGAGCTGCGCGAGGAGCTCACGCAGCTCACCCAGCGCTTCGAGCGCCGGCTTCGCGAAGATCACACGCAGGTGCTCTTCACCGCAGCCGAACTCGACGGCGTGCCGCGTGACGTGTGGCGGCGTGCGCCCCGCGATGCGCAGGGGCGATTCCGGTTGGGTCTGGCGCAGGCCACCGTGTTTCCGCTGCTCGAAAACGCCACGCGATCGGCCACGCGCGAGCGCATGTGGCGCGCCTTCTTGTCGCAAGGCGGCCCCGAGAACCTCAACACGCTCGCCGCGCTGGCCAAGGCGCGGCGCGAGCTGGCGCAGCAGTTCGGCTTCGAGTCGTACGCTGACTTCGTGCTGCGCCGGCGCATGGCGCACAGCGAGGCCGAGGCGCAGACGTTTCTGGCCACCGTGAAGGACGCCGTGCGCCAGCGCGAGCTGTCCGATCTGGCCGAGTTGCGCGCCGAGAAGGCCCGGCACTTGCACCGGTCGATCGACGACACGGTGATCCAGCGCTGGGACGTGGCGTTTTATTCCGAACGGCTGCGCCGCGCCCGCTACGCGGTCGATCAGGAGCAGTTTCGCGCGTACTTTCCGCCCGAGGCCAGCTTGCGCCTGGTGTTCGCGCTGGCCGAGCGGCTGCTGGGCGTGGCGGTCGAGCCGCTGGCGCAGCGCGAGCCGCTGTGGCACCGTGAGGCGCGCGGCCACGTGCTCACCGACACGCGCACGAAGGCGCTGCTGGGCACGCTGTTCGTCGATCTGTATCCGCGCGCTGACAAGTTCAATCACGCGGCGGTGTGGAGCTTTCGCAATGTGTCCACGATGGCCGGCCGGCGCCCTGCGGCCGCGCTGGTCGTCAACTTCAACCGCCAGGGGCTGACGCTCGACGAACTGGAGACCTTGCTGCACGAGTTCGGCCACGCGCTGCACTCGCTGCTGTCGAACACGCGCTACGCCGCGCAGGGCGGCACCAGCGTGCAGCTCGACTTCGTGGAGGCGCCCTCGCAGATGCTCGAGGACTGGGTCTACGACCCGCAGGTGCTCGCGCTGATGGCGCCGCTGTGCCCGTCGTGCCCCACGGTGCCTGCAGCGCTGCTGGCGCAAGCGCGTGCCGCGCGCGACTTCGGCAAGGGCATCGGGTTTTCGCGCCAGCACCTGTACGCCCGCTACGACCTGGCGCTGTACGGCCGCGAGAGCGCCGATCCGCTGGCCCTGTGGACGCACATGGAAGCCGACACACCGTTGGGCAGCGTGAGCGGAACGCTGTTTCCGGCCGGCTTCGAGCACATCGCCAGCGGCTACGCGGCCGGCTACTACGGCTACTTGTGGAGCCTGGTGATCGCCGAGGATTTGCGCACCGCCTTCGCGGCCGACCGGCTCGATGCGCGGGTCGGCCGCCGCTACCGCGAGACGGTGCTCGAGCAAGGCGACCAGGTGGCACCCGACGAGCTGCTGCGGCGCTTTCTGGGCCGCGACACCGACAGCCGCGCGTTCTTCGAGTCACTGGGAAAATAGCGCGATGGAATTTCCGGTGCTGATCCCGTTCGTGCAGGCCATGGGCTTCGAGCTGCTGCGCATGCAAGGCGGCGAGGCCGAGATCGCGCTGCCTTTGCGGGCCGATCAGCACAACTCGCTGAACATGGCGCACGGCGGCGTGACCATGACGCTGCTCGACGTGACGATGGCGCATGCGGCGCGCAGTGCCGACGTGCCGCTGGATGCCGCACCGGGCACGCTGGGCCGTGCGGTGATCACCATCGAGATGAAGACCACCTTCATGCGCCCCGCCACAGGCCGCTTGACGGCTCGCGGCCGGGTGTTGTCGCGCACGCCCACGCTGGCGTTTTGCGAAGCGTCGCTGCTCGACGATGCCGGCGTGCTGCTCGCGCACGCCACGGGCAGCTTCAAGTACCTCACCCGACCGGCGCAAGACAGCCGCCGGGTGAGGGCGGCCGGCGGCGACTGATCGCCGCGGCTGCCGGCCGCCTCAGGCGGCCCTAGTGCCGGTTGCGCTGGTTGGTCAGTCGGGTCTGGATCTCGACGATCTGCGCCGTGGCGCTTTGCACCTGGTGGGCGAGCGAGCGGATCTCGTCGGCCACCACCGCAAAGCCGCGCCCGGCAGGACCGGCGCGTGCGGCTTCGACCGAGGCGTTGAGCGCAAGCAGATTGGTCTGGTCGGCCACCCGCTGGATCGAACCCACGATGCCGCCGATGCTCTTCAGGCTGGTGTCGAGGAAGACGTTGTTTTCCTGCTGGATGCGCTGGTTTTCTTCCTCGTGCTTTTGCAGCGTGAGGTCGGTGAGCGCGCCCACCACGCGCAGCGGCGTGCCGTCGGCCGAGCGCTTGGTCTGGCCGCGGGCGCGGAACCAGCGGTACGCGCCGTCCTTGCAGCGCAAGCGGTATTCGACGTCGTAAGGCGTGCGCCCGGTGCGGTCGCCGATGTGCGCGCCGAAGGCCTTGATCGTGCGCTCGGCGTCGTCGGGGTGCAGCTTGGACGCCCAGCTCTCGAGCACGTCGGGGAACTCGGCCACGGTCTCGAAGCCCAGCAGGTGGCGGAACTGGTCCGACCACCAGAACGCGTTCTTGGGGTTGACCGGATCGCCGGCGACCACGGCCATGTCCCACAGGCCGTCTTGCAGCATCTCGCGGGCGAGGTCGAAGCGCACCAGCAGCGTCTCGAGCGTTTCTTCGCGCTGGCGCGAGCTGTGGATGTCGGTCAGCGAGCCGGCCACGCGCATCGCCGTGCCATCAGCGGAGCGCAGGGTTTCGCCGCGCGCACGGAACCAGCGGTACTCGCGGGTCTTGGTGGCCAGGCGGTAGGTCACGTCGTAGGGCGTGCGGCCGCTGCGGTCGGCCAGGTGTCGACCGAACGCCGCCAGGGTGGGCTCGCGGTCTTCGGGGTGCAGCCGGCTCGCCCAGCTCGACAGCACGTTGGGAAAGTCGTTCTCGTTGCGAAAGCCCAGCAGCCGGCGGAACTGATCCGACCACCAGAACGGGTTGTTCGGATTGGCCGGGTCGGCGTGGTTGACCACCATGTCCCAGGTGCCGTCGGCGGTGGCCATGCGCACCAGGTCCAGACGGGTCTGCACCGTGTCGAGCTCTTCGCTCAGATCGTCGATCTGCTGCTGCAACTCGCGCTCTCGTTCCGAGGCACCGAAGACACGTTTCAGGATCGAACTCATGACAATTTCTCCGGCTGGACGTCCGTGCGGTTCAGGGTTTCGAAACCCCGCGGCTTGGCCACTGCCTGACCCTCGCAACGGCCGGATTCTGGCATCGGCAGCGGCCGCGCCGGGGACGGGCACGCCGCCTCGGCCCGCGCCGCTTCGTGCCCTATGCTGCGCATCCGCTGCGGGGGCGCTGGTGCCCCACGGCTTTTCCGGGTGCTGCCGCTTGTCTGATTCGATGCCTGCCGATACCTTCACCGTGGCCCTCGTCGGCGGCGGACCTGCGGGCCTGATGGCCGCCGAACAACTGGGCCGAGCCGGCTTGCGCGTCGACGTGTACGACGCCATGCCGTCGGTGGGGCGCAAGTTTTTGCTGGCGGGCAAGGGCGGGCTGAACCTCACGCACTCAGAGGCGTCTGAGGCCTTCGCCGGGCGCTACGGACCCCGCCGTGAGGTCATCGAGTCGATGCTGCGCGAATTCGGCCCGCCCGAGCTGCGCGAGTGGGCGCAGGGTCTGGGCGTGGGCACCTTCGTGGGCAGTTCGGGGCGCGTGTTTCCGCTCGACCTGAAGGCCGCGCCGCTGCTGCGCGCCTGGCTGCACCGGTTGCGTGGGCTGGGGGTGCGCTTTCACCAGCGCCACCGCTGCGTGGGCTGGGTCGCCGATGAGACGGGTGACGGGCGCCACGCGCTCGCCTTCGACAGCCCGCACGGCCGGCTCACCGCACGGGCCGATGCGGTGGTGTTCGCGTTGGGTGGCGCGAGCTGGGCGCGGCTGGGATCCGACGGCGCGTGGGTGCCGTGGCTGGCCGCGCGCGGTGCCGACGTGGCGCCGCTGCGCCCCTCGAACTGCGGTTTCGACGTGACGCATGCCGACGCCGAGGGCGTGATGCAGCCCGGCTGGAGCGAGCACTTTCGCAGCCGCAACGCCGGCGCACCGCTCAAGAACGTGGCGTTGCGCTGCGTGGGGCCGGATGGCCGCGAGTTTGAGCAGGCTGGCGAGTTCGTCATCACCGAAGGCGGCGTCGAAGGCAGCCTCGTGTACGCCGCTTCGGCCACGCTGCGCGATGCGCTGGCGCAGCAAGGCCACGCGCAGGCCTTCATCGATTTGCTGCCCGCTCGCACCGCCGAGTGGGTGGCGCGCGAAGTGGCGCACCCGCGCGGCTCGCGTTCGCTGGCCACGCACCTCAAGTCGCGGCTGGGCATCGACGGCGTCAAGGCGGCGCTGCTGCGTGAACTCACGCCGCGCGAGGTGATGGCCGATGCGGATCAACTGGCCGCGGCCCTCAAGGCGCTGCCGCTGGCCGTGAGCGCGGCCCGGCCGATCGACGAGGCCATCAGCAGCGCGGGCGGCGTGCGCTTCGAAGCCCTCGATGACGCGCTGATGCTCAAGGCGCTTGCGGGTGTGTTTTGCGCCGGCGAGATGCTCGACTGGGAAGCGCCCACCGGCGGCTACCTGCTCACGGCGTGTCTGGCCAGCGGCGTGCGCGCCGGCCAGGGCGTGCTGCGGTGGGCCGGCCGGACCCCTGTGGCAAACTGCGCCGCCCCGTAGCGCGGCGGCGCCACCGGCGCCCGATCCTCTGTTTTTCTGCCTCTTTTGCCCCGTCCCGGGGCCGTCTGCCTTGAACCCCATCCTGCTTCAAATTGCCGCCGAACTGAAGGTTCGGCCGGCCCAGATCCATGCGGCGGTCGAGTTGCTCGACGGCGGCGCCACGGTGCCCTTCATCGCCCGCTACCGCAAGGAAGTGACCGACAACCTCGATGACATCCAGCTGCGCGAGCTGGAGTCGCGCCTGTCGTACCTGCGCGAACTGGCCGAGCGCCGCGCGGCCGTGCTCAAGAGCATCGAAGAGCAAGGCAAGCTCACGCCCGAGTTGCGCGCCGCGATCGAGGCCGCGCCGACCAAGCAAGAGCTCGAAGACCTTTACCTGCCGTTCAAGCAGAAGCGCCGCACCAAGGCCATGATCGCCCGCGAAGCCGGCATCGAGCCGCTGGCCGATCGGCTGTTTGCCGACCCAACGCTCGATCCGCTGGCCGAGGCCACGGCGTTCGTCGCCGGCTTTGAAGGCGGTGCGGCTGCGCTGGCCGAGGCCGGTTTTGCCGATGCGCTGGCCGTGCTCGACGGTGTGCGCGACATCCTGGCCGAGCGCTGGGCCGAAGACGCGGTGCTGGTGGGCCGCTTGCGTGAATGGCTGTGGGAAGACGGCCGGCTGCAAAGCCGCTTGATCGAGGGCAAGGACGCCAACCACCCCGACGTGGCCAAGTTTCGCGATTACTTCGACTACGCCGAGCCGATCCGCAAGGTGCCGTCGCACCGAGCGCTGGCGGTGTTTCGCGGCCGCGCGCTCGAGCTGCTCGACGCGAAGCTGGTGCATGGCGATGAAGCCCCGCCGGCCGCCACCACGGCCTCGGGCAAGCCAGCGCCTGCGGTGTCGATGGCCGAGGGACGCATCGCGGTGCACCTGGGCTGGAGCCACGCCAAGCGCCCGGCCGATGACCTGATCCGCAAGTGCATCGGCTGGTGCTGGAAGGTCAAGCTGAGCCTGAGCCTCGAGCGCGACTTGTTCGCCCGCCTGCGCGAAGAAGCCGAACGTGTGGCGATCAAGGTGTTCGCCGAAAACCTGCGCGATCTGCTGCTGGCCGCACCGGCCGGCCCGCGCGTGGTGATGGGGTTGGATCCCGGCATTCGCACCGGCTGCAAGGTGGCGGTGGTCGATGCCACCGGCCGCGTGCTGGCCACCGAAACCATCTACCCGCTCGAGCCACGGCGCGACTGGGAAGGCTCGCTGCATGCGCTGGGCCGCCTGTGCCAGGCGCACGGCGTCGATCTGGTGGCCATCGGCAACGGCACCGGCAGCCGCGAGACCGACAAGCTGGCCGCCGAGCTGATTCAACGGCTGCAAAAGCTGTCGGGTAGCGAGACGCCACGGGCCATTCAGAAGGTGGTGGTGAGCGAGGCCGGCGCCTCGGTTTACAGCGCGAGTGAATACGCCAGCAAGGAGCTGCCCGATCTCGATGTGAGTCTGCGCGGCGCGGTGAGCATCGCGCGGCGGCTGCAGGACCCGCTGGCCGAGCTGGTGAAGATCGAGCCCAAGAGCATCGGCGTGGGCCAGTACCAGCACGACGTCAACCAGAGCGATCTGGCCAGGAGCCTCAACGCGGTGATCGAAGACTGCGTGAACTCGGTGGGTGTCGACGTGAACACCGCCTCGGCGCCGCTGCTGTCGCGCGTGTCGGGGCTGAGTGCGGCGGTGGCCACCAGCATCGTGCGCTGGCGCGATGCGCATGGCGCCTTTCGCAATCGCAAGCAGCTGCTCGACGTGGCGGGGCTCGGCGCCAAGACTTTCGAGCAAAGCGCGGGTTTCCTGCGCGTGCGCGACGGCGACAACCCGCTGGACCAGTCGGGCGTGCACCCGGAGACCTACCCGGTGGTCGAGCGCATCTTGGCCGCGGTCAAGAAGCCCGCCGCCGAGGTCATGGGCCACAGCGATGTGATCCGTGCACTGCGGCCCGAGGCCTTTGCCGACGAGCGCTTTGGCGCCATCACCGTCAAGGACATCCTGGCCGAGCTCGAAAAGCCCGGCCGCGATCCGCGTCCTGACTTCAAGGTGGCGCGCCTGGCCGACGGCGTCGAAGACATCAAGGACCTGAAACCGGGCATGACGCTCGAAGGCACCATCAGCAACGTGGCGCAGTTCGGCGCGTTCGTTGATCTGGGCGTGCACCAGGACGGGCTGATCCACGTCAGCCAGCTCGCGCACAAGTTCGTGGGCGATGCGCGCGAGGTGGTCAAAACCGGCGACGTGGTTCGCGTCAAGGTGCTCGAGGTGGACCTGTCGCGCCAGCGCATTTCGCTCACGATGAAGCTCGATGCGGTGGTTGGCGAGCGCAGCGGCGCGCCGGCCGGCCAGCGCGATTCGCGCGGCGGGCGTGGTGATCGGCCGGCGGGTCGCTCGGCATCGACGCCGGCCGCGGCACCCTTGGGCGGGGCGATGGCGGCAGCTCTCGCCAAGCTGCAGACCCGGCGTTGAGCCGCAGCTGCGAGCGGTCGCCGCTTACCATTCGAGGGTTTTTTCTGACGGGTTGGCGTTCGATCGCGCCGTCGTTTTCAGCGCAGCACGCTGCGCCATGCCTGGAGCTTCCATGATCTCGATTCAACTGCCCGACGGTTCACAGCGCGAGTTTGCTGGCCCTGTGACCGTGGCCGAGGTGGCCGCTTCGATCGGCGCCGGGCTGGCCAAGGCGGCGCTGGCCGGGCGCGTGGGCACGGATGCCGACGCGAAGGTGGTCGACACCAGCCATCTCATGGAACACGACACCGCGCTGGCCATCATCACCGACAAGGACGCCGATGGGCTCGAGGTGATCCGCCACTCGACCGCGCACTTGCTGGCCTATGCGGTCAAGCAGCTGTTTCCGGAAGCGCAAGTGACGATCGGCCCGGTGATCGAAAACGGGTTCTTCTACGACTTTGCGTACAAGCGCCCGTTCACGCCCGAAGACCTGGCCGCCATCGAAGCGCGCA
>CANGBT010000112.1 GCA_947452135.1 Burkholderiales bacterium
AGATCAAAAACCCCAATTGAATCAGGCACTTACTCGCGGAGTCTCAGTAAAACTTTAGGTTCCCCACTTAAACGGGTGGTTGACAACGATGTCTGAACGTACCTCGTTGCGTGTTGCGGTGGACACCCCGGCGCACACGGCCATCGGCGAACCACTGACCTATCTGAATGACCCCGCGTTGCCAGCAGGCACTCTGGTGCGTGTGCCGCTGGGGCGACGCGAGGTGACCGGCATCGTCTGGAGTGCAGGCGAGATGCCCGATCCCGACATGGCGGTCGAGCTCAAGCAGGTGCTGCATGCGCTCACTTCGCTGCCGCCGCTGCCCCAGCGCTGGCTGGAGTTGGTGGCGTTCACCGCCGCCTACTACCAACGCGGGATCGGCGAAGTGGCGTTGTCGGTTCTGCCGCCCGAACTGCGCAAGCTCGACGACGGCCAAGTGCGCCAGCGCATCGCCCGATTGCACAAGGCCTTGGCCGCTGCTCGCGCCGAACCCGACGCCGCGCAGGCTGCGCCGCCGCTGACGGAGGCGCAGCAGCGCGTGCTCAGCGAGCTGTCACAAGCGACGTCGCAAGCCGCCGCGCCCACCGTGCTGCTGCATGGCATCACGGGCAGCGGCAAGACCGAGATCTACCTGCAGGCTGCGGCCGAGGCCTTGGCGGCGGGTCGGCAGGCGCTGGTGCTGGTGCCCGAGATCAACCTGACGCCGCAGCTCGAGGCGCGCTTTGCCGAGCGCTTTGCCGGGCGCCACATCGTGTCGATGCACAGCGCACTGACCCCGGCGCAGCGGCTGCGCAGCTGGCTGGCGGCGCACCTGGGGCTGGCCGATCTGGTGCTGGGCACGCGGCTGGCGGTGTTCGCCTCGATGCCGAGGCTCGGCCTGATCGTGGTCGACGAAGAACACGACCCGTCGTACAAGCAGCAAGAAGGCGCGCGCTACTCGGCCCGCGATCTGGCCATCTACCGCGGCAAGCTCGAAGGTGCCACGGTGCTGCTGGGCTCGGCCACGCCGTCGCTCGAGACGTGGCAGCGCGCTCAGGAGGGCCGCTACTTGCGCCTGTCGCTGCCGGCGCGCATCGGCGATGGGGCGCTGCCACGGGTGCGGCTGGTCGACATGAACCTGCAGCCGCGCGTCAAGGGCGGCGCGGTGATTTCGCCGCCGCTGCTCGATGCGCTGAACCACCGCATCGCTTGCGGCGACCAAAGCCTCGTGTTCCTCAACCGCCGCGGCTATGCCCCGGTGCTGCATTGCGGCGATTGCGGCTGGAAGAGTGCCTGCGCGCATTGCAGCGCGTGGCGCGTCTTTCACAAGATCGACCGCACACTGCGCTGTCACCACTGCGGCTACACCGAGCGCGTGCCGCGCGCCTGTCCCGACTGCGGCAACCTCGACATCGCGCCGATGGGCCGCGGCACCGAGCGACTCGAGGAACAACTCGCCGAGCTGCTCAAGCGCCCCGACGGCACGCCTGCGCGCATCGCGCGGATCGACGCCGACAGCACCCGCGCCAAGGGCTCCCTGGAGGCGCAACTGGGCGCGGTGCATGCGGGCGACGTTGATGTGCTGGTCGGCACGCAGATGATCACCAAGGGCCACGACTTCCGTCGCATCACGCTGGTGGCGGCGGTCAATCCGGACGCCTCGCTCTTCAGCAGCGATTTCCGCGCGCCCGAGCGGCTGTTTGCGCTGCTGATGCAAGCGGGCGGGCGCGCCGGGCGCGATGCGGCGCAGGCCGCACGCAGCGAGATGTGGGTGCAGACCTGGCACCCGCAGCACGCGCTGTACGCCGCGCTGCGTGGCCATGACTTTGACGCCTTTGCGGCGTCTCAGCTCGACGAGCGTCGCATGGCGGGGCTGCCGCCGTTTTCGCATCTGGCGCTGCTGCGCGCCGAAGCGAAAACGGCCGAGGCGGCGCGTGGTTTCCTGCAAGCCGCTTCGCGCCTGGCCGAGGCCGATGCAGAAGCGGCCGGCGTGATGCTTTACCAGCCGGTGCCCACGCCGATCGCACGGGTGGCCGATGTCGAACGCATGCAAATGCTGCTCGAGTCGCCGTCACGTCAGGCGATGCAGCGCTTTCTGGCCTGGTGGCTGCCGCAGTTGCACTACGAGCGCCAGGTCCGCACGGGCGACGAGCGCATCTTGCGCTGGGCGGTCGACGTCGATCCGCTGGCGATCTGAGGCCTCAAGCCGCCAACGGTCAGACGGGCCAGGCTCCCGGCACCAGTGCCGCCATCGCCTGCTTCTTGGCGGTGGCCGCCCCAAGCAGCGCAAAGCCGAGCAGCGCGCCATCGGCACCGACAAAGCGCGCCTCGCAGGCGTCGGCGGTGGCTTCGACTTCCCAGCCTCCTGTGGCACCGGGTTGGGGCGGGCACACGATGGTCGGGCACGCCGGCGTCTTCACCATCACCGGCATGGCCGGGTAGACCACCGGCGTAGGCTGGCCGCACAGCGTGGCGGCCAACGCGCGTGACTGCTGCATCAGCGGCATCACGTACGGCAGATTCAGGCCGAGCACCTCGGCGCAGTCGCCCACGGCCCAGACATGGGCAGCTGATGTCGCCAGCAGCCGGTCGACGCTGATGCCCCGGCCGACTGCGATTCCGGCAGCCCTCGCCATCGCCAAACGGGGTTGCAGCCCGACGGCCGACAGCACCCGGTCGGCGTGCAACGAGTTGCCATCGGCCAGCGTCACGGTCAGGCCGTCGCCGTGGTGATCGACGCGGCTGGCTGCGGCACCGAAGCGAAACGCCACCCCGGCCGACTCGAGCCGCGCGCGCAGCCAGTCGCTGGCCTCGCGCGGCAGCAGGCGCGACAGCGGCCCGTCGGCCAGGTCCAGCACCGTGGGCGCGATGCCGCGGTGCAGCAAGTCGTTGGCGAACTCGCAGCCGATCAGTCCGGCCCCGAGGATGGCCACGCTCTTGGCGCCCTCCAGCGCCTGCGAAAAGCGTGCGTAGTCGTCGAGGTCGTTGACCGAGCAGACCGCATCGGCAGCATCACCGCCGAGTGACACGCGGATCGGATCGGCGCCCAGAGCCAGCACCAGATCGCGGTAGGGCAGCACCTCGCCGCCCGCGAGCGTGAGCCGGCCGGCCGCCGTGTCGATGTGCTCCACGGACACGCTGGCGCGCACCTCCGCGTTGAGCTCGGCGGCCATCTTCTCGGCCGGCTTCATCAGCAGGCTGGCGGCCGTTTTCTGGCCGGCCAGCGCGTTGGACAGCATCGGCTTGGAGTAGTAGCCACCGTGGTCGCGGCTCAGCACCACCAGCGGCGTTTCCTTGTCGAGCTTGCGGAACTCGCGCGCCACGGCATAGCCGGCGAGCCCGCTGCCAACCACCACCAGCGGCGCGGCGGACATCAGAGCGCCACCATCTCGAATTCGGCCTTGCCCACGCCACAGTCGGGGCATTCCCAGTTGGCGGGCACATCGGTCCACAGGGTGCCGGCAGGGATACCGTGATCGGGCAGGCCCAGGGCTTCGTCGTAGACAAAGCCGCACACCAGGCATTGGTACTGTTTCATGTCGGGTCTCGAGGGATGGATCGGAGCCCGTGATTTTGCGGTGCCCGTCGGCCCGCCCGAGGCGTTGGCCCCACAAAAAAGGGCGGCATTGTTGCCGCCCTCAGAAAGCCGTCGACCCCGCCCGAAGGCGAGATCGCCCCGATCACCGCAGGTCGTAGCGATCGAGGTTCATCACCTTGTTCCACACCGCCACGAAATCGCGCACGAACGCCGGTTGGGAGTCGGCGCACGCATACACCTCGGCCAGGGCTCGCAACTGCGAGTTCGAGCCGAAGACCAAATCGACGGTGGTCGCCGTCCACTGGAGTGCGCCTGTCGCCCGGTCTCGCCCTTCGAGCACGCCTGCGCTGGCGGCAGATTTCTGCCAGGCCGTGCGCATGTCGAGCAGGTTGACGAAGAAGTCGTTCGTCAGCACGCCGGGCCGGTGCGTGAACACGCCGTGAGCGGACCCTGCAGCGTTGGCATTGAGCACGCGCAGGCCACCGAGCAGCACCGTCATTTCGGGCGCGCTGAGGTTGAGCAGCTGGGCCTTGTCCACCAGCAGTTCGGCCGCCGAACCCTCAAGCCCCGCGCGGACATGGTTTCGAAAACCATCTGCCAGTGGCTCCAGCACGGCGAACGAGTCGATGTCGGTTTGCTCCTGCGACGCATCGGTGCGCCCTGGCGTGAACGGCACGGTCACCTCGTGGCCGGCCTTGCGGGCGGCCGCCTCGACGGCGGCGCAGCCGCCCAGCACGATCAGATCGGCCAGCGAGATCTTCTTGCCGCCGGACTGCGCGGCGTTGAACTCGTGCTGGACGCCTTCCAGCGTGGACAGCACGCGGGCCAGCGCGGCCGGCTGGTTGACCGCCCAGTCCTTTTGCGGTGCGAGGCGGATGCGCGCGCCATTGGCCCCGCCACGCTTGTCGCTGCCGCGGAAGGTGGATGCCGACGCCCACGCGGTCGCGACCAGCTCCGAGATGGACAAGCCGGATGCGAGGGTTCGGGCCTTC
Organism: Burkholderiales bacterium; assembly: GCA_947452135.1. Taxonomy (GTDB): domain Bacteria; phylum Pseudomonadota; class Gammaproteobacteria; order Burkholderiales; family Burkholderiaceae_C; genus PBB1. The sequence goes on from CANGBT010000112.1 coordinate 4,510, forward strand.
AAGGCGTCGATGTCGCGCTCATCGACCAGCGCATGGTCGAGTACGGGCACCGGGTCCTGCCAGATCAGGGCTTCCGTTGGCACCAGTTTGCCGAGGTAGCGCGCCCGCGGGCCCATGTCGCGGTGGGTCAGCTTGAACCAGGCCCGGGCGAAGGCGTCCGCGAACTCCTGCGGGTTGTGGTGATAGCGGCGCGAGATCTTTTCGTAGGCGGGATCGAAGCGCAGCGACAGGTCGGCCGTGGTCATCATCGGCGGGTGTTTCTTCGAGGGGTCGTGCGCGTCGGGGATCAGGTGCTCGGGCTTGCAGTTCTTGGGCGTCCACTGGTGGGCGCCGGCCGGGCTCTTGGACAGCTCCCACTCGTAGCCGAACAACATGTCGAAGTAGCCCATGTCCCACGTCGTCGGGTTGGGCTTCCAGGCGCCTTCGATGCCACTGGTGGTGGTGTGTGCACCCTTGCCCGTGCCGAGCGCGTTCTTCCAGCCCAGACCCTGTTCCTCGATGTCTGCACCCTCGGGCTCTCGGCCGACCAGGGACGGATCGCCCGCGCCGTGGGCCTTGCCGAAGGTGTGGCCGCCGGCCACCAGCGCCACCGTCTCCTCGTCGTCCATGGCCATGCGCGCGAAGGTTTCGCGCACATCGCGGCCTGAGGCCACCGGGTCGGGGTGGCCGTTGGGGCCTTCGGGGTTCACGTAGATCAGACCCATCTGTACGGCGCCCAGCGGGTTGGCGAGCTGGCGATTGCCGCTGTAGCGCTCGTCGCCCAGCCATGTCTTCTCGGTGCCCCAGTTGATGTCGTCTTCGGGCGCCCAGATGTCGGCGCGCCCGCCACCGAAGCCGAAGGTCTTGAGGCCCATCGACTCCATGGCGACGGTGCCGGCCAGCACGATCAGGTCGGCCCACGACAGCTTGCGGCCGTACTTCTGCTTGATCGGCCACAGCAGGCGGCGCGCCTTGTCCAGGTTGCCGTTGTCCGGCCAGCTGTTGAGCGGGGCGAAACGCTGGGCGCCGGTGCCGGCACCACCGCGGCCATCGGCGATGCGGTAGGTGCCCGCAGCGTGCCAGGTCATGCGCACGAATAGGCCGCCGTAGTGACCCCAGTCGGCGGGCCACCAGTCTTGAGAGCTCGTCATCAGCGCCTTGAGGTCACGCACCACGGCGTCGAGGTCGAGGCTCTTGAATGCCTCGGCGTAGTCGAACGACTCGCCCATCGGATCGGCCTGAGGCGAATGCTGGTGGAGGATCTTCAGGTTCAGCTGCTCGGGCCACCAGTCGGCGTTGGTCTGGCCGCTGCGGGCCTTGGCCTGGGTGCGCACACCGCCCGCGAACGGGCACTTTGCTTCGGTTGACATGCGTGTCTCCTTCGGTTGGATTCGATGTCCCGCCTGCTCGGCGGGATGCCTGTCATCGGCAGAAAAAATGTACCGAAGCGGTGTGTCCTTGAAAACGCAATGAACACGATCCCATTCATAGCCAACGCCAATGATTTCCGGAGGCCAGCGGCCATGCCGACAAGGGCAGCTCGATGAACGTCGCCGCATCAGTTTGTCCCGGCGCCGCGGTCGGTTCTGCCGTGGGAAGGTAGCGCCCGGCCAGCCACAGCGCGTTGCCGGGGCTCAACATCTGCCGCCGCCCATCCCGGAACTGCGCTGATCTGGCCGCTTCCAGCACAAACCCCCGGTCTGGCCGAGGCCGGCGCTTACAGTCGATCGCGGCCGACCCTCAAAGTGGAGTTTTCATGTCCTTGCGCCCCCGCAACCTGCTGCGTCGCGGCCTCGCCGGCCTGTGGTGGGTCATCGACGTCACCCGGCGCACGCTGTTGAACCTGCTGTTTTTGCTGCTGGTGGCTGCGGTGCTGTTTGCCATGGCCAAGCGCGAGACGCCCACGCTGCAGGACAACACGGCGCTGGTGCTCGATCTGGAAGGCCCACTGGTGGAGGAGACGCCCGGCAGCGTGCGCGACAACGCGATCGCTCGGCTGGGTGGCGAGTCGATGCACATCACGCGGCTGCGCGACGTGTTGGCGGTGCTGGAGTCGGCGGCCACCGATCCGCAGATCACCCGTGTGGTGCTGATGCTCGACGACTTCCAGGGCGCCGGCCTGGCCAGCCTGCGCGAGGTGGCCGATGCGCTCGGGCGCTTCAAGGCCAGCGGCAAGCCGGTCGTGGCCTGGGGTTCGGGCTACAACCAGAAGCAGTACTACCTCGCCGCGCACGCCAGCGAGGTGCTGATGCATCCGCTGGGCGCGGTCTATCTGGACGGCTACGGCCACCTGCGCAACTACTACCGCGAGGCGCTCGACAAGCTCGGCGTCGGCGTCAGCCTGGTGCGTGTGGGCACCTTCAAGAGCGCTGCCGAGCCGTTCATCGCCAACGGTCCATCCGAGGCCGCTACGCGCGCCGATACCGCGCTGTATGGCGCGTTGTGGGCAACCTACACCGAGGGCATCGAGCACGCGCGCCAGCTGCCGCCGGGCAGCACGCAAGCACTGATCGACGCGCTGCCCGAACGCCTGACGGCTGCCGGCGGTGACGGCGCACGCCTGGCGCTCGAAGCCCATCAGGTCGATGCGCTCAAGACCCGCGACGAGTTGCGTGCGCTGCTCATCGAGCGCGGTGCGCGCGACGCTCAGGCGCAGACGTTTCGTCAGGTGTCGTTCGACAGCTACCTCGCGCGCATCACCCCTGTCGTCAAGCCAACGGGCGATGCCGTGGCGGTGGTGGTGGCAGAAGGCGAGATCGTCGACGGCAAGGCTCCGGGCGGTGCAGTGGGCGGGCTGTCGACCGCAGCGCTGGTGCGCCAGGCGCGCGAGGACGACGCGATCAAGGCGCTGGTGCTGCGAGTCAATTCGCCGGGCGGCAGCGTGTTTGGTTCCGAACTCGTGCGCCGGGAACTTGAGCTCACGCGCGCCGCGGGCAAGCCGGTGGTGGTGTCGATGGGCGATGTGGCGGCTTCCGGGGGCTACTGGATTTCGACCGCGTCCGACGAGGTGATGGCCGATGCAGCTTCCATCACCGGCTCGATCGGCGTGTTTGCGCTGCTGCCGCATGCGCACGAGGCCATCGGCAAGCTGGGCGTTCATGCCGAGGGCGTGACCACCACCTGGCTGGGTGCCGCGGGCGACCCGCGCCGCGAGCCCGATCCGCGTTTCCTCGGCATGGTGCAGACCAGCGTGGACCACATCTATGCCGACTTCATCGGCAAGGTCGCGCAGGCGCGCAAGAGCACGCCGCAGCGCATCGACGAGGTGGCACAAGGCCGCGTGTGGACCGGTGCGCAGGCGCACGAGCGTGGTCTGGTCGACGGCGTCGGCGGCCTCGAAGCAGCCATCACCTCCGCGGCGCTGCGTGCCAAGCTGGTGAGTGAGGCTGACGCGGGCGCCGCCCGAGGCTACCGCGTGGCCTACATCGACCGCGAGCCCGGGCGTGTCGAGCAGTTGCTTGAAGCCTTTGGCGGCGCGGCGGCGCGCGCGCTGGCCAGTCACTTTGACCTGCGGCTGGTGTCGGCGAACCTGCCCGACAGCCTGACCGGTCCGGTGCGACACGACCTGGGCTGGCTGGCCGATCTGGCCGATGGACGCAAGCCGTTCGCGGCCGTCACGCATTGCCTGTGCGATGCGCCTTGACCGTGGCGCGGTGCATCCTGCGGTGCTGAGGCTCAGCGCATGAGCTCGGCACCCGCGTCGCTCAACCCCGCGCAGCTCGAGGCAGTCCACTACCTGGGCGGGCCTTGCCTGGTGCTGGCCGGTGCCGGCTCGGGCAAGACGCGGGTCATCACGCACAAGATCGCGCGGCTGCTCGAGGCGGGCTACGCGCCGGGCCAGATCGCCGCCATCACCTTCACCAACAAGGCCGCGCAGGAAATGCGTGAGCGCGCCAAGGAACTGGTCGGCGCACGTGCGGCCAAGCACCTGGTGGTCAGCACCTTTCACTCGCTGGGCGTGCGCATGCTGCGCGCCGACGGCACCCGGCTCGGCCTGAAAGAGAAGTTCAGCATCTTCGACAGCGACGACGTGCTGGGCTTGCTCAAGGAGGCCGGTGCCAGCAGCGACAACGCGCTGGCGCGGCGCTGGCAGTGGTGCATCAGTGGCTGGAAGAACCAGGGAATCAACAGCGAGCAGGCCGAAGCCGTGGCCGCCAACGACGACGAGCGGGTGGCCGCGCGCGTCATGAAGCGCTACGAGGAAAAGCTCGCGGCCTATCAGGCGGTTGACTTCGACGACCTCATCTCGCTGCCGCACAAGCTGCTGCGCCAGGACGACGAAGTGCGCGCCAAGTGGCAAGAGACCTTGCGCTACGTGCTGGTCGACGAGGTGCAAGACACCAACACCATCCAGTACGAGCTGCTGAAGTCGCTGGTCGACCACCCCGACGAGCGTCGCCGAGGCCTGTTCACCGCGGTGGGCGACGACGACCAGAGCATCTACGGCTGGCGCGGCGCCACCATCGAGAACCTCAAGCGCCTGTCGGTCGAATACCCGCGCCTGAAGGTGATTGCGCTGGAGCAGAACTACCGCTCCACCGGCAACATCCTGCGCGCGGCCAATGGCGTGATCGCCCACAACCCCAAGCTGTTCGAGAAGAAGCTGTGGAGCGACCTGGGCGACGGCGAGCCGGTGCGCGTGGTCGAGTGCGACGGCGAAGAACACGAAGCCGAGCGCGCCGTGGCCAGCATCCAGGCCCTGCGCGGCGCGGGCGGCAGCGTGGTCGAGTTCAAGGACTTCGCCATCCTCTACCGCGCCAATCACCAGGCCCGCGTGTTCGAAAAGGCGCTGCGCCGCGCGAACCTGCCCTACAAGGTCTCAGGCGGCCAGAGCTTTTTCGACCGCGCCGAGATCCGCGACCTGTGCGCCTGGCTGCGCCTGCTGGTCAACAACGATGACGACCCGGCCTTCCTGCGCGCGGTGAGCACGCCCAAGCGCGGCATCGGCACGCAAACGCTGTCGAGCCTGGGCGAATTCGCCGGCCGCTGGAAGACCAGCCTGTACGAGGCGCTGTTTGCCGAATCGCTGGGCACCGCGGTGCCGGCGCGCGCCATCGGATCGCTGC
>CANGBT010000113.1 GCA_947452135.1 Burkholderiales bacterium
GCCAAACTTCTTGAGCACGCCGGGGTGGCGCTTGCTGACCAGATCGAGCGCGTCGCGCAGGTGAAAGCCCTCGATCGATCGCCCCGAGCCCTTGAGCAGCCCGTCTTGCCCGCGCGCGAACACGAAGGTCGGGCGGTGCACGCGCTCTTTCAGGCGCGAGGCCACGATGCCCACCACGCCTTCGTGAAATCCGCGGTCGTAGATGGCGAGCGCCGGCGGCGCGGCCGCCGGGCCTTGCAGCGTTTGCAGCAGCGCTTCGAGCAGCGACTCGGCCTGTTCGCGCATGCCCGATTCAAGCTCACGCCGTTCGCGGTTGATGGCGTCGAGCTGCTGCGCGAGCTGCGCGGCGCGCCCGGTGTCGTCGGTGAGCAGACATTCGATGCCCAGCGTCATGTCCGACAGCCGCCCGGCCGCGTTGACGCGCGGGCCCAGCGCAAAGCCGAAGTCCGCCCCGCCGGCGCGCGACGGGTCGCGCCCGGCGGCCGCGAACAGCGCGGCCACGCCCGGCTGCATGCGCCCGGCGCGGATGCGCTTGAGCCCTTGCGCCACCAGCCGGCGGTTGTTGGCGTCCAGCCGCACCACGTCGGCCACGGTGCCCAGCGCCACCAGATCGAGCAGGCTGTCGAGCTTGGGCTGCGGTGGCGCGTCGGCGCTCGCACCCGGCGAGCCGGCAAACGCGCCGCGCGCACGCAGCTCGCCGCGCAGCGCCAGCAGCACGTAGAACATCACGCCCACGCCGGCCAGGTGCTTGCTGGCAAAGCCGCAGCCCGGCTGGTTGGGGTTCACGATGACGTTGGCGTCGGGCAGCACGATGGTGTCGTCGACTTGCGCGGGCAGGTGGTGATCGGTCACCACCACCGCCAGCGCGTGCTCTCGCGCATGCGCCACGCCGCCCAGGCTGGCGATGCCGTTGTCGACCGTCACCAGCACTTGCGCGCCTTGCGCCAGCGCCAGATCGACGATGGCCGGCGTCAGGCCGTAGCCGTGCACCTGACGGTCGGGCACCACGTAGCCCAGCGTGCCGGGTGCAGCACCCAGCAGCGCCAGACCGCGCATCGCCACGGCGCAGGCGGTTGCGCCGTCGCAGTCGTAGTCGGCGACCACGCACACGCGCAGCCCGTCGCGCAGCGCATCGGCCAGCAGCGTGGCGGCGGCCGCAGCGCCCAGCAGTTCGGCCGGCGGCAGCAGCCGCGCCAGCGCGTCGTCCAGTTCGTCAGCCGCACGCACGCCGCGTGACGCAAACAGCCGCGCCAGCAGCGGCGACACGCCGGCCTGCTCGAGCGTCCAGGCCGCGCGCGGTACCGGCACGCGTTGCTGCAAGGTGGGTGCGGCGCTCACAGCGCTTCCAGCACGGTGTGCGGCTCGACCGTGCGAAAGCGATCGAAGAACCAATGCCAGCGCGAGCGCGGCAAGGCGTCGTAGCGCTGCCAGCCGCGCTCGCCGCACAGCGTGAGCGAGACCGCACCGTCATCCGCCGCGCCGTCGGCAAACACCGACACCACCTCGGCGTCGAGCGCGCGCCATGCGTCGGCCCAACCTGCCCAGTCCTGCGCCATCAGCGGCGCGCGCAAGCGGTCGTCGACCAGCACTTCGGCCACCGCACGCTGGACGCGGCCGCAGCCGCTGAGCCAGAACGAATTGACCGGCAGCGCCCCGCGCGCTTCACGCGCTTCGTTGACCGGATGCGAGTGCAGCAGCATCTGCACCTCGTTTTGCAGCCGGCGCACCCAGCGCAGGCGTTGCGTTTGCTCTTCGGTGGATTGCGCATCGCCGCGCAGCCACAGGTCGACGTTGCGGCCGATCACGCGGTCGATCGACGCGCAAGGCAGCTCGACCAGTTGCTCGTGTGCCAGATACCAGCGCGCCGCCGAGCCCCAGGCCAGCGTGCCGCTTTCGGGCGCATCCTCAAACAGAGGCCTCACCGCATCGAACAGCGCGCGCGATTCGTCTTCGGGCAGATCAAGTTCCAGCGGGTCGGCCAGCGAAATGTGCTCACGCCCCACGTGCCAGTGCACCGGCGTGACCAGCCCCCAAGGCCGTGTGCCGACATCCACGCCATCACCGCGCGCCGCCAGTGCCGCCCACGGCCAGCAGCCGTCGTGCCCGTGCCACCCGTAAGCCGCGGCCAGCGCGCGCTCGTGCGGCGGCGACAGCGTGTACTCGTCATCCACATCGCGCGTGGTCGGCTGCAAACCGGTGATCAGCCGTGCCAGGTTTGGCAGCTTGAGCGCGCGCAGGGTTTGCGTGGCGGCGTCGGAGCTGGCGCTGGCGTGGGGGATGAGGAGATGCATCCTTTGGATTATCGGGATGGGGATCCTGAGGGGGCTGCTTTCTCGCTTCCCGCTGGGGGTCTTCTTTGCGATAGGCCGCGCCGGGAGTCCGCCCCGGCTGGCGGGTGACTTTCTTCTGCTGGCCCAGAAGAAAGTCACCAAAGAAGAGGGCCTGAACACCAGACCATTTGAGTGGCTCGCTGCGGCTACAGGCCTACTTCAGAGGCTCTGGCTCGAGAACATTCAGCGAGCTACTTTGGCGGTGACCTCGCTAACGCTCAGCCGCTCAAGTTCGCTACGCCTCGACCCTGTGGGTCCACGGCGTGGGAGCGTGCCAATGTGGTCGCAATACCAACCAGCAGAAAGCCAGCAGACGCTAGCCGAAGGCATTGGCGGTGCCGCTGCCAAGGCGCAGCCTGTCGCCGCCCACTCTCTCGGGTCCTCAGTGCGCTTGCCCATGGGGCGTCCTCGGCAGTCCGCCTGTAGCCGTAGCGAGACGGCCAAATGGGCTGGTGTTCAGGCCCTTTGCTTTGGTGACTTTCATTTGGGCCAGCAAATGAAAGCCACTCGGCAGCCGGGCCGAGACCCGGCGGGCTCTCGCCCAGAGAAACCCCCACGCGGAAAGCGAACGAAACCCGGCGCGCTCTCGCCAAGAGCACCCTCTCGCGGGAAGCGAACAAACCCCTCCGGTAGGATCGCCGCCACATGAACATCCCCTTCGAACTCCAGATCGGCTGGCGCTACACGCGGGCGGGTCGCAGTGGGCGGCGCAACGGGTTCATATCGTTCATTTCGATGGTGTCGATGCTGGGCATCGCGCTCGGGGTGGCGGCGCTGATCATCGTGTTGTCGGTGATGAACGGCTTCCAGAAGGAAGTGCGCGACCGCATGCTGTCGGTGATCGCGCACGTCGAGATCTATCAGGCGCAAGGCGAGGCACTGGCGGATTGGCAGGCCACGGCCACCGAGGCCAGGCGCAATGATCAGGTGGTGGGTGCGGCGCCGTTCATTGCGGCGCAGGCGCTGATTGCGCGGGGCGACGACATGCGTGGTGCCATCGTGCGTGGCATCTCGCCGGCCGACGAGGCCACCGTCACCGCGCTGGCCGCCCAACTGCGCGACACCACGCTGGCCAAGCTGGTACCCGGCGGTTGGGGCATCGTGCTCGGGGGCGAGCTGGCGCGATCTTTGGGCGTGAAGGTGGGCGACCGCGTGACCATCGTCGCGCCCGGCGGGCAGGTTACGCCGGCCGGGGTGATTCCGCGGCTCAAGCAGCTCACGCTGGTGGGTACCTTCGAGGCCGGCCACTACGAATACGACAGCGGCCTGGCGCTCATGCACGTCGACGACGCTGCGAGGCTGTTTCGCGTGGCCGGCCCGACCGGCGTGCAACTGCGCCTGAAGGACGCGCAGCAAGCGCGTGAGGTGGCCGACGAGATCCAGATGCGCCTGGGCGCCGCAGTGCGCATCACCGACTGGACGCGTACCAACCGCAACTGGTTTCAGGCCGTGCAGATCGAAAAGCGGCTGATGTTCATCATCCTCACGCTCATCGTCGCGGTGGCGGCGTTCAACCTGGTCTCGACGCTGGTGATGACCGTGACCGACAAGCAAGCCGACATCGCCATCTTGCGCACGCTGGGCGCCAGCCCGCGCTCGATCATGACCATCTTCATGGTGCAAGGCGCCGCCTCGGGCGTGATCGGCACGCTGGTGGGCATGGGGCTGGGGCTGCTGGTGGCGTTCAACGTGGACGTGATCGTGCCGGCCATCGAGCGTGCGCTGCACATGAGCTTTCTGCCCGGCAGCGTCTACCTCATCAGCCGCATGCCCAGCGACCCGCAAAGCGCCGACATCGTGCCCATCGTGGCGATCTCGCTGGCGCTGGCCTTTGTGGCCACCGTGTACCCGAGCTGGCGCGCGAGCCGCGTGCAGCCCGCCGAGGCGCTGCGCCATGAGTGACGCTTCGATCACCACCGCCACGCCGTCCGCGCCGGGCAGCGTGATCCGCGCCGTCGGCCTGCACAAACGCTTTCGAGAAGGCACGCTCGATGTGGCGGTGCTGCAAGGCATCGACCTCGACATCGCCGCGGGCGAAACTGTGGCCATCGTCGGCGCGTCGGGTTCGGGCAAGAGCACGCTGCTGCATGTGATGGGCGGGCTTGATGCGCCCACCCAAGGCACCGTCACGCTGATGGGCCGCGACCTGCAGCGCCTGGACGCACACGCGCAAGGCGAGTGGCGCAACCGGCACCTCGGCTTCGTCTACCAGTTTCACCACCTGCTGCCCGAGTTCTCGGCCCTCGACAACGTGGCCATGCCGCTGCGCATCCGCCGTGTTGATCAGGCCTCCGCGCGCGCCGCCGCTGCGATCGTGCTGCAGCAAGTGGGCCTGGGTCACCGGCTCGACCACCGGCCGGCGCAACTGTCCGGCGGCGAGCGCCAGCGCGTGGCCATCGCCCGCTCGCTGGTCGGCGCGCCTGCGTGCGTGCTGGCCGACGAGCCCACCGGCAATCTCGACCGCGAAACCGCCGACGGCGTGTTCGATCTGATGCTCGATCTGGCCCGCAGTCGCGGCATGGCCTTCGTGCTGGTCACCCACGACGAGTCGCTCGCCGCGCGCTGCGACCGTGTGCTGAGACTGCGTCTGGGTACGGTGGTGGCCTGAGGCCAACGCGACACCGGTTCCGTCGGGCTGGGGTTTTCTTTGTCAGAAAACCCCCTGAATGAGGGGTGGTCAGCCGCAGTCGTCGCGAAGAAACTTCGTGGCGGGATGCTCAGGCTGGGCTCTGCGCAGAACACGTCAACCCAAACCAACCCTTGGACGCTGGACCACTAAGAGCCACAACATGAAGAAACTGATCTTGAAGGGCGTCGCGATTCGGGCGTTGGCTTCTTTCACCGGACGCTCCGCGGCATGCCAATACCGGGCCTTCTCGACGCTGGCGATTTCCTACTGGCGAAGCACGATCGCGCTGTCGGTCTTGACCCTGGCCTTATGCCCATCGGCTGCGATGGCCGGGGACTCTATTCAGATTTTTGTGAGGAACCTCAACCCTTTTTTGGGGCAGCGTGTCATGACGATAGATGTCGACTCTTCCGATTCAATCGAGTACGTCACACAAGAACTTCAGAAAAGACTCGGATACCTCCCGCAGGATCAATTCCTGTTTTACGGAGGCACCCTTCTTATGGACGGTCGCACGCTCGCGGACTACAACATTCAGAGGGAATCGCTTTTGAATTTGGCGCTGATCGAGTCCTTCGACGACCTGGCATCAGCCGGTGTGCTTACCGCCAACATGGACCGGTTCATGATGCGCAGTGCTTCTAGCGGGCCCGGTGCGGGGTGGTCGGTGTTCAACTACGCGAACGTGATCGATCTCTCTGCGTCCAGCGAAGGCGCATACACGCTACGTCTTTACACGGTCGAACCCTCCTATGGGATGAAGGGTGAGATGGCCAACTTCGACGGTCAGCGGTCCTATGACTGGACATTCGTCACCGCCTCGGGCGGGATCACTGGTTTCTCCCCCGAACAGTTCTCAATTGACACGGGGAACTTCGCGAACCCTTACTCGGGCACTTTCTCGGTAGTGCAGCGGGGCGACAGTCTTGCGATTTCCTACCAAGCGTTACCGGTGCCCGAACCCGAAACCTACGCCCTCATGCTGGCCGGTCTGGCGGTGGTGGGTGCTGCGGCGAGTCGCAGGCGCGCACGGGCCTGACGCGGCCCAACGCTTTGGCAACACCACATCGGGGGCTTCGGCCCCCGATGGCGTTTCTGGGCGGGCACGGTCGCCTCCTCGGCCAGTCCGCTGATGCTCGATCTGGCCCGCAGCCGCGGCATGCCCTTCGTGCTGGTCACCGTGGTGGCCTGAGGCCAAAGCGACACCGGCTCCTTCGGTCTGGGGTTTACCTTGTCAGAAAACCCCCTGAATGAGGGGTGTTCAGCCGCAGTCACCTGTAAGACATTAGGTGACTGGGTGCTCCGACTGGACCTTGCGAAGAGTCCATCAACCGAAACCAGCCTTTGGATGCTGGAAGAAGGAGAGCAACACCATGAAGAAACTGATTCTGAAAACCTCGCTGCTGCTGGCTGCCGCGCTGACCTTGCCGATGTCGGCGAATGCGATGGTGCCTGTGGAGGGGCCGTCGACCATCAGCGGTCTGGTGGTCGACGGGAAGACCTACAACGTGACGTTTTCGTTGAGTGCCGATCCAGACCAGTCGGGTGCCCCGGGATTGGATTCATCGCATGCCGCGACGGCGCTGGCCGATTTTTTCGGGACGCAGATGATCACCAATTGGGGGTCTGGCAAGGTTGAGAACGCCTATGGTTACAAGCTATATATATGGCTTGATTACCAACGTCCCATGGCAACATTCTACGGATATGGAGTTTCTGCCACCTACCGTATGGGAGGGTGTGCTGACTGCGGGCCGGAATTCCGGGGCGCTTATTATAATTGGACTGTTGATGAGGGTGGGTTTTATGATTATCAGCCCGGGTATTTGAAGCAGCTGGATTATGGTTTTGATCCATTCATCGGATACCATAATTCTCGTGATTTGACCAACGTGTCGGCCTCATTCCATGCGGCTGATCAGATATCCCCCGTCCCCGAACCCGAAACCTACGCCCTCATGCTGGCCGGGCTGGCCGTGGTGGGTGCTGCGGCGCGCCGCAGGCGCGCACGGGCCTGAAGCGGCCCAACGCTTTGGCAACACCACATCGGGGGCTTCGGCCCCCGATGGCGTTTCTGGGTGGGCTGGCGGGTGGGTGAGGGCGCCCACCACCCGCGGCATCATCCCCCCATGAACTGGATCGACACCCACTGCCACCTCGATGCGCCCGAATTCGGTGGCGACGCGGCTGCGGTGGTGGCGCGGGCGCGCTCTGCTGAGGTCACGCAGCTGGTGCTGCCGGCCATCGAGGTGGCCAACGTTGATGTGGTGCGTGCGCTGGCGCATGAGCATGGGCTCGCGTGGGCGGCGGGCATTCATCCGCTGTGCACCGGCCGCGCGGGCGATGACGACGTGGCGCGCATCGGTGAGCTGCTGCAGCAGCACGCCGACGACCCGCGGCTGGTGGCGGTGGGCGAGATCGGGCTGGATCACTTCGTGACGGGGCTCGACCCCGCGCGGCAGACGCGCTTCGTGGCGGCGCAGCTGGCGCTGGCGCGGCGTTTTGATCTGCCGGTGATCCTGCATGTGCGGCGCTCGGCCGACAGCCTGCTCGCGCAGCTGCGGCGCACGCCGGTGCGCGGCGGCATCGCGCATGCCTTCAATGGCAGCGAGCAGCAAGCGCTCGCCTTCGTGGCGCTGGGCTTCAAGCTGGGCTTTGGCGGTGCGATGACGTTCGAGCGCGCATTGCAGCTGCGCCGGCTGGCCAGCGTGCTGCCGCTCAAGGCCATCGTGCTCGAGACCGACGCGCCCGACATCCCGCCGCAGTGGCTCTACGTCACCGCCGCCGAGCGCGCCGCGCGCCCCGGCGCACAAGCGCCCAACGAGCCGGCGCAACTGCCGCGCATCGCGCGCACGCTGGCCGATCTGCGCGGCTTGCCGCTCGAGGCCGTTGCTGCGGCCACCACCGCCAATGCGCTCGTGGCGCTGCCGCGTCTGCGCGAACTCAAGGCCTGACGGGCACATGGGCTTGGAGCCCCGCCGGCGCTGGGCCAGAATCGCGCCTGCTCCGGGGTGCACGCATGTTGCGTGCTGAGATGGTGAAACCAAACCCGCGAACTTGAACCGGTTAGTACCGGCGTAAGGAGAGCCTTCCCCCGATGCGTTCGGGGGAGCCTTCGGAGCATTCCCACTCACGAAGGACTCCCGATGAACGCTCCCGACACCCTGGCCCAGCTGCTCGCACTCACCCGCGAGCCGTTTCCCGCGTCGCGCAAGGTCCACCTGCAAGGCTCGCGCGACGACCTGCGCGTGCCGATGCGCGAGGTCTCGCTGAGCAACGGCGAGTGCGTGAGCCTGTACGACACCTCCGGCCCGTACACCGACCCGAGCGCGGCCATCGACGTGCGCCGTGGCCTGCCGCCGGTGCGCAGCGCTTGGATCGAAGGGCGTGGCGACACGCAGGCCTATGACGGGCGCAGCCGCGTCGCACTCGACGACGGCGCCAAAAGCGAAGACCGCGACGCCGCACGCATCGAGCAGTTGCGCCAGGACGCCATCGGCTTGCAGCGCCGACCGCGCCGCGCGCTGGCCGGCGCCAACGTGACTCAGATGCACTACGCGCGGCGCGGCATCGTGACGCCCGAGATGGAATACGTGGCGCTGCGCGAGAACGGCCGGCGCGAGTGGATGCGCGAATACCTTTCCAGCCCCGAGCGCGAACAGCGATTGCGCGGCAACCCGATGGGCGCGAGCCTGCCCGCGCTGGTCACGCCCGAGTTCGTGCGCGACGAGGTGGCGCGCGGGCGAGCCATCATCCCGGCCAACATCAACCATCCCGAAGTCGAGCCGATGGCGATCGGGCGCAACTTCCTGGTCAAGATCAACGCCAACATCGGCAACTCGGCGGTCACCTCGAGCATCGAGGAAGAGGTTGAAAAGCTCGTGTGGGCGATCCGCTGGGGCGCCGACAACGTGATGGACCTGTCCACCGGTCGCAACATCCACACCACGCGTGACTGGATCGTGCGCAACTCGCCGGTGCCCATCGGCACGGTGCCGATCTACCAGGCGCTCGAGAAGGTCGGCGGCGTGGCCGAGGACCTGACCTGGGCCATCTACCGCGACACGCTGATCGAGCAGGCCGAGCAGGGCGTGGACTACTTCACCATCCACGCCGGGCTGCGCCTGCCGTTCATCCACCTCACGGCCAACCGGCGCACCGGCATCGTTTCGCGCGGCGGCTCGATCATGGCCAAGTGGTGCATCTCGCACCACCGGGAGAGCTTTCTCTACACGCACTTCGAAGACATCTGCGACATCATGAAGGCTTACGACGTGAGCTTCTCGCTGGGCGA
>CANGBT010000114.1 GCA_947452135.1 Burkholderiales bacterium
ATGCACAGCGTGGACACGAACTCCGGAAACACCACCTCGCCGGCGCTGTTGAGGATGGCCTGGCGCACCGGCTCGCCCGCGGCGATGCGGCGGTTGCAGTTCTCGATCTCGACCAGCGCGTTGTCGACCAGGATGCCGATGGCCAGCCCGAGGCCGCCCAGCGTCATCAGGTTGAAGGTCTGGCCGGTGGCGTACAGCGCGGCCACCGAGCCGAGCAGCGCCAGCGGGATCGAGGTCAGCACCACCAGCGTCGAGCGCAGGCTGCCGATGAACAGCAGCACCACCGCGGCCACCAGCAAGCCGACCAGCACGCCCTCGTTGAGCACGTTGCGCACCGCCGCGCGCACGAACACACTCTGATCGAACAGCGGCTCGATGCGCATGCCGGGCGGCGCGGCCGCGCGGATCTCGGGCAGCCGCGCCAGGATCTGATCGACGATGTCGACGGTGGACGCGCCGCCGAGCTTGAGCATCGACACCTGCACCGCGTTGGACCCGTTGAGCCGCGCCAGATTGGTCTGCACCGCCGGGCCGTCGCGCACGCTGGCCACGTCGCTCAGGCGCACCACGCGGCCGTCGACCTGGCGGATCGGCAGCTCGGCGAAATCGGCCACCGCGGTCGGGCTGGCGTTGATCGCCACCTTGTATTCGATGCGGCCCTCGCGCAGCGTGCCCGACGGCAGCGTGAGGTTCTGCGCCGACACCGCCGCACTCACGTCAGAAGCACTCAACCCGAAGGTCTGCAGCGCCTGTGGATCAAGCTCGACCATCACCTGCCGCGAGGCGCCACCGTAGGGCAGCGACATGCGCACGCCGGGTATGGTCTGGATCTGGCCGCGCAGCTGCAACCGGGCGAAGTCGTACAGGCCGCTGTCGTCGAGGGTGTCGGAGCTCAGCACCAGGTTGAGCACCGGCTGGCTCGATGCCGAGTTGCGCACGATCAGCGGCGGCGAGGTGCCCGTGGGCATGCGCCGCAAGATGGTCTGCGAGACCGAGTTGATCTGCGTGAGCGCCAGGCTGAGCTCGACGTAGGGCTGGAAGTCGACCTTGATGATCGTCACGCCGTCGGTGGTTTCGGAGCGCACCTCGAGCACGTCGTCGACGTTGTTGAGGATCACCAGTTCGCCGAACGAGGCGATCTTGGCGGCCATCTCGCGCGCATTGAGGCCCGAGTAGGTCCAGATCACGCTGACGCTGGGCGTGTCGACCGACGGCAGGATGTCGGTCGACAGCCGCCGCGCCGACAGCGTGCCCACGAGCACCAGCAAGATGGCCAGCACGCCGATGCTGTAGGTGCGGCTGAGGGCGTAGCGAACGATCCACATGGTCTGGGGGGGGCCGCGCGGTTGGCGTCGGCAAGCTCTCGGTGGCGGGGGGCGCCGCGAAGGCGCGGCAGCGAGGTTAACGCCTCGCCTTTGAAGATCGGTGAATCGCCGGAAAATAGCGCGGCCCGGCCTCACGGCCCCCACACCTTGCAAGGCACACCACCATGACGAGCCCGACCATGCGCATCGCCCCCAGCTTGCTGTCCGCGGACTTCGCCCGCCTCGGCGAGGAAGTCACCGCCGTCATCGATGCGGGTGCCGACTTGATTCACTTCGACGTGATGGACAACCACTACGTGCCCAACCTCACGGTGGGCCCGCTGGTGTGCCAGGCCATCAAGCCGTACGCCGTGCGGGGCGACCAGCCGGTGCCCATCGACGTGCACCTGATGGTCAAGCCGGTCGACGCGCTGATCCCGATGTTTGCGCAGGCCGGCGCCTCGCTGATCTCGTTTCACCCCGAAGCCAGCGAGCACATCGACCGCACGGTGCAGCTGATCCGCTCGCTGGGCATGAAGGCCGGGCTGGTGCTCAATCCGGCCACGCCGCTGCACTGCCTCGACCACGTGCTCGAGCAGCTCGATCTGGTGCTGCTGATGTCGGTCAACCCCGGCTACGGCGGCCAGAGCTTCATCGAGCACGTGCTGCCCAAGATCGAGGCGGTGCGCCGGCGCATCGACGCCACCGGGCGCGACATCTGGCTCGAGGTCGATGGCGGCATCAAGGCCGACAACGCGCAGCGCGTGGGCAGCGCGGGCGCCGACACACTGGTGGCCGGCTCGGCGGTGTTCAGCGGCGGGCGCTACCGCGAATCGATCGCGGCCATCCGCGACAACGCGCTGGCCGGCCAGCGCCTGCGCAGAACCCCCGCCCGGCGCGCGCATGACGCCTGAGCTGGGTCACATCGAAGCCGTCGTCTTCGACCTCGACGGCACGCTGATCGACAGCGCGGGCGACATCGCGCACGCGCTCAACGTCACGCTGATCTCGATCGGGCTGCAGCCGTTCGATCTGGCCACGGTGCAGGGCTGGATCGGCAACGGCCCGAATGCGTTGATCGCCAGCGCGCTGCGGATCTGCGGCGCCGACAGCGAAGACCTCGTGCTGCGCGAACAGTTGCACCAGCGCTTCATCGAGGCGTCGCACGCCGCACCCTTCGACCACGGCGCGGTGTACCCGGGCGTCATCGAGGCGCTGCGCAGCCTTCACGGGCAGTTGCCGATGGCGGTGGTGACCAACAAGCCGTCGCCGCTGGCGCAGGCTGTCGTCGAGGCGGCCGGCTTGCAGCCCTACTTGCTGCGCGTGCAAGGCGCCGACGCTCCCGAGCAGCGCAAGCCCTTGCCTTTGACGCTGCAAACCACCGCGCTGGCGCTGGGCGTGCCGGTGGCGCGCGTGCTGATGGTGGGCGATGCGCCGCCCGATATGCTGGCCGCGCAAGCCGCCGGCTGCTCGGCCGCGCTGGTGAGCTGGGGCTACGGCGCGCACGCTGTGCCCGCGCAGCTGCAACCGTGGCGGCTTGACCATCCGCGCCAGCTCATCGACGGGTTGCGTGGGGCCGGTCGCCTGTCACGCCCAGCGCCCTGACAGGCCCGGGGCGCACGCCAGCGCCGGATCGTCGGGCAATTCGCGTCAGCGTTGAGCCCACAAGGGCCGTTTGGTGACTTTTGCGACCACTTTGTCAGCACGAAGGGGCCCAGTGCGCGGACAATACGCGCTTCCTTGACACGCTCAGGCCCCTGACGTGTCGGCTTTATCTGAGAGGTTCACCCCGCGCCATGGCCACCCCACGAACCAAGACCCCCGCCACCCCTGCAGCAGCAACGCCCGAAAACGTCAAGCTGCGGCAAACCCAGGCCGAGTATTCGGCGGCCCGGCCGTCGTCGGAGCCCGGCATCAAGCCCATGATGTCGAGCTCGAAAATGTATGTGTGCCGCCGCTGCCAGGCTAATTTCAAGACCGGCGAAGGCAAGCCTGATCCGCGCCTGCGCGGCCTGGGCAAGTGCAACAAGTGCCTCGACTCGGCTGCCGCAGCGCAAGCCACCGAGATCGCTGCCTGATCCCGAACGGGCCCACACGGCGGCTCGCTCAGTCTTCCTTGAGGTGCCCGGCGCGCTGCTGCTTGGTCTCGATGTAGCGCGCGTTGTGCGGATTGACCGGCGCGTGCAGTGACAGCCGCTCGACCACCTCGATCCCGCCTGCCGCCAACGCGTCAATCTTCCTCGGATTGTTGGTGAGCAGCCGGATGCGTGAGATGCCCAGTTCGCGCAGCATCGCCACCGCCGCCCCGTAATCACGCTCGTCGGCCGCAAAGCCGAGGTGGTGGTCGGCGTCCAGGGTGTCGAGTCCGGCGTCTTGCAGCCGGTAGGCGCGCAGCTTGTTGGCCAGTCCGATCGAGCGGCCTTCCTGCTCGAGGTACAGCAGCACGCCGCCGTCCACCGCCAGCCGCTCCACCGCACGGCGCAGCTGATCGCCGCAATCGCAACGCAAGCTGCCCAGCAGGTCGCCGGTCAGGCACGACGAGTGC
The DNA here is from genome assembly GCA_947452135.1 of Burkholderiales bacterium. GTDB lineage: Bacteria > Pseudomonadota > Gammaproteobacteria > Burkholderiales > Burkholderiaceae_C > PBB1. The sequence goes on from CANGBT010000114.1 coordinate 3,850, forward strand.
AGCCGCACCGGCACCGGCTGGCTCAGGTCGGGCTGCCCGACGATGATGGCCAAGTGCTCGGCGCCGCCGTTTTCCTCGCGAAACAGCGCCAGCTCGCAATCCTCGCGCGCCGCCAGCGGCACATGCGCGTCGCTGATGCGGCGCAGCGTGGGAATGAGCGCACCCTGCGTTTGCCGCAGATCGGCACCCGACACGTCTAGCAGATGCGCCGCAGCCACCGCAGGCGCGATGGCAGGCTGCTCGACGACCATCAACAAGGCCGGCGCGAGGCGGGCCCGCTTGGCCAACTGCAACGCGCTGAGCATCGCCGGCGTGTCCGCCGGGGCGGGGCGCGCGCCGCTGCGCAAACGCTGCGGCAGCTCCGTGCGCGGCTCGTCCGACGGCGTCACGGCGGCCAGGCGCGTCACGTCGTCGAGCGTGGCGCCCGACGGCAACTCGATGCGCATCGGGCCGGCCGCGAGGGACTCGGCGCCCAGGGCATGGCGGCGGTCACCGCCCAGCAGCAATTGCATGGGCACGCCCAGACCTGCGAACCAGCCAAAGCGCGTGGCGGTGAGTGCTTCGACCGCGGCAACCACCAAGGAGCCGGCCGACCCGTTGCCATCGTCATCACACAGACGCACGGCGCGGCCGTGCTTGAGCTCGGTGGTGGCGCGATCCACGCGCACGGCGCACAGGTCGGACTCCGGGGCGTCCTGGGGTGACAGCGGCGAAGGGGAATGTCGATCGTTCATCAACTCAACCAAAACGGTAATCAGCGAGGTCCGGCTGGCGGGTGGCCTGCACGTACTCGCGTGTGAAACCCGGAAACAGGGCGACGATGCGGCCCGTGTCCATGCGATACCAACTGCGGCAGTGGCTCCACACCGAGCCTTCGAGCCGGCCCTGCAGGCGCCGGTTGTGCTCGCGAAACACCTCGGCGCGCACATCGATCCAGCGGTGGCCACCGGCGCGCACCGCCTGCATGCAGGCGATGGCATGGTCGGCCTCGGGCTCGATGTAGAGCAAGGTCGAAGTGTGACCGGTGCCGGTGTTGGGGCCCAGCATCAAAAACATATTTGGAAAACCGGCCACCGTGATGCCGTGGAAGGCTTCGGGGCCGTGCTGCCAGGCGTCGCGCAGCGGGCGGCTTTCGAGCCCCGTGACCTGCAGCGAAGACAGCAGCTGCACCGCGTCGAAACCGGTGGCGCACACCAGCGTGTCGATCGGCCGCTCTCGGCCGTCGGCGGTGACGATGCCGTGCGCGGTGAGGCGTTCGATCGGCTCGGTCACCAGCTCGACGTGGGGCCGACCCAGCGCCGGATAGAACTCGTTCGAATAGATGATGCGCTTGCAGCCCAGCGGATACGGCGGGGTGAGGCGAGCGCGCAGCACCTCGTTGGGCACCTGCCGGCGGCGGTGCACGCTGGCCACCTTGAGCAGCGCCCGACGCGCCAGCGTACCTTCGTCAAAGCCGCGACGGCCCCATTCGAGCACCTGCATCCAGTTCCAGCGCACCAGGGCCGCGTAGGGCGGCACATGGGCCAGCAGCCGGTCGAGCGCGTTGTAGGTGCGGTCGGCGCGCGGCATCACCCAGTTGGCGGTGCGCTGAAACACGTGCAGCTGCTGTGCCTGATCAGCCAGCGGTGGCACCAGTTGCGCGGCGGTCGATCCGGTGCCGATCACGGCCACGCGCTGGCCGCCGAGCGCGACGCTGTGGTCCCAGCGCGCTGAGTGCAGCTTGCGGCCCTGGAAGTCGGCCAGGCCGGGGATGTCGGGCCAGCGCACCTGACTCAGCGGCCCGGTGCTGCACACGAAGAAGGGCGCTTGCAGCGCATCGCCGCGCTCGGTGGCGAAGTTCCACAGGCCGGCAGCCTCGTCGAAGCGCGCTTCGGTCAGCCGGCTGCCCAACCGGATGTGAGCCAGCACACCGTGGCGCGCCGCCAGGCGCTGCATGTAGGCCTGGATCTCTGGCGCGGCGGCAAAGCGGCGCGACCAGCCGGGGTTGGGCGCGAAGGAAAACGAATACAGCGGCGCGGGCACATCGACCTGCGCGCCGGGGTAGGTGTTGTCCCACCAGGTGCCGCCCAGCCCGGCCTGCTTTTCGAGGATGACGAAGTCGTCGATGCCGGCGCGCTTGAGCTTGATGGCCATGCACAGCCCCGACATGCCCGCGCCCAGGATCACCACCTGGTGCTTCGACGTCTGCGCCGGCGTGGCCGCGGCCAGCTGCGGCATCACGAAGCGCACGATGCGCTCGATGGCGTCATCGGCGCTGCGCAACACGCCGCCGTGGGTCTGGAACACATGCCAGCGCCCGGCGGTGATGTCGCAGGTCGACTCGACCCCGGCGGCCTCGAGCGCGGCGTGCAGCTCGAGCGCCTGGTCGTGCAGCATCTCGTCGGTGCCGGCCTGCACGAGCGTGGGCGGCAGCCCGCGCAGGTCGCCCAGCAGCGGCGAGACGCGCACATCGTCTGCCGCTGCGCCGCCGAGGTAGTGAGCGGCGCACACCGCTGCCCACGGCACGCTGAGCATGGCCTCGCCGGGTGGCGGCACCAGCGGTCCGTGGCGCATCGTCAGATCGACCCACGGCGACAGCAGCACCAGCGCTGCGGGCAACACGGCACCCTCGTCACGCAAGGCCATCACCGCCGACAGCGCGAGCCCGCCGCCGGCCGAATCGCCCGCCACCACCACCGGGCCGCCGGCACTCAAGGCGCGGTAGACCGCCTGGACATCGTTGAGGCCGGCGGGAAACGCATGCTCGGGCGCCAGCCGGTAGTGGGGCGCGAACACCGGCAAGCCAGTGAGCAGCGCCAGCCGCGTGGTTAGCGCGCGATGGGTGGCCGGCGAGCCGACGCAAAAAGCGCCGCCGTGCACGTAAAGCATCGCCCCGGGCCGCGTGGCGCCGGTGGGCCGCAGCCACTCGCCGGGCACGCCGGCGACTTCACCCGGCTCGACCGTCACGCCGCGGGGCAGCCAGGCGCTGCGGGTCAGACCCTCGAGCCAGCGGCGCTGGAACGGGATCGACAACCGGGGGGAGAAAACAGGCTTGAGCAGCAGCTTCAGCGTGCCACGCAGCAGCGCGGCGAGCACTGCTTCGACTGCGCCTCGGGGCTGGTGGACCGTCATCGTGGGCTCGGGTGCAAAGCGGAGGATGTTAAGCCGCAGGGGCTGGCGATCACCCCGAGGCGGTTTCCGGCAACCCCGTGTAATCCCGACCTTTTCAGTCGCCCATTGCGGCCTCTGGGCACCCACAATTTGCGGCTCGGGCGTGCAGGCCGATTGGATGCCGTCCGCTCGCTCGACCCAACCCCTCAAAGACCTCACAGGATCACGACATGACCATCAAGCAAGGCGACCGCGTGCCCAGCGGCAGTTTCAAGCAACTCACCGACGCCGGCGTCGTCGACATCACCACCGACTCGCTGCTCAAGGGCAAGAAGGTCGCGCTGTTCGGCCTGCCGGGCGCTTACACGCCGGTGTGCTCGGCCAGCCACCTGCCGGGCTACGTGGACAACGCGGCCAAGCTGCGCGCTGCCGGCTTTGAGACCATCGCCTGCATCTCGGTCAACGACCCGTTCGTGATGACCGCCTGGGGCAAGGCACATGGCGCCGACGACAAGGTGCTGATGCTGGCTGACGCCGATGGCTCGTTCACCCGCGCGATCGGTCTGGTGCTGGACCTGCCGGCGTTCGGTCTGGCCGGACGCTCGGAGCGCTATTCGATGGTGGTCGAAGACGGCGTCGTCACCAAGCTCGAAGTCGAAAAGAGCGTGCTTGACCACGCCGGCTCCAGCGCGGTGTGCATGCTGGGCGGCTGAACCCAGCCGTTTGACCCGCCTGCGCACGCCGTGCCGGGCGGGAACTGCGGCGGCCCGGGCCGCCGGACCGGGCGCATGAGAGAGCCCCCTCAGCGCCCGAGTTGCAGCGCCGCCATCACGGCCGGCGCGTCGAACTGGTCCGCCACGGACCCCGCATCAGGCGCCTCAATGTGAGCGATCACTCCCAGCAAGGGAGCTGCGTGCCTTGACTGCAAGGTGCGAGCGAGCGTGTCGATGTTGTCGTCCGCGTGGGCCATCTCGGGGTCGATGCGGTTGGCGACCCAGCCGGCCAGCCGCAGGCCGCGCGCGGTGATCGCCTGCGCCGTCAACAGCGCGTGGTTGATGCAGCCCAGCCGCAAACCCACCACCAGCACCACCGGCAGCGCCAGCGCCACGGCCAGGTCGTCGGTGCCCCACTCGCCGCCGGCGCCTTCGGCCAGCGGCACGCAAAACCCGCCGACGCCTTCGACCACCAGCGCATCGCAGCGCGGCATGAGGTGACGTGCGCCGTCGATCAGCCGCTGCGGCTCGATGCGCCGGCCTTCCAGCCGCCCGGCCAGGTGCGGCGCGCAAGCCGCCTCAAACACCTCCGGGCACAGCTCGGCGCGGGTGAGTTCGACGGTGCCAGCCGCGAGCAGCGCCTCGACATCGTCGTTGCGCCAGCCGCCGGGCTCATTCGGTGTCGCCGCATCGGCGTGCCACACCGCGCCCGCAGCGACCGGCTTGTAGCCCGCCACGCGCAGACCGCGGCGGCCCAGCAGGCACAGCAAGCCCGCGCTGATCACGGTCTTGCCCACGCCGGTGTCGGTGCCGGCGACGAAGCAGCCGCGCAGCGGCGAGGCCGCCGGTTCGTCGCGCAGGCCGAACGCGGTCATGCGCTGGCTCCCGTCGTGCGGGCGGCCACGGTCAGCGCGGCGAGCAGCCGATCGACATCACCGACGCTGTGCGCGGCGCTCAGCGTGATGCGCAGCCGCGCGCTGCCGGCCGGGACGGTGGGCGGGCGGATGGCCGGCACCCACAGGCCCTGCGACTCGAGCGCCGCCGCTGCGGCCAGCGCCTCAGCGCTTCCACCGACGATCAGCGGCTGGATGGCGGTGAGCGAATCCGTGAGGTGCCAGCCATTCGGTGCCGCGGCAGCCCCGCCAACCGCCGCAGCGCCCAGCGCCGTAGGCAAACCGCCGCGCAGCGCGCCGATCAACTCGCCCAAACGCTGCCGGCGCTGATCGCCCTCAGCGCCGCGAATCAGCCGCAGGCTCGCGCGCAGCGTGTGCGCCATCGCCGGCGGCGCAGCCGTGGTGTAGATGTAGGCCCGTGCGCTTTGCACCAGCCAGTCGATCACGGTGCGGTGCGCGGCGACGAAGGCACCGCCCACGCCGGCCGCCTTGCCCAGCGTGCCCATGCAGATCAGCCGCTCGCTGCGCAGGCCGAAGTGCGACAAGGTGCCGCGGCCTTGCTCGCCGAGCACGCCGAAGCCGTGCGCGTCATCCACGACGATCCACGCGTCGAAGCGCTCGGCCAGCGCCAGCAGCTCGGGCAGGCGCGCCAGATCGCCGTCCATGCTGAACACGCCGTCGGTGACGATGAGCTTGCG
>CANGBT010000115.1 GCA_947452135.1 Burkholderiales bacterium
GCACGCTCACGCACGAGTCCAAGGGCAAGCTCTACAAGCTCAACGACAAGATCGCCACGCTGCAGGTGCGCCCGCGCGGCTGGCACCTCGACGAGAAGCACGTGCTGGTCGATGGCCAGCGCGTGCATGGCGGCATCTTCGACTTCGCGCTGTTCATGTTCCACAACGCCAAGGAGCAGCTCGCCCGCGGCGCCGGCCCGTATTTCTATTTGCCGAAGATGGAAAGCCACCTTGAGGCGCGCCTGTGGAATGACGTGTTCGTGATGACGCAAAACGAGCTGGGTCTGCCGCAAGGCACGATCAAGGCGACGGTGCTGATTGAAACCATCCTGGCCGCGTTCGAGATGGAAGAGATCCTCTACGAACTGCGCGAGCACAGCGCCGGTCTGAACGCCGGCCGCTGGGACTACATCTTCAGCTGCATCAAGAAGTTCAAGCTCGACCGCGAGTTCTGCCTGGCCGATCGCGCCAAGGTCACGATGACCTCACCGTTCATGCGTGCCTACGCGCTGCTGCTGCTCAAGACCTGTCACAAGCGCGGCGCGCCGGCGATTGGCGGCATGAGCGCGCTGATCCCGATCAAGAACGACCCGGCCAAAAACGACATCGCCATGGCCGGCATCATTGCCGACAAGCGCCGCGATGCCACCGACGGCTACGACGGCGGCTGGGTCGCGCACCCGGGGTTGGTCGAAGCGTCGATGAAGGAGTTCGTCGAGGTGCTCGGCGACCGCCCGAACCAGTTCGACAAGCAAAAGCCCGACGTCAACGTGACGGGCGCCGACTTGCTGAACTTCCAGCCGGAAGCGCCGATCACCGAAGCCGGCCTGCGCATGAACATCAACGTGGGCATCCACTACCTGGGCGCCTGGCTGGCCGGTAACGGCTGCGTGCCGATCCACAACCTGATGGAAGACGCGGCCACCGCCGAGATCAGCCGCTCGCAGGTGTGGCAATGGATCCGCACGCCCAAGGGCGTGCTCGAGGACGGCCGCAAGGTCACCGCTGATCTGGTGCGCTCGCTGGTGCCCGAGGAGCTGGCCAAGATCAAGGCCGGTGGCTTTGAGGGCAAGTTCGACCGCGCGGCCGAAATCTTCACCAAGATGAGCACCCAGGACGCCTTCGAGGAGTTCCTGACGTTGCCGCTGTACGAAGAGATCTGATCCGCAACTCCAACGCCTGTGCACGATTCGTGCATAGGCTGCGGCAGGCTTTGGGGTGAGTTGCAGCATGAACACGTCCGTTTCGACCCGTATCGTTGTCGTGGGTGCCGGTTTTGCCGGTACCAACCTGGCTCGAACGTTGAGCGGACAGCTGCCCGCCGGCTGCACGCTCACGCTGGTTTCGGAAAACAGCTACACGACCTTCAACCCGATGCTGCCCGAGGCGGTGGGCGCGTCGGTGTTCCCGGAGCACATCGTCGTTCCTGTGCGCGAGATGCTGCGCCAGGGGGTTTCGCAGCGTTTCATCATGGGTTCGGTGTCATCGGTCGACACCCAGGCGCGGCAGCTCACGCTGCAAGCGCTCAATGGCGAGATGGCCTTGCCCTACGACCACCTGGTGTTCGCGCTGGGCAACCGCGCGCGGCTTGATCTGATGCCCGGCATGGCCGAGCATGCGTTGCCACTCAAGACGGTGGGCGATGCCATGCACATCCGCAACACCGTGCTGCGGCGGCTGGCGTGCATCGAGCTCGAGTCCGATCCCGAACTGCGCCGGCATCTGGGTCATTTCATCATCGTCGGCGGTGGGTTTTCGGGTGTCGAGGTGGCCGGCGAGCTGATCGACTGCCTGAGCGACATCCGCCACTACTACCCGCGTGTGGCGCCCGACGAACTCAAGGTCACCGTGCTGCACGGCATGCCCAGGCTGCTGCCTGAGTTGTCGGCTCGGTTGGGTGCCGCTGCGCTCGAATCGCTGCGCCAGCGCGGCGTCACGGTGCGGCTCGACACCGTGGCCGCCTCGGTCTCGGCCGCCGGCGTGCACTTGAAAGACGGCGAACTGGTGGCCGGCCACACCGTGCTGGGCACCATCGGCACCTCGGCCAACCCGCTGCTCGAACGCATCGGCATCGCTTGTGCGCAAGGGCGCATCTTGGTCAACGGCGATCTGTCGGTGCCCAACTTTCCCGGTCTGTGGGCGCTGGGCGACTGCGCTGCGGTGCCCAATGCACTCGATGGCAGCACCTCGCCGCCGACGGCGCAGTTCGCGGTGCGTCAGGCGCGGCATCTGGCGGGCAACCTGATTCGCTCGATGTCCGGTCGGGCGACCACGCCATTTCGTTACCGCTCACGCGGCGCCATGGCCTCGATCGGTCACCTCAAGGGCGTGGCCGAGGTCTACGGCGTGCCGCTCACGGGCTGGCTGGCCTGGCTGGTGTGGCGCGCTTACTACCTCTCGCAGATGCCCTCGACCGGGCGGCGGCTGCGCATCTTCTTCGAGTGGGGCTGGGGCATGTTTTTCCCCTCCGACATCACGCACTTGCGATTCACGCGCAGCGCTGAGGTGCAGTCTGAGGATCAGCGTCTGTACCCCGCCGCTGAACCGCAGGCGCTGAGCGCCGTGGTGCCGCCGCGGCCCTGATCCTCAGCGGCCGCGCGCGAGGCTGATCAGGCCAGCTCGCGCTCCATCAAGCGCTCGAGCACACGCAGCGGCGACTTGGCCGGGTCCTGCATGCCGGCGACCGGCAGGTAGAACGTCTGCTCGAAGGCGAAACGCCCGCCCATGGCGGCGTGCGGAACCTGATCGGTGTAGACCATCCAGGTGCAGCCCGGCGCAAACTCGAAGTCGCGTTGCCCAGCGCTGCCCTGGTAAGCGCTGTCGGCCTTCATGCGGTCGTGCAGTTGCAGCATGAAGTGGTCGTAGTCGCTGCGCCGGCCCTTGGTGATGCCGAGCATCGCCAGCACCTGACTGCTGCCCCACAGCGGGTTCGGCAGCGCCGCCAGATAACGGCGCGCCACATCTTCGAAACGCTCGCCCAGCCGCCAGTGGCGCCCCTGGCCATGGGGGTTCACGTTGGTGAACAGCCTCAGGATGCGTTTGCCCCGCGTCGGCGAAGACGGAAAACTGTCGACGTGCAGTCGCGTGTCGTCCTTGCGCCATGAGCTGGGCCGACCCGCGACCTCGACCGGCCGGAAGCTGGTCCGTCCCTGCTCGATGGTGGCCGCGTACCCGGGCAGCAGCGCGTGCACCAGCGCACGGCTGTCGGTGGCAAAGCGCACCATCATGTCGCGCAGCACGCCGAGCTCAGCCGCATCGGCGTGGCTGCCACGCACGCTGTTGTCGGCCAGATTCAGGCTGATGTTCTTGCCCTTGACCTCGACGCCGCCGCTCTGGAAATAGAGCTCACGCTCGGTGTCGCGCAGTGGGAAATCCAGATGCGGCAACAGCAGCACGTTCCCGTCCTCGAGGGCCGCGATCGCGGTGGCCTGGTCTTGCGCAGAGCAAGGTCCGGCCCAGCTGTCAGTGGCCAGTTGGGTGATTTCGGTCATCGCGCGAGCCTCCGTTGAGTGGGTGATTTGCAGGTGGATACCGCGGTGCCATCAGCGGCCGAGGACGCGGTGGTAGACCGCGCGGTTGCCCGCTGCCATGGTCGGTGGCGTGAAGTCCGACTCGACATAGGCCGGCCCGGCCGCGCCCAGGCGCTGGCGCAAAGGCGCATCGCTGAGCAGCCGGTCGATCGCCGCGGCCAGCGCGGCGGCGTCGCCCACCGGCACCAGCACACCGGTGACCTCGTCGGCGATGGCTTCCGGGATGCCGCCCACGCGCGAGCCGATGCACGGCACCCCGGCGGCGGCGGCTTGCAGGCACACATTGCCCAGGCCTTCGGTGTAAGCCGGGTGCACCAGCACATCGAGCGCGCCCATCCACAACTCGAGGTCGGCGCGAAAGCCCGCGAATTTCACGCGATGCTGCAATCCGTGCAGCGCAGCCAAGGCCGGCAGGCTGTCAGACAGCGGTCCGCGACCGAACACGATCAGCTGCGCCGTGGGGTAGCGACCGGCCAGCATCTGCAGCGACTCGAACAGCAGCGCGTGACCCTTGCGTTCGATGAGCTGTGCGGCGATGCCCAGGATCGGCTGCGCCTGGTCCACATCGAAGGTGGCAGCCAGCTCGGCGCGTGTGCGCGGGTGCTGGAAGTGCGCCGGGTCGATCGCGCTGTGCACCACGGTGATGTCCGAGCCGGGGATGCCTTGGCTGACCAGCACGTCCTTGACGCCGTCGGCGATGGCCACGATGTGGCGATACAGCGGGTACTTGAGCCACAGCGCCAGTCGCGCCTCGCGCGTGTCGTTGCGCCGGGTCATCACCGCGGGCGCGCCGACCAGTTTGGCGCCCAGCGCGCCCCACACATCGGCACCACGCCGGCTGTGGATGTGCACCAGGTCGGGCTTGAGCCGTCGCAGCAGCGCGGCGAATCGCCAGACGATCGACACATCGGCATCGCCCAGCGTGGCCAGCTCGATCACCTCGGTGCCTGCCGCGCGCGCCCGGCCGGCCATCTCGCCACCTTTGGCGCACACCAGCGTGCTGCGCACGCCCAACGCGGGCAGGTGCTCGGTCAGGTACAGCACCTGCCGCGCTCCGCCGTAGACGAATCGGCCGGTTTCCAGATGGACGACGTGGGGCGGCGCGCCGGAGCCGGACATCGGTGTGGATGGCTTCAAGGGCATGCGTACAAATCAGGTGGTGTGGGGTGGAACCGATGGCGTGGACGGTATCGGCAACCACGCCAGCGTGGCTTGCGCCAGCGCATAGATCCCGAATGCCGCCGCGGCAGCCACCGCCAGCGGCGCCGCAACACCGAAGGCCGACCACGCCGTGACCGTGGCCACTTCGCGGGTGCCCCAGCCGCCAAAGCTCACCGGCAGCGCGGCGAACAGGAAGATCGGCCCGGCCGTGAAGGCCACCACCCACCACGGCAGCACGACGCCGAAGGCGCGCCCCGCGCAGTACAGCGCACCCACCGCGAAGGCCTGAACCGCCAGCGAGGCCATGGCCTGCCGTCGGTACTGCTGGAAACCGTGCGGCCGGCGCAGCAGCTCGACCGCCATCGCTCGCCGCCCGCCCGGCTTGGCGCCCCAGCCGGCCAGCGCCGCCAGCGTGCTCAGCACCAGCAGTGGCAGCAGCAGCACCACGCCGAGCAAACCTGCGGCGATCAGCCCGGATGGCCAGCCCTCGGGCACATGCAGCCGCGTGCGCAGGATGTCCATCTCCGGCGAACCGAGCCCCACGAACAGCGCGAGCGCTCCGAGCGCGAACAGGATCCACAGCCCGCTCAGGCGATCGAGCACCACCGACAGGCTGGCTGCAGCCATCGGGCAGCCGTCGCGGTTGAGCTGCCAGGCTCGAAACATGTCGCCGCCGAGCACCGCACCGGGCAGCAGCGCATTGATGGCCACGCCGCGGAAGTACACCGCGATGGCCCAGCGCGCGCGCACCCGGTGACCCAGCCAGCGCGCCAGCTCGGCCCAGCGCAGCGACGACGAGGTGTTGCCCGCGGTGGCGCTGACCAGTCCCAGCAGCAGCCAGCCGACGTCGGCACCGCGCACGGCGGCCAGCACGGCTTGCGGTCCGGCCAGCCACACCACGGCGGCCAGCAACAGCGGTGCGCCCACCAGGCGCACCAGTTGCATGGCCTGATGGCGGGTCACCGGCATGGCGTCATGTGGGTCGCGGTGCCGCGACTTGCCGGGCGGCAGGCCTCACGCACCGCCCCTGAGTTGCTGATACAAGTCCAGGTAGGCCGCCACGACGGCACTTTCGTGGTGTTCCTGCTGGACCGTGTTCCAGCCCGCATCGGCCAGCCGCTGACGTTCAGAGGCAGGCATGTCCAGCAGTTTTTGCAGCGCCTCGGCCAGCCCTGCGGGGTCGGCCAGCGGGGCCAGCACCGCGTTGTCACCGTCACGAATCAGCTCGCGAGCCCCCTCGTTTCTGGTGCTCAGGACAGGTACACGGTGCTGCCACGCTTCAAGGATGACATTGCCCAGCGGCTCGTGCCTCGATGGGCACACGAACACATCGCTGATCCCGAAGAAGGGCGTCGGGTCGTTCTGCCAGCCCGCCCATCGCACCCGTTCCGTCAGGCCGAGGCGGTTTGTGGCCTGGACCAGGCGCTCGCGCTCCGCGCCATCGCCCGCGATCACCAGCACCAGCGGCCGTCCCCCGACCGCCGGCCCCAGTTTGGCAAAGGCTTCCAGCAGGTCCAGGAAGCCCTTCTTTTCGACCAGCCTGCCCAGCGCGAAGACGACGAACGCGTTGTCGTCCAGGCCCAGATGCGCGCGAAGGGTCTGCGACTCTGCGGCCGGGACCTCACGCGGTGTCGGCACGAAATTTCCGATGTAGAACACCCGCTCCGAAGGCAAACCTTGTGCTCTCAGGTAGGCGCAGATGTCACGCGTGTTCCCGACCCATGCCTTGGCGTGGCGGTAGTAGCCGTCGATCTTGTAGTAGCCGCCCAGTCGCGCCACATGCAGCGCCCGCGAACCCGCCGGCAGGTGCGTCAGCCGGGTCGCCCGGCCCATGTAGGTCTGCACCACATCGGGCTGGCGCTCGCGGATCAGGCGGCTCAGGCGCCAGCGCGAATAGAAGTCGTATTTGGAAGCCAGAGGCAGATGCACCTGCTCCACCTCGGGCGACAGCTCCTGCACCACCGGGCTGTCGCTGCGAATCACCGCCAGACTCGGGTGACCGGCGCGCGTGAGGGACTCCACCAGCCGGATGAAGAACCGGTCAGCTCCACCGAGCTGGCGGCTGCCGAGCACATGGATGGACGTCACCACTCGGACCGCTCCAATGACTTGGCAGACGTCGGATGGCGTGGCCGGTACCAGTCGATGAAGCGCTGCACGCCATCGGCCAGCGAGGTGGCCGGTGTGAAGCCGATCCACGCTTCGAGCGCCGACGTGTCGGCGTGCGTGGCCAGCACGTCGCCGGGCTGGTGCGGCAGCAACTCGCGCACGGCGGTGATGCCCAGCGCCTGCTCGAGCGCCGCGATGAACTCGAGCAGCGGCACGGGCGTGCTGTTGCCGATGTTGAACAGCCGCCACGGCGCGCTGCTCGTTGACGGGTCCGGGTTCGACGCGTCGTACGCGGGGTTGGGCGTGGCCGGCTTGTCGAGCACCCGCAGCACGCCCTCGGCGATGTCGTCCACGTAGGTGAAGTCGCGCGTCATGCGGCCTTCGTTGTAGACACGGATCGCGCGGCCCGAGAGCATGGCGTCGGCGAACAGCGCGGGCGCCATGTCGGGCCGGCCCCACGGCCCGTAGACCGTGAAAAAACGCAAACCGGTGGTGGGCAGCCGGTACAGGTGGCTGTAGCTGTGGGCCATCGCCTCGTTGGCCTTCTTGGTCGCGGCGTACAGGCTCACCGGGTGATCCACGCTGTCGGCCTCGTGGTAGGGCAGCCGTGTGTTGCCTCCGTACACGCTCGATGAGCTGGCGTACACCAGGTGGCCGACGCTGCTGTGGCGGCAGCCTTCGAGCAGGTTGGCAAAGCCGACCAGATTGCTGTCGATGTAGGCCATCGGGTTCGTCAGCGAGTGCCGCACGCCCGCTTGCGCGCCGAGGTGTGCCACGGCATCGAAACGTTCGCGCGCCAGCAGCGCGGCCATGCCTTCGCGATCGGCCAGATCAAGCTTCTCGAAACTGAAGCTCGCGTGGCGCGTCAGCCGCGCCAGCCGCTCGTCCTTGAGCGTCGGGTCGTAGTAGGCGTTGAGGTTGTCCAGCCCCACCACGCGATCACCGCGCGCCAGCAGGCGTTCAGCCACATGCATGCCGATGAAGCCGGCCGCGCCGGTGACCAGCACTTTCATGGGCGCGGCACCGTCGCGGTGGGTAGGCGGGAGCAAGTCATCTTTGAATTGTCCCGTGTTTCGAGCCGGTGCTGTGACGCGCCCGGCCTCGCCAGACGGGTGCGGCGCGGGCGCTATCCTCGTGACCAACCTGGGTGCCCGCTTGCGGCGCCACTCCATCACGCCCGCTGTGCTGTCCCACATCAACCTGCCGCCGTCAGATCTGCCCGCGCAGTGCGATGTGATCGTCGTGGGCGCGGGCCCCGCGGGCAGCGCGGCGGCGCTCACGCTGGCGCGCGCCGGGTTCGATGTGGTGCTGGTCGATCAGCAGGCGTTTCCGCGCGACAAGGTCTGCGGCGACGGGCTGATTCCTGACGCGCACCATGCGTTGCGCCGCCTCGGGTTGCTCGACGACGTGCTGGCGCAAGCGCAACGGGCCGGTCATGTGGGCGTGATCGGCCCGCGCGGCGGCCGTGTCGATGTGCCCGGCACGCTCGCGGTGCTGCCGCGTCGCGAGCTCGACTTGATCCTGTGCCGCGGTGCGGCCGCTGCCGGCGCGCGCATGTTCGCGCCGCTGCGCTTTGTGGGCCCGCTTGAATCCACGGGGGGCGGCGTGGTTCAGGTGGTGGGTGCGCGGCTGCGTTCGGGCGACACCACGCATGAGGTGCGTGCGAGCTGGCTGCTGATCGCCAGCGGGGCGCCGCCGCAGGCGCTGCAGGCCGCCGGTGTGTGCGAGCGCCGCACGCCCAGCGGCGTGGCGCTGCGCGGCTACGTGCGCAACCCGGCGCTGGTCGGGCGGCTCACCGAGCTGGAAGTGGTGTGGCATCCGCAGATGAAGCGCGGCTACGGCTGGATCTTTCCGTGCCCGAACGGCGTGTTCAACATCGGTGTGGGCGTGGCGCACAGCCATGCCAAGCGCCGTGGCGAGGCCGCGCGCGGCGGCGCGACGATGCAAGACGTCAATCTGCGCGCCATGTTCGAGGCGTTCACCCGCGTGCACCCCGCCGCGCGCGAGCTGGTCAGCGGCGGCGAGTGGGTCGGCGAGCTCAAGGGCGCACCGCTGCGCTGCTCGCTCGAAGGCGCGCAGTTGTCGCGCCCCGGTTTGCTGGTCACCGGCGAGGCCGCGGGCAGCACCTACGCCTTCACCGGTGAGGGCATCGGCAAGGCGATGGAAACCGGCATGCTGGCCGCCCAGGCGGTGATCGAAGGCCCCCGCGATGCCGCTGGCGAATCGCAGGTGCGCGCGGCCTACGAGCAGCGGGTGCGCGAGCTGGCGCCGCGCTACGCGGTCTACGAGCGCGCCAACGCCGTCAACGACCACCCCTGGCTGGTCGACCTGCTGGTGTGGAGCGCGCGCCGCAGCCCGGGCCGCCTCAAGCGCATGAGCGGCGTGCTCGAGGAGACCCACTTTCCCAGCAGCCTGACCAGCCCGCGTGCGTGGTGGC
>CANGBT010000116.1 GCA_947452135.1 Burkholderiales bacterium
AGACCGCTGCAGGCACCCAATTTCCACCGTTCGTGCCCAGCATTTGCACAGGTTTACCCACAGGCGATCGGGCCGCCCGAACTTATGATGAGGCGATGTCCGCCTTATTCGCCTCCGCTCAAATTCCGTCCCCCATGTCCCGTGGTGACGACGAAGTCGCCCGCTTGCGGGTACCTCCCCATTCGCTCGAAGCCGAGCAAAGCGTCATCGGTGGCCTGTTGCTCGACAACAGCGCCTGGGACCGCGCGGCTGACTTGCTGACCGAGAGCGACTTTTACCGATTCGAGCACCGGGCCATCTACAGCGCCATCGGTTCGCTGGTCAACGCCACCAAACCGGCCGATGTGATCACCGTGTTTGAGCAGTTGCAAAGCTTGGGCAAGGCCGACGATTGCGGTGGGCTGGTGTACCTGAACTCGCTGGCGCAAAGCGTGCCGAGTGCGGCCAACCTGCGTCGCTACGCGGAGATCGTTCGCGAGCGCTCGGTGCTGCGCAAGCTGGTGTCGGCCAGCGATGACATCGCGACCAGCGCCTTCAACCCGCAAGGTCGGGCGGTGTCTGAGATCCTCGACGATGCCGAGAGCAAGATTTTCAAGATTGGCGAAGAAGGCTCGCGCTCAAAGCAGGGCTTTCAGACCATGGACAACCTGGTCGTGCAACTGCTCGACCGTGTGACCGAGTTGCACGAGAACGGCGCCGAGGAAGTCACCGGTGTGCGCACCGGCTACTTCGATCTCGACCGGATGACCGCCGGATTCCAGCCCGGCGACCTGATCGTTCTGGCGGCGCGTCCGTCGATGGGCAAGACCGCACTGGCGCTCAACATCGCTGAGCACGTCGCTGTCCAGGAAGGCCTGCCGGTGGTGGTGTTCTCGATGGAAATGGGCGCGGCGCAGCTGGCCTTGCGGCTGGTCGGATCGCTCGGGCGCATCGATCAGCAGCACCTGCGCACCGGCGCGCTCAAAGACGACGAGTGGGGCCGCCTCACCGAAGCCATCGAGAAGCTCGGCCGGGTCAACATGTACATCGACGAGAGTCCGGCGCTGACGCCTGGCGAGGTGAGAGCACGTGCGCGCCGGCAGGCCCGGCAGTGCGGTCAGCTCGGTCTGATCGTGGTCGATTACCTGCAGCTCATGAGTGGCAGCGGCGGGGCGAACGAGGAGAACCGTGCCACCGTGATCGGCGAGATCTCGCGCGGTCTGAAGTCCTTGGCCAAGGAACTCAAGTGCCCCGTGATCGCGCTGTCGCAGCTCAACCGCAGCGTCGAGACGCGCACCGACAAGCGGCCCATGATGAGCGACCTGCGCGAGTCCGGCGCCATCGAACAGGATGCCGACGTCATCATGTTCATTTACCGCGACGAGTACTACACGAAGGAAGCCTGCAAGGAACCCGGCGTGGCCGAGATCATCATCGGCAAGCAGCGCAATGGACCCACGGGCACGGTCAAGCTCACCTTCCTGAAGCCGCTGACCAAGTTCGACAATCTGGCGCCTGGCAGCGCCGGCTCCGATTACTGAACCCGAAGCATCATGCCGCCAGCCGCGCGCCCCTTGATCTGCCCCAGGTTGATCTGCGTGCCCTTGGTGCAATAGCGGGACCTCAGTTCGTTGACCTTGGCGGTCAAGGGCTCCGTGTTCTCGATGCTCTCTGCGTGTCGGGTGAGCACGGCGTTGGCCAGATCGATGAGTTTTGAGTTGCCGGTTTCCGTGCCCTTGAGCAGCAAGACTTCCACCGAATTGGCCGGGCAGCCCGTGACGCTGTGTGACATGGCGTTCTCGGCCATCAGATTGATCGTGTGGAGGCCTTCACGGATGATTTCGCAGTAGGTCGGATCCTGACCGGCCGCGCTGCACAGCAGCTCGCTGGAAGCCTTGGAAATGCAAAAGCGCTTGGCGATCTGCTCGACCCACATTTCGGCATCGGGCAACTGGATCTCGGTACTGCGCAAGCGCCCCAGCATGGCCAGCAAGTTGGTGGCGCACTCGTAGTCAAAGTCTTCATCGCGGATGTCTGAGGCCAGTTCCCGCACCAGACGGACACAGTCGCCCACCTTGCGCGCGGTCAGCAGGTGGAACACCCTGCAGATGTTCATGAAACGCTGCAACCGGATCGAGTCGGGGTTGCGGCCCAGAGCCTGCTCAAGGCTCGAGATGGTCCGGTTGAATTCCTTCGAATCTCGCTTGTCGAAATAAAGCATGCACAGCAAGACCAGGCTCTGGGCATCGAACATCTTCGACCTGAGGCCCAGCCGCACCGTTCGGTCCAAAGCCCTCAGCGCTTCGTCCTTGTTGCCCGCGAAAAAGGCCAGCATGCCTTGCTTTTGAAGCCGCGGGATGCTTTGAGGTGTGACCTTCAGTGAATCCTGGTAGGTCGCCATCGCCCCTTGCATGTCGCCTTGCTCGAGCTGAACGCGGCTCATCACGTCGTAGGCGTCCGCATAACCGGGCTGCTCTGCGATCAGGCTCTCAAGAATCAGGGCCGCCTTGGGCGCCTCACCCGACTCCAGTTCCGCACGCGCCAGACCGAGCTTGGCCCAAGGCAAGGCCTTGGATTCACTGACCGCCGAGTAAAGGCACTTGGCCGATTCGTGGTCTTCGACTCGCAAGAAGAGTTCGGCACCCATGCGTGCGGCGTACAACCAGTACTCTGCGCGCGCCTCGTATCGGCCCATGCACAACTTGGCGGCCTCGGCGTAATTGCCCCCTTGAATGGCCTCAAAGATGTAGCCCAGCGCCCGTTTGCGGTGCCGCGCTGTCATCACGCGTTCTTCGAGCGCGAGTGCCGTGTGGGGCTTGACCAGGTAGCCGTCCAGCGCCGACTCGGCCGCCTCAGCCACCTTGAGGTACGAGCACTCGCCCGTCACCATGATGAAGACCGTCGAAAACGGCAGCAACTGGGCCTGACGCAGATCGTCGAGCAGTTCCTGTCCTGAGATCGACGCGTTGTCAAAGTGGTAGTCGCAAACCACGATGTCAAACACCTTGGACTCGAGCTCTTGCCTGGCATCGATGACCCGGCTGGTGTGCGACACCTGGCCCACGCCCATGTCGCGCAACATGTTGATCAGCGCGCTGCGCGACGTCGGATTGGCGTCGATGACCAGCGCCTTGCATTCCTTGATGTCTGGGTCGACAAGTTTCATGACAGGGGGGCGGACAGGTGAGCGGGAATCGGGACAGGCAGGAAGCCGGTCGGCAGGTTTCTAGCGGCAAACGGCAGGGTCTTGGTCACTGGCGGCCATGGGTGAAGGAGTTGACTGAATATCGGAAGTTATCGCCGCCCTGAGAGCGATAAGTTGCGACGATTTGGTCGCATAACCGTTTGGCCTGGCGCCGCACCCACTCAGGCTCGCAGTTTCAGCCCCCCGGCCGAGCGTTGGCTTTGTCCCAGGCCGAGTTGCGAGCCCTGGGTGCAATAGCGCGCCTTGAGCTCGCTGACCGTTGTGCTCAGGTTGTCGCAGTCGGCAATGTGGGCCGAGTGCCGGCTGAGCACCGCCCCCGCCATCTCGATCAACTTGGCGTTGCCCGTTTGTGCGCCGCCTTGCAGTAGCGACTCGACGGCAATGGTGGGTTCGCCTGAAACGCTGTGGTTCATGGCCTGTTCGGCCATGCTGCTGATGACGTGGTGCCCCTCATGGATCAGCGCGCCGTAGTCCTTGTCTCCATCGGCTGCCACGCAAAGAATTTCGCAGCTGACCTTGGACACGCAAAAGCGCTGCGACAGATCCTTGATCCACTGTTCGGCCTGTGGCAACGGGACTGCGGCCCTGCGCAGTCGCACCAGCATCGCCAGGAGATTGACGGCGCCCTCGTAGTCCAGGGTTTCGGCGGTGATCTCTCGGCCGAGGTTTTCGGCGGCGCGCACGCACTCATCCACCTTGCGTTCAAGAAGCGCAAGGAGCACTTCGCAAATTCGCATGAACCGCTGCAGGCGCACCGACTCGGGCTTCTTTTGCACCAGCATGTTCAGGTTCGCCAGGGCGCGCTTGAATTCTTTGCTGTCTTTCTTGTCGAAATAGACCATGCACAGCAGCACCAGGCTTTGCAGGTCGAACATCTTCGACTTCAGACCCAGCCGCACGGTGCGGTCAAGGTCGTTCATGGCGTCGTCCCGGTTGCCGCTGAAAAACGAAAGCAAACCGTGCTTTTGCAGCCGGGGGATGCTTTGCGGCGTGATGCGCAGCGCCGTGCGGTAGGACACCAGCGCCAGATCGAGATGGCCTTGTTCCAGATGCACCTGGCCCATCACGTCGTGGGCATCGGCGTATTCGGGGTCTTCGGCCAGCAACTCGTCGAGGATCCGGGTGGCCTTGCTGACGCTGCCTGCGGCCAGTTCGGCACGCGCCAGCCCCAACCGTGTCCAGGACACGGGGGTGCTTTCATGGGCGCGCTGGTAAAGCTCCTTGGCCGACTTGTGGTCACCGATTTGCAGAAACAACTCGGCGCCGATGCGCGCGGCGTAAAGCCAGAAATCTTCCCGCGCCAGGTACCGTGCCTGACACAGCTTGGCTGCCTTGGCGAGTTCCCCGGCCTGAATGGCGGCGAAGACATGGCCCAGGCTGCGCTTGCGGTGGCGGGCGGTGAGGATGCGCTCTTCCAGCGCAGCCGGCAGGTGCGGCTTGACCAGGTAGCTGTCGAGTGCCGACTCGGCGGCTTCGGCCACCTTCAGGTACGAGCACTCTGCGGTCACCATGATGAACACGGTGGCAAAGGGCAGCAACTTGGCCTGCCTGAGGTCGTCGAGCAGTTCCTGCCCGTTGATGGAGTCGTTGTCGAAGTGGTAGTCGCACACCACGACGTCAAACACGCGCGATTCGAGCTCCTGCCTGGCATCGACCACCCGGCTGGTTTGCGACACGTCTGCGAAGCCCATGCTGCGCAGCACGTTGATCAGCGCGCTGCGCGAGACCGGGTTGGCGTCGATGACGAGCGCCGTGCAATCGCGCAGGTCGGCGTTCGCGCGCTTCATGGGCGGACCCCGTCGAGTGGACTCGGGGACTGGGAAAGCCATTGGCGGCGGGGGCAGGAGGTTCGGTCCTGGTGGACGTCAATTGGCATGGTGATCATTCACGGGACGACAGTTCACAGGCCTTATCGGAGCCGTCTCGAGCAGACTTGAGGGTGGCCGGGTGGGCCTCACACGCGAAGCTGCAGGCCTCCGGTCGCGCGCAGAGGGTTTTTGCCCAGGTTGATTTGCGTGCCTGTCTGGCAGTAGCGCATCTTCAGGTCCTGCACCCTCGTGTTCAGCGTGTCGAACAGTTCGATGCGGGTTGCATAGCGGTTGAGCACGGCGCCAGCCAGCTCAATGAGTTTGGCGTTGCGCGTTTGCGAGCCTTTGAGCAGCAACGTCTCGACCGTGATGGCCGGTGACCCGGAAATCGCGTGGCTCATGGCCTCTTCAGCCATGCTGCCGATGCCCAGATGGGCCGCTTGAATCAGTGCACGGTAAGTGGCCTCACTGCCGGTGGCGATGCAAAGCATGTCGCAAGACGCCTTGGACACGCAAAAGCGCTGCGACACCTCGCTGACCCATGCATCGGCCTCCGGCAGGTGGATGTTCGCCCGGCGCAGGCGCACCAGCACGGCCAGCAGGTTGAAGGCCGATTCGCAGTCGAACTCGGTGTGAGCGATGTCTTCTGCCAGCTTGCGGCCCATAGCCAGGCAACCCGACAAATCTCGGGCGAGCAACCGGTGCAGCGTGCCGACGGCTGTGGCCATCCACTGCAGTCGTGCACTGCCGGGACGGCTTTGCGCCGCATGCTCCACGCGCGACAACACGCGGCTCAAGTCACCTGCCTCGCTCTGGTCAAAGTGCAGCAACCCCATGACCACCAGCGTCTGGTGGTCGAACAACTTGGACTTGATGCCCAGCCGAACGGACCGGTCCAGCGTTTGTGCGGCTTCCTTGTTCTGGCCCAGCAGGTACGCCAACATGCCTTGCGCCTGCAGCCGGGTGATGCTCTCTGGCGTGAACCTCGATGAGTCGCGCGAGGTTTCGAGCGCAGCAGTCAGGTCACCGTCTTCGATGTGGATGCGGCACATCACGTCGTAGGCGTCGGCATAGGCGGGGCATTCTTCGATCAGGCTTTGCAGGATGCGCAGCGCCTTGGGAGCCTGCCCGCTCTCAAATTCGGCGCGCGCCATGCCAAGCCTGGCCCAGGGCAGCCCCTCGGATTCGTAGACGTTCGTGTAAACCGCCGACGCCGAGGCGTGGTCCTTCAGGCGCATCAGCAGCTCAGCGCCTACGTGCCCCGCGTAAAGCCAGAACTCATCCTTCGCGGTGAACCGTTTCAAGCACAGCTTGGCCGCCTTGGCAAAGTCGCCTTCCCGGATCGCATCGAAGACATAACCCAGCACACGCTTGCGGCGCAGCGCCTGCAGCACGCGCTCTTCCAGCGCCCCTGCGCTGTGCGGCTTGAGCAGGTAGCTGTCGAGCGCCGATTCGGCGGCTTCGGCCACCTTCACGTAAGACCGCTCCCCCGTGACCATGACGAAGACCGTCGAGTACGGCAGCAACTGAGACTCCCGCAGGTCGTCGAGCAGGTCCTGCCCGGTCATCAACGACTTGTCGAAGTGGTAGTCGCACAAGACGATGTCGAACGACTTCAGAGCGAGCTCTTGCCGGGCATCGGCCACGCGGCTGGTTTGCGAGATGCTCCCCACGCCGATGTCGCGCAGCATGTTCACCAGCGTGCTGCGCGAGGTGGTGTTGCTGTCGATGACCAGCGCCTTGCAGTCGTGGACCTCGGGGTTGTCGCGCCTCATGCCAGCGACTCGAGCGGCCGGGCATCGGGGCCGGTCATTGCGGCGCACAGGCCCGAGCCAGCCGCGTCACCGGCTTGCCGTGGGGCAGGTACCACCGAAACAGAAAAACCAGCGCGCATGCGAACCCGAAGATCACCGAGACAAGGTCGATATCGGATGGGCCACCGGTGGCCTTGAGTCCGCATTGCCGTCGCGCGGGCGGGCGGCGGTGGGACCGGGCCCACCCGCGCGTCGGGGATCACCTCACTTGAAGATGTCCTTGACCCGGTCTGACCACGACTTCGAGTTGGGCGAGTGCTTGTCGCCGCTCTTCAGGAACGACTCTTCCAGATCGCGCAGCAGCTTGCGCTGCGTGTCATTGAGCTTCACCGGTGTTTCGACCGTGACGTGGCAATACAAGTCGCCGGGGTAGCTCGAGCGCAGGCCCTTGATGCCCTTGCCGCGCAGCCGGAAGGTCTTGCCGTGCTGGGTGCCTTCGGGCAGTTCGATCTCAGCCTTGCCGTTGAGCGTGGGCACATGGATCTGTCCGCCCAGTGCGGCAGTCACCAGGCTCACCGGCGCCGTGCAATGCAGGTCATCGCCATCGCGCTCGAAGATCTCGTGCGGCTTGACGCGAATCTCGATGTACAGGTCGCCCGCGGGGCCGCCGTTGGTGCCTGGCTCGCCATTGCCGGCCGAGCGAATGCGCATGCCTTCGTTGATGCCCGCAGGGATCTTGACCTCGAGCGTCTTGTTCTTCTTGATGCGGCCCTGGCCGTGGCACGTCATGCACGGCTCGGGAATCACCTTGCCCACGCCGCGGCAGTTCGGGCAGGCCTGCTGGATGCTGAAGAAACCCTGGCGCATGGTGACCGCGCCCGAGCCATTGCAGGTGCCGCACACCTTCGGGCTGGTGCCCGGCTTGGCGCCGGTGCCGTGGCAGGTGTCGCAGCTTTCGTAGGCCGGGATGCGGATTTGCGTGTCCTTGCCGGCTGCGGCTTCTTCGAGCGTGATCTCCATCGTGTACGACAGGTCGCTGCCTCGAAACACCTGCTGACCGCCGCCGCCGCCACCGCCACGACGCTGACCGCCGCCACCTGCGCCACCAAAGATGTCGCCAAAGATGTCGCCAAAGGCTTCGGCGAAACCGCCCATGCCATCACCGCCGCCGCCCGGGCGGAACCCGCCACCCATGTTCGGGTCGACACCGGCGTGGCCGTACTGGTCGTAGGCCGCGCGCTTTTGGGTGTCGGAGAGCATCTCGTAGGCCTCCTTGGCCTCCTTGAATTTCTCTTCGGCTTTCTTGGCATCGTCACCCTGATTGCGGTCAGGGTGATGCTTCATCGCGAGCTTGCGATAAGCCTTTTTGATGTCTTCCTCGGTGGCGTTCTTGGCCACGCCGAGGGTTTCGTAGTAATCGCGCTTTGCCATCGGTACATCCGTCACGCCGCAGCGTCTGGTTCAAACAAGAACGCCGCGTCGGATCTCAGCGAGCGCTGGGGCATCCTGACGCGGCGCAGACACCGGGTTGCCCCGGCGCCGCAGCTTCATCGTTGTCGCGTCACTTCTTTTCTTTGACTTCGGTGAACTCGGCGTCCACCACGTTGTCATCGGCAGGCTTGTCTGACGCGCCCGCTGATTGTGGCGCGCCCTCGCCAGCTGATTGTGGCGCGCCCTCGCCAGCGGCCGCACTGGCTGCTGCCGCCGCAGCTTGCGATTCGGCGTAGACCTTTTCGCCGAGCTTCTGGCTGGCCGTCATGAGCGCTTCGGTCTTGGCTTCGATGTCGGCCTGGTCTTCGCTCTTGAGCGATTCTTCGGCGTCCTTCAAGGCGGCTTCGATCTTTTCCTTTTCGCCGGCTTCGAGCTTGTCGCCATGCTCGCCCAGGCTCTTCTTCACGCTGTGCACCATCGCGTCGGCCGAATTGCGCGCCTGGATCAGGCCCAGCTTTTTCTTGTCCTCGGCGGCGTTGAGTTCGGCGTCTTTCACCATCTGCTGGATTTCAGCTTCGGTCAGACCCGAGTTGGCCTTGATGGTGATCTTGTTTTCCTTGCCGGTGCCCTTGTCCTTGGCGCCCACGTGCAAGATGCCGTTGGCGTCGATGTCGAAGCTCACCTCGATCTGTGGCGTGCCGCGTGGCGACGGTGGGATGCCTTCGAGGTTGAACTCGCCCAGGCTCTTGTTGCCCGAGGCCATCTCGCGCTCGCCCTGATAGACCTTGATCGTCACGGCCGGCTGGTTGTCGTCGGCGGTGCTGAAGGTCTGTGCGAACTTGGTCGGGATGGTCGTGTTCTTCTGGATCATCTTCGTCACCACGCCGCCCAGGGTCTCGATGCCCAGGCTCAGCGGGGTCACGTCGAGCAGCAGCACGTCCTTGCGGTCACCGGCGAGCACCTGGCCCTGAATG
>CANGBT010000117.1 GCA_947452135.1 Burkholderiales bacterium
CTGTGCACGTGGCCGATGGTCCAGTCGGTGTAGTGGCTGAGCGCGTTGACGGTCTTGATGGCCATCATCGGACCCTCGAAGGTGCTCATGCCGTAGAACGACAGCGCCACGATCAGGAACTTCAGGATCGGGTCGTCACGCAGCTTGTGCCAGGCACCGCTGAGCGTCATGACGCCGTTGATCATGCCGCCCCAGCTCGGCGCGAGCAGGATCAGCGAGAACAGCATGCCGATCGACTGCGCCCAGTCGGGCAGCGCGGTGTAGTGCAGGTGGTGGGGACCCGCCCACATGTAGGTGAAGATCAGCGCCCAGAAGTGCACGATCGACAAGCGGTAGCTGTAGACCGGCCGCTCGGCCTGCTTGGGGATGTAGTAGTACATCATCCCGAGGAAGCCTGCGGTCAGGAAGAAGCCCACCGCGTTGTGGCCGTACCACCACTGGACCATCGCGTCCTGCACGCCGGCATAGACCGAGTAGCTCTTCATGAAGCCGGCCGGAATCGCTGCGCTGTTGACCACGTGCAGCAAGGCCACCGCCAGGATGAACGCGCCGAAGAACCAGTTCGCCACGTAGATGTGACGCACCTTGCGCCGCCCCACGGTGCCGAAGAAGACGATGGCGTAAGACACCCACACCAGCGTGATCAGGATGTCGATCGGCCACTCGAGCTCGGCGTATTCCTTGCCCTGGGTGTAGCCCAGCGGCAGCGAGATGGCGGCAGCGACGATCACCGCCTGCCAGCCCCAGAACACGAAGCGCGCCAGCGCCGGCGCGAACAGCGTCGTCTGGCAGGTGCGCTGAACCACGTGAAACGAGGTGGCGAACAGTGCGCAGCCGCCAAACGCGAAGATGACCGCGTTGGTGTGCAGCGGCCGCAGGCGCCCGAAGCTCAGCCACGGGATGCCGAAGTTCAGCTCAGGCCAGGCCAGTTGGGCCGCGATGATGACCCCGACCAGCATCCCCACCACGCCCCACAGCACCGCTGCCAGCGCGAAGCCTCGCACCGGGTCATCGTCATAGACCGGCACGGCCGGCGATTGGCCAACACTCATGGGGCACTCCTGTTCTTGTTGATGTCAGATGGGTGGGATTCTTCTGGGGGGGCAGCCGTTGCGCCTTGATACACATCAAGCGGCCGATCTCCCGCGTCGAGGATCTGGGCGGCCACGCCGTCCAGGTCGTCGAACTGCCCGCCTTGCAGCGCCCAGGCGAACACGCCCAGGATGCCCAGCATGGCGAACACCGACAGCGGGACCAGCAGGTAGAGGATGTCCATCGTGGGTCCTTTCAGCGGCGCAGCCGCAGCGCGTTGCACACCACGAACAGCGAACTGAGCGCCATGCCCAGGCCGGCGATCCACGGCGGCAGCAGGCCCGCGAGCGCCAGTGGCACGCACGTGGCGTTGTAGAGGGCGGCCCAGGCGATGTTCTGGCGGATCACCCGCACGCAGCGGCCTGACAGCCGGCGCAGCTCGACCACATCGCCCAGCCGGTCGGCGAGCAGCACCGCGTCGGCGTGACTGCGCGCGAGCAGCGCGCCCGAGCCCATCGCGAGCGACAGATCGGCCTGCGCCAGCACGGGCGCGTCGTTGATGCCGTCGCCCAGCATCGCAACCGTCTCACCGGCGGCCTGTGCGGCGCGCACGGCGGCCAGCTTGGCCTCGGGGCTGGCACCGCCGATGGCTGCGGACAGCCCCAGCAACATGGCCATGCGCTCCACACGGGCCGGGGCGTCGCCCGACAGCAAGGTCACGTGCAACCCTTCGGCTTGCAACGCCGCCAGCGCCTGCGGCACACCGGCACGCAGCGTCTCGTCGAAGTTCAACCGCAGCATCGGCTCGCCCACCGGACCGAACCAGCTGGCCGGACCGGCGGCCTCCTCGTCATGGTCGGCCGGCTGGGCGGTGTTGGCAGCGCGCACCCAGGCTGCGCTGCCCAGACGCCAGCAGCGGCCCTGGGCGTCTTGCGCCTCGATGCCGGCGCCCGGCTCCTCGCGAACCGATGGCCAGGCGCCGGTGGCCTGCGCCACCTCGGGCTGCGATTCGCACAGCGCTTGCGCCAGCGGGTGCCGCGACCACGCGGCCAGCGAGACGGCGGCGGCCAGCAGTTCGGCGTCGTTCATCGCAGCGGCCGCGGGCAGGCGCTCGAGGCCGCTGTAGCGCGGCCGGTCTTCGGTCAGGGTGCCGGTCTTGTCGATGAACAAGCGAGTGCAACCCGCCATGGTTTCCAGCGCATCGAGCCGGCGCAGCAGCACCCCGCGCCGCGCCAAAGCGCCGGCCGCCGCCAGCAGCGCCGACGGCGTGGCCAGCGACAGCGCACAAGGGCAGGTGACGATCAGCACCGACACGGCCACCCACACCGCGCGGCCCGGGTCGATCACGCTCCACACCGCGGCCGCACCGGCGGCCAGCAGCAACACGACCCACAGGAAGGGTGCCGCCCAGCGATCGGCCCAGCGTGCGCTGGCCGGGCGCTGCGACTGCGCCTCGCGCATCAGCGCCACGATGGCGTCGTGGCGGGTGTCGGCGCCCACGCGCAGCGCCTGCATCACAACCGGCGCCTCGAGGTTCACGCTGCCGGCCACCACATCGGCGCCGCAGGCCTTGCGCTGCGGCCGCGACTCGCCGGTGAGCAGCGCCTCGTTCACGGCCGTGGTGCCGTCGAGCAAGCGGCCGTCGGCCGGGAAGGCCTCACCCACCGCCACGCGCACGCGATCGCCCGCCGTCAGCCTGGACAGGCTCACGCGCTCGGTGGTGCCGTCGGCGAGCAACCGGGTGGCCGCCTCGGGCAGGGTGCCCAGCGCGTTTTCCAGCCCTTCGGCGGCGCGGTGGCGCGCGCGCAGTTCAAGAAAGCGCCCGCCGAGCAGCAACGCCACGAACATCGACAGCGAATCGAAATAGACCGCGCTGCCAAACGCACCGTTCGGATCGAACGCCGCGCCGCTGCTGGCGATGAAGCTCACCGCAATGCCGATGGCCACCGGCACGTCCATGCCGATGTGCCGCAGACGCACCGAGCGCCAGGCGCCTTGAAAGAACGGCGCCGCCGAAAACAGCAGCACCGGCAAAGTCATCACCCAGCTGCCCCAGTTGAGCAACTGCTGCAGATCGGGCTCGATGCCGCCCGGCGCGCTGACGTACGTCGGCGTGGCCAGCATCATCACCTGCATCGCGCAAAAAGCCGCCACGAACAGCCGCCACAGCGCCAGCCGCGATTCGCGCAGCCGCTGCACGCGGGCACTGGCGGCGGTGTCGGGGTCAGCGCCATAACCGGCGCGGCGCACGGCGTCGATCAGCGCCGACGGGCAGGTGCGGGTGGCGTCCCAGCGCACGGCGGCGCGTTGTGCAGCCGCGCTCACCGACGCCTCGATCACGCCTTCGACCGAGCGCAGCGCCGCCTCGATCGGCAAGGCGCAGGCCGCGCAGGTGATGCCCGACAGGCGCAGCGCTGACACGCCGATGCGGCGGCCAGCCTCGTCAACCGACCAGCTCGTGAAGCGGGCCGTCTGCTCGGGGTCGTCGAGCAAGGCGGCGTCAGGCGCAGCGGGGGAAGGGTCGGAAACAGTACTCATCAGCGAGGGGCGCGGCCCTCAACACCGCTGAGGGTGAGTGTCCTCACCCGCCGACCCGGCTCATTTGATACAGATCAACTCGAACACCGCCGATGCCCGCCGCCGCGGGTGTCAATGCGTCAGTCGTTCGCGGCAGGCCACGCGCTCAGCCTCATCGCTGATGGCGCCACAGCGCGCGGCCGAGTCGTTCACGCCGCTGGGCTTGTTGGTGCGGATGGCGCTCTTGCTGGGGGTCAGCTTGAGCGGGGCCGCGGGTGGCGTCGGGCCGAGTGGGATCTTGACTTGCGGCGTGACCGTGCCTTCCGGGCGCGAGACGTCGGTGGGCGAAATGCTGTCGCGGCGATCGGCCGGTGTGAGCATGCGCGGCTTGGGTTTGGCGAGCTTGGTCGACTTCGACACAGGCGCGAGCGAAGCCGCAGGCTCGGGCGGCGCGGCGGCCATCTGGGCGCTGGCGGCGAAATGGGTGGCGAGCAGCGCCATGGCGGCCACAAGCGGCAGGCATCGAAGTTTCATGTGGAGTCCTTGTTGGCAGAGCGGTCTTGAGCGACCGGCGCAATGTAGCTTGCGGCGGCCGATGCCGGCCCTTCGAGTTCTTGCGCGGTGAGCCACAGCCGCAGATCGAATTCAAGCTGGTGGTAATCGGACTCCATGTGGCAGCACAGCCCGTAGAACGGCTTGTCGTGCTCTCGCTCCTTGAGGTGCGCCAGCTCATGCACCACGATCATTTTCAAGAACGCACCCGGCGCTTCCTTGAACAGGCTGGCCACGCGGATCTCGCGCTTGGACTTGAGCCGCGTGCCCTGCACGCGCGACACCGTGGCGTGCGTGCCCAGCGCGTTGTGCAGCACCTGCAGCCGGTTGTCGTAGGCCACCTTGGCGATCGGCGGGGCGCTGCGCATGAACCGCGTCTTGAGCGCCATCACGTAGTCGTAGAGCGCCGGGTCGTTGCGCACGTCGTTGGCTTCCGGATAACGCTGACGCACCGACTCGCCCAGGCGTCCTTGGGCGATCAGCTCGCTCACCCGCGACAGCACCGCAGGCGAATAGCCCGCGAGGTATTTCAGGGCGCTCATCGCGTGAGCGACTGGTCGGCCCCGATGCGGGTATCCCGGGCGAGCACCAGCAGCAAGTTGTTGGCCGGCATCGCCACGCGCTCGCGCAAGTGCAAGCCGACCTGGGCGGCCTGCGCCAGCACATCGGCCAACGGGCGGATGCCCCAGGTCGCATCGCGCGCGCGCAAATCGGCGTCAAAAGCCAGATTGCCCGGCGATGTGGTCACATCCGCTTCAAGGTACGGTCCGTACAACACCAGCAGGCCCTGCGGCGCCAGGTGGCGCGCGGCCAGCTGCATCAGCGCAGCGCACGTGGCCCACGGCGAGATGTGCAGCATGTTGGCGCAGTAAACCGCATCAACCGGTTCGCTCAACACGGCTGCCAACGCCGCCCGACTGTCCTCATCGAGCATATCAAGCCGCAGCGCCGGGCGCACGTTCGTCAACCCGTCGCACCAGACGTCAATCGACGCCGGCGCGCGCACATCGCCATCGGTCGGCTGCCACGTCCACCCCGTCAATGCGGCCGCGAAATGCGCCACGTGCTGCCCGCTGCCACTGGCGACTTCGAGCGCCAGGCCGGTGGCGGGCAACAGCCGCTGCAACTGCTCGAGGATCGGCGCCTTGTTGCGGTCGGCGGCGGGGGAGTGGAGGGCCTCCATCGGCGTGCGTTCGTTCACTGTCAGCCGCGTCGTCATGCAGCCGATTTTGCTGCGTGTGGCGCAAATCTGAGAACGATCGGACTGCTTCGGCAAGTTTGCCAAGTGCGCCCGTCGTGGCGTCGGTGGTTCCTCAACCGAAGCTGGCGCGATAGCTGACTGGATCCAGCATGCAGTGCTGTTCGATCGGGCCTGCGAGTTCGAACATGCGAGGAGTCGCTCGAAACTCAAACAAACGATAAAGATGGAAGCGGTCTGCGTGATCGCGAGCAAATCGCGCCTCATTGGCCGACACAAAAAACGGGGTCCTCTCACCGAACGCCGTGGTCTTGACTTCTATGAATCGCTCACGACCGTCAGCTTCGAAAGATCGAATGTCGTATCCGAGGCCGTCGCCTTCGTCTGCGGCAGCGTGCTTGACCTTCTCAGCCAATTGACCCGCACCCAATTGCACGAGCCGCCACCGCTCGAAGTCGAGCGCAAACACCTCACCCGCCTGGCCGAGCGAGCGGTTCTGGGCCTCGCGCGCAAGGTAGTCCCGCTTCACAGGAGCACGCAGATACGCAGGGCTGGCTTCGCGAACAACGTTTTCTCTTTGGGGCGCCTTGCTCTCAATGCGTGCGAAGTCGACGTGATCCGCCGCCGCAGCTGGCCGCTCGACGGCAGACAGGGTCACAGCGTCGAGTTCACGATGCCGCAAGACCTGCGACTGGACCACGTCGACCAAGGTGGCGCGCTGGAGATTGCTGCTCGGCTCGTAGCCGCGGATGTAGGGATACCCGAGATCAAGCATGACCGCACTGATGTTGGCTCGCTCGAATTCGATGGCTCCAGCGCTGCGGCCCGGCAAGAGCGTCCGCAGTTGACGCAGATGGGCGGCCTTTTTGTAGGGCTGGCTCGCCAACTCGGACAGCAGCATGCGCAAGTAATCAGAAACGATGATTTCGACCTCGTCTCGGCCCCAATCAGGGCCGGTAAGAGAGTCAATGAGCCGCACTTTGAATCCGAGAAGACTAAGGCGAGGAACGACAGTTTCCGCGCCGCCTGAAAACTGCGCCGCCCTCAGGGTTCCTTCTGTCGGAAACTGCTTGCCGACGGCAACACCGGCGATGGCCTTGGAATCAGCCCACTGTCCACTGCGAGGATCAAGAACCACGTAGCCGCTGGCCTGACGAAAGCCGTGGAGTTTGAGGAACGCTGTCTGACCCAGCCGCTGGTAGTCATCGAGCGCCGCCTGCACCGCGGCGGGGTCGGTCAGATCTGCAAGCGTGCGCGGCATGGCTGTGCCACCTTCACACGTCGATATTCGCCACCCGCAACGCGTTCGTCTCGATGAAGTTGCGCCGTGGTTCGACCTCGTCGCCCATCAGCATGGTGAACACGCGGTCGGCTTCGATGGCGTCGTCGATCTGCACGCGCAGCAAGCGGCGTACGGTCGGGTCCATGGTGGTTTCCCAGAGCTGGCTGGGGTTCATTTCGCCCAGGCCCTTGTAGCGCTGGCGGCCGACGGCGCCCTCGGCTTGCTGGATGAGCCAGGCCATGGCCTGACGGAAGTCACCCACGGCTGATTGCTTCTGGCGCTCGCCCTCGCCGCGCTTGACCACCGCATCGGCGCTGACCAGGCCCTTGAAGGTGAGGCCGGCGGTGCTGAGGGCTTCGTAATCGGCGCCGTGCACGAAGTCGGCGGTGATCACGCTGCTCTTGACGTTGCCATGGTGCATGCGGCTGATGCGCAGGATGTGTTTGTCGAGGCGGGCGTCGAATTCGGCGCTGACTTCGGCATCGTGGAGCGCGGCCTTGAGTTCGGTGGCCGATTGCTCGGCGGCTTCGAGCGTGTCCAGATTGAGCGGCAGGCCGTTGGCCATGGCGCGCAGGGCATCGATGTCCATCCAGGCGCTCAGGCGATCGACCACGTTGTTGGCCAGCACGTACTGCTGTGCCAGCGCTTCGAGCGTTTCGCCTTGCAGCACAGGCGCGCCTTCGATGCCGGTTTCGAGGCGTGCGTCTTTGAGTGCCACGCGCAGCAGGTAGGCGTCGAGCTCGTGGCCGTCTTTGAGGTACTGCTCTTCCTTGCCGAGCTTGACCTTGTAGAGCGGGGGCTGCGCGATGTAGATGTGGCCGCGCTCGACCAGCTCGGGCATCTGGCGGAACAGGAACGTGAGCAGCAGCGTGCGGATGTGCGCGCCGTCCACGTCGGCGTCGGTCATGATGATGATGCGGTGGTAGCGCAGCTTGTCGGGGTTGAAGTCGTCGCCCCCCATGCCCTTGCCGATGCCGGTGCCCAGCGCGGTGATCAGCGTGAGGATTTCGTTGCTGGTCAGCAGCTTTTCGTAGCGGGCCTTCTCAACGTTCAGGATCTTGCCGCGCAGGGGCAGGATCGCCTGGAACTTGCGATCACGGCCTTGCTTGGCCGAGCCGCCGGCGGAGTCGCCCTCCACGATGTAGATCTCGCACAAGGCGGGGTCTTTTTCCTGGCAGTCAGCGAGCTTGCCGGGCAGGCCCATGCCGTCGAGCACGCCCTTGCGGCGCGTCATCTCGCGTGCCTTGCGGGCGGCCTCGCGGGCACGCGCGGCGTCGACGATCTTGCCAACGATGATCTTGGCGTCGGTCGGGTTCTCGAGCAGGTAGTCGGTCAGCGCGCGGCTCACCACGTCTTCGACCGGGCCGCGCACTTCGCTCGACACGAGCTTGTCCTTGGTCTGGCTGCTGAACTTGGGTTCGGGCACCTTGACCGACAGCACGCAACACAGGCCTTCGCGCATGTCATCACCAGTGACTTCGACCTTGGCCTTCTTGGCCACTTCGGTGTCGTCGATGTACTTGTTGATCACCCGCGTCATGGCCGCGCGCAGCCCGGTCAGGTGGGTACCGCCGTCACGCTGGGGGATGTTGTTGGTGAAGCACAGCACGCTTTCGCTGTAACCATCGTTCCACTGCATGGCCACATCGGTGGTGATGGTGGTGCCCTGGTCGCTGACCTTTTCGCCAGTGGCGCCAAAGATGGTCGGGTGCAACACCTTCTTGCCGGTGTTGATGAACTGGACGAAGCCTTTGACACCTCCAGCGTAGGCGAAGGTGTCTTCCTTGTTGTTGCGCTCGTCGACCAAGCGGATCTTCACGCCGTTGTTCAAAAAGCTCAGCTCGCGCAGCTTCTTGGCGATGATGTCGTAGTGGAAATCGATGTTCGAGAAGATTTCCAGATCAGGCAGGAAGTGCACCTCAGTGCCGCGCTTTTCGGTGTCACCCGTGATGCGCATCGGCGAGATTTCGAAGCCATCGCGCATTTCGACCAAACGGTCTTGCGGGATGCCCTGCTTGAACTCCATGAAGTGCGTCTTGCCGTCGCGACGCACGGTCAGGCGCAGCCATTTGCTCAGGCCGTTGACGCAGCTCACGCCCACGCCGTGCAGTCCGCCTGAGACCTTGTAGCTGTTCTGGTTGAACTTGCCGCCTGCGTGCAGCTCGGTCAGCGCAATCTCGGACGCACTGCGCTTGGGCTCGTGCTTGTCGTCCATCTTGACGCCGGTCGGAATGCCCCGGCCGTTGTCGGTGACGGAAATCGAGTTGTCGGAGTGGATCGTGACCACGATGTCGTCGCAATGCCCGGCCAGCGACTCGTCGATCGAGTTGTCGACCACCTCGAACACCAGGTGATGCAAGCC
>CANGBT010000118.1 GCA_947452135.1 Burkholderiales bacterium
CGAGCGCCCCGGTGGCCACGCGGCGCACCTGCTCATCGGCATCGGCCACCGCAGCGAACGCGATGATGGGCAGCGCCGCCGCGTGCTTGAGCCAGCCCAGCACGCTCACGGCCTCTCGGCGCACCGTGGTGTCGGCGTGAAGCACGGCCGCAGTGGCGCTTTGTGCAGCCTCGGGCACCCGCAGCTCCTTGAGCCCGCGCAGGGCGGCCGCGCACACGAAGGGGTCGTGGTGCGCGGCGTAGGGCAACAGTCGCGCGCCGACTTGGGGGTCTTTGAGCTCGCTGAGCGATTGCGCAGCAGCCTCGCGCACCTCGGGCAGGTCGCTCAAGGCGTGAGCCAGTGCGTCGACCACGTCGGCTTCGTCCCAGCCTGCCAGTACGCGGGCGGCCTCGGCGCGCAGCGTGGCATCCGTGTCATCCCGCAGCACGGTGGTGATGGCGCCCAGCAGCGCTTCGTCTTCGATGCCGGCGAACTCGAGCACCGCGACGCGGCGCACGCCAGCGTCCGCGCTGGCCAGGCGTTGCTGCAGCGCGGCGATGTGCGCATCGGGGTGGGGTGATGAAAGTGACATGTCGCTCAGGTGGCAAAGCGCCATTGCGGCGCGGTGGGTGGGGGGCCGAGCGGCGAGAGCCGCTCGAGCGTGGACGCGTCGCCGTCTTCATGCCGCAGCAGCGACAGGCAGCGGCGCTTGAGCGCGACGAAATCAGGGTGCGTGAGCAAGCCCGCATGGCGCGGCCGCTCGAAGCCGATGCGCAGCTCCTCGACGATGCGCCCGGGGCGCGGGCTCAGGATCAGCACGCG
Organism: Burkholderiales bacterium; assembly: GCA_947452135.1. Classification (GTDB taxonomy): domain Bacteria; phylum Pseudomonadota; class Gammaproteobacteria; order Burkholderiales; family Burkholderiaceae_C; genus PBB1. The sequence goes on from CANGBT010000118.1 coordinate 802, forward strand.
GTCGGCCAGGAACAGCGCTTCGTCGATGTCGTGCGTCACGAACACGATGGTGGTGCGCATGCGCGCCCACAGCTCGAGCAGCAGTTCTTGCATGCGGCTGCGCGTGAGGGCGTCGAGCGCGCCGAACGGCTCGTCCATCAGCAGCACGCGCGGGTGGTTGATGAGCACGCGGGCGATTTCCACGCGCTGCTGCATGCCGCCCGACAGTTCACGCGGATAGCGCCGCTCGAAGCCTTCGAGGCCGACCAGCGCGAGCAGCGAGCGCGCTTCGTGCTCGCGCGTGGCGCGGTCCACGCCTTTCATCTTCAGCCCGTAGGCCACGTTGTCGAGCACCGTCTTCCAGGGGAACAGCGTGTGGTGCTGGAACACCAGACCGCGCTGCGGGTCGGGGCCGTCGATGGGCTCGCCGTCGAGCCGCAGGCTGCCGCTGGCGTGCTGCAGGTGGCCGGCCAGCGCGCCGAGCAGCGTCGACTTGCCGCAGCCCGACGGGCCCAGCAGGCAGATGAATTCACCGGGCTCGACGGTGATCGACACGTCGTGCAGCACCTCGAAGCGGTCGGCACCCTGGCCAAGTTCGATGCTGACGTGCTCGATGCCGATGCGTGCGCTGTGGTTCATGCGGCGCTGCCTTGCGGGCGATACCAAGGCATCAGCCGGTTGCCGGCCCAGCGGATGAGCGCGCTGCTGCCCATGCCCAGCGCGCCGATGACCAGCATGCCCACCACGATGCTCGCGTAGTTCTGCACGGTGTACGACTCCCAGGTGTAGTAGCCAATGCCGAATTGCCCGGCGATCATCTCGGCGGTCACCAGGCAAAACCAGCACGTGCCCATGCCGATCGACAAGCCGGTCACGATGCTTGGCGATGCGCCCGGTGCGATCACCTCGGTGAACAGCCGCCAGCCGCGCGTGCCCAGGCTGCGCGCCGAGGCGATGAGCCTCGCGTCCACCGCCTGCACGCCATGGATGGTGTTGAGCAGGATGGGAAACAGCGCGCCGATGAAGGTGATGAACACCATGCTGCCCTCGGACGACGGAAACATCAGGATGGCCAGTGGAATCCACGCCACCGCCGGAATCGGGCGCAGCACCTCGAGCGGTGGCAGTACGCTGTCGTGCACCCAGCGGATGCGCCCGATCAGCAGGCCCAGCGCCACGCCGACGAACGTCGCGCTGGCGAAGCCCGCACCCACGCGCAGCAAGCTGCTCGACAGGTGCGACCACAGCCGCGGCGAGTGCAGCAGCAGCCACGCCGCGTCCAGCACCTCGGCCGGTGGCGGCACGTTGGCGAAGGTCACCACGCCCAGGTTCAGCCGTTGGCTGGCCGCCACGTGCCACAGCCCCACGCACGCCAGCACGGACGCCCCCCGAAGGGCCACACGCGAGCCGCGCGTGGTGGTGCCGCGCACGGGGGTGCTGCGCGCGGCCGGCCGGGCCTCGCGCGGCGCGGCCGCCGTGGCCAGCGATGACGGGATCACGGCACTCATGGCGTCACAGCGAGGACTTGGCCGCCGCTTGCGCGCCGGTGAAGTCGAGCAGCCGGCCCTTGTTCACGGTGGCGTAGGCCTGCGCGGTGTCCTTTTGCAAGAAGGCGCTGAGCTGGCCCTTGGCGTCCACCGCGAACCACGCGTTGGGTGCCAGCAGCTTGATGCTGTGAATCAGGTCGTGCACGTACACCGCGCGCGCCTTCTTGCCTTGCTGCTCGAGCTTTTGCAGGTCAGACAGGGCGCCTTCGATGCTGGCGTAGTGACGCACCTTCGGCTCGCCTTGCACCCAGATGCCGGCCACCCGCTGGATGTCGGTGATGGGCTTGCCGGTCACGGCGTCGTTGGCCTTGAGTGCGACCTTGTCGCGGTTGGCCAGGCGCGCTTCGTAGTTCAGGCCCGATTGCTTGAAGGCCGCGCGGATGTACTGGTCGTCGATGAAGGTGTCGGCGTTGAGCGTCGTCTCGCGGCCCAGCAGCTTGAGCGTCTCGATCGAGGTCTTGAGCGCCTGGCGGTACTCGGGCTTCCAGGTGAAGTCACGCGTTTGCAGGCCGAGCGGGCCGTGGAACAGGTAGCTCACCGGCGCGTCGATCCCGGTCACTTTTTCGATCAGCTCGCTGTACTTTTCGGGGTCGGAGGCGATCAGCTGCTCGGCTTCGATGGCCGCGCGCAGGAAGGCGACGACGATTTGCGGGTGGTTCTTCGCGAACTCGCCGGCCACCAGCGAGCCGTGGTACGTCGGCGTGTTGGCCTGCGAGCCGTCGTAGATCTTGCGGGCGATGCCGCGGTGCTCGAACAGCTCTGCGAACGGCACGAAGTCGGCATGTGCGTCGACCTTGTTGGCCTGCAGCGCCGGGCCGGCCACCTCGGGGGCCTGCGTGATGATGGTCACGTCCTTTTGCGGATCCCAGCCCTGCGAGGCGATGGCGCGCAGCAGCATGCCGTGCGCGGTCGAGGCGAACGGCACCGAGATCGTGTGGCCCTTCAGGTCGGCCAGCGAATTGATGTTCGACTGCTTGGGCACCACGATGCCGTTGCCGCTGCCCAGCGTGCTGCCTGACAGCACGGTGATGAAAAAGCTCTGCTTGCCCGCCTTCAGGAAGGCCGTGCCGTTGCCCGAGCCGGGAAAGTCGGCCATCGAGCCGATGTCGAGCTTGTCGGCCACCATCTCGTTGGTCAGCGGCGCGCCCGAGGTGAAGTTCTTCCACTGCACGTCGTAGGTGACGTCCTTGTACTTGCCGTCGTGCGGCAGGTACCTGTCTAGCAGCTTGAGCTCGCGGATCAGCAAGCCGCCGGTGGCGCAGTTGATGGTGGTGTCTTGTGTGCCGATGGCCACACGGATGGTCTCGGCCTGGGCGGCGCCGGCCAGCAACGCAGCCAGCGCGAGCACTTGGATGGATTTCTTGAACATGGAAAGCCTTTCTTGAGGGGATGGAATCAGCGCAGGAGGTAGGGGATGTCGACGTGCACCGCGCCGGTCGGGCAGTCCTTTTCGCAAGGCATGCAGTACCAGCACTCGTCGAACTTCATGTAGGCGGTGCCGCGGCTCAGGTCGATCGCCAGCACATCAAGCGGGCACACGTCGACGCACACGGTGCAGCCCTTGTGGGCGATGCACTTGTCGGCGTCCACCGTCACCGGCACCTGGCTCGGGTTGAGGGCGATCGGGCGGGTCAGGGTCTGGGTCATGGGCAGGGTTCCTTGGAGGTCAGGCGGGCACCGCATCGGCGGGGATGCGCAGCGTTTGGTAGGCCGTGCGCTCGGCCTCGTCGATCGGCACGATGTAGGGCTCGATGGCGCGCTTGAAGCTCGTCATGCGCCCTTGCTCGTCCTTCTTGAGCTGGGCGTGCACCAGCCACTCGGCGTCGTTGCGCTCTGGGTAATCGACGCGGGCGTGGTACAGGCCCCAGCGGCTTTCGGTGCGGTACAGCGACGCCCGGGCCGCCATCTCGGCGCAGTCGCGAATGGCGTGCACTTCGAGCGCGCGCATCAGCTCGTGCGGGTTGCTCGCACTGATCTGCTCGAGGTCGTCGCGGATGGTCTCGAAGTGCCCCAGCCCGATCTCCATCTTGCGGGTCACCTTGGGCGGCTGCAGGTAGTCGTTGACCATGCGGCGCAACTTGTATTCAACCTGGTTGGGCGGCAAGCCGCCGGCGCGCAGCAGCGGCTCGCTCACCCGGGCGTGCTCAAGCTCGATCTGGCCCGCCACCGGCGCCGCGAAGTCGTGCTCGGCGCAGTACTGCGCGCAGCTCTCGCCGGCCAGGCGCCCGTAGACGAACGCACCCAGCATGTAGTTGTGCGGCACGCAGGCCATGTCGCCGGCCGAATACAGGCCCGGCACCGTGGTGCGCGCGTGTTCATCGACCCACACGCCCGAGGCCGAGTGCCCGCTGCACAGGCCGATTTCGGAGATGTGCATCTCGACCATGCGCTCGCGGTAGTCGGTGCCGCGCCCGGCATGAAAGCGCCCGCGGCTGGGCCGCTCGTTGGTGTGCAAGATGGTCTCGATCTGCGAGATCGTTTCCTCGGCCAGGTGGTCGAGCTTGAGGAACACCGGGCCCTTGCCGCCTTGCAGCTCGCGAAAGAACTCCCACATCATCTGGCCCGACCAGTAGTCGCACTCGATGAAGCGCTGGCCGAGCGCGTTGGTGGTGTGGCCGCCGAACGGGCCGGTCACGTAGGCGCACGACGGGCCGTTGTAGTCCTTGATCAGCGGGTTGATCTGGAAGCACTCGATGCCCGAGAGCTCGGCGCCGGCGTGATAGGCCATCGAGTAGCCGTCGCCCGCGTTGGTCGGGTTCTCGTAGGTGCCGAACAGGTAGCCGCTGGCCGGCAGACCGAGCCGCCCCGCCGCGCCGCACGCCAGCACCACGCTCTTGGCGCGGATCACATGGAAGTCGGCCGTGCGGCAATCAAACGCCATGGCGCCGGCGATGCGCCCGTTCTCGGCGGTCAGCAGCCGCGTGGCGACCAGCCGGTTGGTGATCTCCACGCGGGCACGCTTGAGCTGCCGGTAGAGCACCTTCTTGATGTCGTGGCCTTCGGGCATGGGCAGCACATAAGCGCCCATGTGGTGAACCTTTTTGACCGCGTAGTCGCCGGTCTCGTCCTTCTCGAACTTCACGCCCCAGCGGTCCAGCTCCTCGACCATGGCGAAGCTGTTTTGGGCATAGGCCATCACCGTCTTCTGGTTGACGATGCCGTCGTTGGCGATGGTGATCTCGCGCACGTACTGCTCGGGCGTGGCGTGTCCGGGCAGCACGGCGTTGTTGAGCCCGTCCATGCCCATGGAGATGGCGCCGCTGCGCTTGACGTGGGCCTTTTCGAGCAGCAGCACGCGCAGCGCGGGGTTGGCCTGCTTGGCCTTCACGGCGGCCATGGGCCCGGCGGTGCCGCCGCCGATCACCAGCACGTCGACTTCGGTTTCGATGATGTTCATGGGGTGTGTTCTTGATGAGCGAGCCGGGAGCGTAGGCAGCCAGCACGCTTGAGAGAACGACCAAGAACACATATCCATTCGCGCTTTTTTGCAGCGCAACGCCGCTGCAGCCGCGAGCGCTTTTCGCATATCGAAGGCTGCAACCCTTCGTTGTTTCAGCGCAGGGCTGTGCCTACGCTGAGTCCTGTCGACATCGGCAATCGCGTGCACTCAGCAGCCCCATCGCTGCGGGTGCGCTCACCCAACCCCAGGAGATCCCATGAGCATTTCAGCCATCAACGTGCGCAACCAGTTCCGCGGCAAGATCAAGGAAATCATCGAAGGCCCGGTCGTCTCGGAGATCGACGTCGAGACCGCCGGCGGGCTGATCGTGACCTCGGTCATCACCACGCGTTCGGTCAAGGAGCTCGATCTCAAGCCCGGGCGCGAGGTGATCGCGCTGATCAAGTCGACCGAAGTGTCGATCGCCACGCTCTGAGGCGCGGGCCATGGCGTTGCACGGTGATCCGGTGCGCGTGCTGGTGATTCCGGGCCTGCACGACAGCGGCCCGACCCATTGGCAAAGCTGGCTGCAGCGTGGCTGCCCGCACTCGGTGCGGGTGCAGCAAGACGACTGGTCCGTGCCCGATTTGCAGCGCTGGGCCGATCGCATCGGCGAGACGCTGGCCGCGCAGCCGCCGGCACGCTGGATCGCGGTGGCGCACAGCTTTGGATGTCTAGCGCTGATGCGGCATCTGGCCACGCGATCGACGGCGCCGGCCCATGGCATCGCTTCGGCCTTGCTGGTCGCGCCTGCCGATCCGGACAAGTTCGGCATCGCGCCGATGCTGCCCACGCACCGGCTGGGCATCGACAGCGTGTTGGTCGCCAGCGAGACCGACCCCTGGATGAGCCTTGGCAAGGCCACCGGCTGGGCGCGGCATTGGGGATCGACGTTTATCAACCTGGGCGATGCCGGTCACATCAACGTCGACTCGGGCCACGGGGCGCTGCCCGTGGCGATGGCGGTGGTGCGGCAGATGGCTGACCGCACCCGCCGGGCTGAGACTTCAGCCCGCGACGCGGCCGCGGATGTAGCCCTCGAGGTAGCCGATGAGTTCGGCCTGGTGGCGGATCAGTTCCTTCACCACGTCGCCCACTGACACCATGCCAATCACCTTGCCGTCCTTGCACACCGGCAGGTGGCGGATGTTCTTGGTGGACATCTGGTGCATGCACTGATCGACGCTGTCGTCCTCGGACACGGTGATGACGTCGGCCGTCATGATTTCGCTCACGCGGGTGTCGATCGCCATGCGGCCCTTGATCAGCACCTTGAGGGCGCAGTCCCGCTCCGACACGATGCCGATCAGCTGACCTGCATCGTTGAGCACCACCACCGAGCGGATGGTCTGGTCACGCATCGTCTCCAGCACTTTCTGCACGGTATCGGTCACCGCCACATGACAGATGGCGCGTTGGGTTTTCTGGGCAAGCAGGTTCTTGACGGTGATCATTGAGCGGAGCCTCGGCTTCAGGTGGCAGAAAGAGGAATAGAGGGGCTGTATTTTGGGGCCCTGACTGTCGCACAGCCCGCCGGTGTGCGAAAGGCCAGAAACACCGTCTTGTTGTGCCCGCGAGTCGCCGGGCTCAGTCTGTGGCGCCCAACCATTGCACATGGCCCTGCCCGGCGTCGTTGACGCGGCTCACCAATGCTGCGACTTGCGTCTCGGGGCCGCTGAAGTGCAGCGTCACCACGCTGCCGTGCGCCGCGTCGATGAGTTCGAAGCCCGCCGAGTGGATTTCGCGGCGCATGAAACCCTCCAGCGCATACGGCACGCAGCAGCGCAGCGTGTGCAGGCGCTGGCGCGGCACCTTGTCGGCGCCCAGCAGGGCTTGCGCCACGGCGTCGGTGTAGGCGCGCAGCAGGCCGCCGGCGCCGAGCTTGACGCCGCCGAAGTAGCGCACCACGGTGGCCAGCACGCCGTCGAGGTCCTGATGGCGCAGCACGTCCATCATCGGCCGCCCGGCGGTGCCGCCGGGCTCGCCGTCGTCCACCGCGGCCGATTGCCCGCCGGCCAGCAGCGCCCAGCACACATGCGTGGCGCCCGGGTGCTGCGCTCGCAGCTCAGCCACCACCGCCACCGCACGGGCGCGGTCGTCGATGGGCTGCACGCAGGCGATGAAGCGGCTCTTGCGGATGAGCAGCTCGCTGTGCACCGGGGTTTTCAAGGTGTAGGGCATGGACCGCGAGCCTACCCGTGTGCGATCGCTCGCGGCTGCATGGTGACGAGTCGGCGATCCCGCAGCGGCGCGAGCATCGACAATCCCCCCTTCGTTTTGAGCGAGTTGCCCAAGACACACCCCCATCCCAGGAGAGCCGATTTGAATCTGATGGTGACCATTTCCCTGTTTGACGAGTTGTCCGAAACCATCATCAAGTCGACCGGCACGCTCGACCTCGCCAGCGGCGAGATCCGTGCGGTCGAGTACGAAGACCACGACCTCGAGGCCGATGGCCTGCCGGCCGACAGCGAGGACTACGAGTTCACCTCGGGGATGCTGTCCTACAAGGGCAAGGAGATCGAGTTTCGCGTCGATGTCGACCCGCTGAGCGGCAAGTACTCGGTCACGCCCAGCGAGCTGCTTGAGTTGAAGGGCCGCGCGGCCAAGCTGTTCACCGCGCCGCCGGGGGCCTGAGCCTCACCAGTCTTCCTTGACGGCCAGCGCCATGTCGCGCCCGGCCGCACGGCGCGCGGCCAGACCGGCGGTGAGCGTGCCGGCGGCGATCACCGCCGCGCACAGCGCGGCCAGCCGCGGCCACGGCAGCAGCAGCTCCATCGTCCAGTGAAAGCTCTGCGGGTTGACCACCTTCACGAGCACCACGCTGACCGCGACGCCCAGCCCCAGACCCAGCAGCGCACCGGCGGCCGTCCAAACGGCACCCTCGGCGCTCACCACCGTGAGCACCTGACGCCGCGTGAGCCCCAGGTGCGCGAGCAGGCCGAACTCCTTGCGCCGCGCCAGCACCTGCGCTGAAAAGCTCGCCGCGATGCCGAACAGGCCGATCGC
>CANGBT010000119.1 GCA_947452135.1 Burkholderiales bacterium
CCTGACCTGGGCCATCTACCGCGACACGCTGATCGAGCAGGCCGAGCAGGGCGTCGACTACTTCACCATCCACGCCGGGCTGCGCCTGCCGTTCATCCACCTCACGGCCAACCGGCGCACCGGCATCGTCTCGCGCGGCGGCTCGATCATGGCCAAGTGGTGCATCGCGCACCACCAGGAGAGCTTTCTCTACACGCACTTCGAAGACACCTGCGACATCATGAAGGCGTACGACGTGAGCTTCTCGCTGGGCGACGGGCTGCGTCCGGGCTCGGGTGCCGACGCCAACGACGAGGCGCAGTTTGCCGAACTGCGCACGCTCGGTGAGCTCACGCAGATCGCCTGGAAGCACGACGTGCAAACCATGATCGAAGGCCCCGGCCACGTGCCCATGCACATGATCCAGGCCAACATGGACGAGCAGCTCAAGCACTGCCACGAGGCGCCGTTCTACACGCTGGGTCCGCTGACCATCGACATCGCGCCGGGCTACGACCACATCTCGAGTGCCATCGGCGCGGCCATGATCGGCTGGATGGGCACCGCGATGCTGTGCTACGTGACACCCAAGGAGCACCTCGGTCTGCCCGACCGCAACGACGTCAAGCAAGGCATCGTGGCCTACAAGATCGCCGCCCACGCGGCCGATGTGGCCAAGGGGCATCCGGGGGCGAGGGCACGTGACGAGGCGTTATCGAAGGCGCGTTTCGAATTCCGCTGGTCCGACCAGTTCAACCTGTCGCTTGACCCCGACACCGCGCGCGACTTCCATGACGAGACGCTGCCCAAGGACTCGAGCAAGGAGGCGCACTTTTGCTCGATGTGCGGCCCGAAGTTCTGCTCGATGAAGATCACCCAGGAGGTGCGCGACTACGCCGCCCGGCGCGGCGTGGCCGCCGATGAAGCGCTGCACGTCGGCATGACCGAGAAATCCACCGAGTTCAAGCAGGCTGGTGCACAGATGTACATCCCGCTGCACCAGGACGATTCCGGCAGCTGATCCGGCCGTCAGGCGGCTCGGGCCTGCAACGAGAAAGGGCGCCCGAAGGCGCCCTTTTTTCGCAGGGGATGCGGATCAGCTGATGCGGATGACCACCTTGCCGAAGTGCGAAGCGCCTTCGAGGTGGGTCAGCGCGGCGCGAGCTTCGGTGAAGTCGAACACGCGGTCGACCACCGGCTTGATCTGGCGTGCGGTGATCAGCTTGTTCATCGACTCGAACATGTCGCGCGAGCCCACGAACACGCCGCGCAGCAGCGTGGTGCGGAACAAGATGGCCAGCGGGTTGATCTCGCCGCCGGTCAGCACGCCGATCAGGTGCACCGCGCCGGCATGACGGGCTGCGGCGATCGAGCGCTGCAGCGTGCCGGGGCCACCCACTTCGACCACGTGGTCGACACCGCGACCGCCAGTGGCCTCCAGCACCTTTTGCTCCCAGTCCGGGTTGTTGCGGTAGTTGATCAGGTGATCGGCGCCCAGCGCCTTGGCTTTTTCCAGCTTGGCGTCGCTCGACGAGGTGGCGATGACCTGCGCGCCCGAGGCCTTGGCAAATTGCAGCGCGAACATCGACACGCCGCCGGTGCCCAGCACCAGCACGGTTTCGCCGGGCACGAGCTGGCGGCCTTCGTACAGCGCGTTCCAGGCGGTGAGCGCGGCGCACGGCAGCGTGGCGGCTTCTTCATCGCTCAGGTGAGCCGGCGTGGCCACCAGCGCTTCGGCTTCGAACACGCGGTATTCGCTCAGCACGCCGGGCGTGGAGCCGCCGAGTGCGGCGTTGTAGTGCTCGGGCAGCATCGGGCCGCTCAGCCACGTCTCGAAGAAGCAGCCAGTGACGCGGTCGCCCGACTTGAAGCGCTCGACGCCTGCGCCCACTTCCACCACCTCGCCGGCGCCGTCGGACACGGGCACCAGGCCCTTCGAGTCGATGCCGGGGTAGCGTCCGGTGATGATGAGCAGGTCGCGATAGTTGAGCGAGCAGGCCTTGAGGCGCACCAGCACCTGGCCCGGGCCGGGGCGCGGCACGTCGCGCTCTTGCATCGTCAGGCTGTCGGCGATCTTTTCCTCAAGGTAGCTGTAGTAGCGCATGGTCTGTCTCCGTTGAAAGTGAAAGCGGGAGGCCAGGTTGCTGGCCGGAATCTGTCGCGGGGCAACTGCTGCGGGCTCGCGCGAAGGGCGCAGATGATGCCACGCAGGGCAAAAATCCGCTCGGCAGCGGTGGCAACATCCCCGCACCCATGAAGAAGCCCCCCAAACGACCCGAACTGGCGCCTGCCACCATTTCCGAAGCCGACGGCGTGCGTTACCTGCACCTGGGCACGCCGTGGGTGCAAGGCGCCATGCGCATCCGCAAGCCGCTGGCCATCGAGCTCGAATACGTGCAGCGCATGATGGTGTGGATGCTGCTGCGCCCCAGCGACGAGCTCGGCGAAGGCCACGCGGTGCAGCTCGGTCTGGGCGCCGGCGCCATCACCCGCTATTGCCACGGCGTGCTGCACATGCGCACCACCGCGATCGAGCTCAACGACGAGGTGATCGGAATTTGCCGCGCCTACTTCCGGCTGGAGACCAGCGCGCGGCTCAAGCTCATCGAGGCCGATGCCGGCGAGTGGGTGGCCGACGCGAAAAATGCGGCCAGCGCCGACGTGCTGTGCGTGGATCTGTACGACCACGATGCGGCCAGCCCGGTGCTCGACACCGACGAGTTCTATGCCGGTTGCCACCGCGTGCTCAAGGCCGGCGGGGCGATGACGGTCAACCTGTTCGGCCGCGATGCAAGCTTCGAGCGCAGCGCGCAGCGCATCGCCGCGGCGTTCGGCGCTGACTGCGTGCTGAGCTTGCGGCCCACGCGCGAAGGCAACACCGTGGTCGTGGCCTGGAAGGGCGTGTCGTGGCCCGACGCCGCCACGCTGGCCGAGCGCGCGGCGCACATCGAGCAGACCGGTCAGTTGCCGGCGCGAAAATGGTTGAAGATGCTGCGTGCCCTGCCCGAAGGGGTTGTTCCGGCTGCAACGGCTTGAAATTTCGTTGGTCCCGTCCCGTCCACCTGCGAGTCACCCGCCATGAACGTTTCCACCCGCCCGCCCGAACCGCCGCCCACCGGCAAGCTCAACTGGCGCCAGCTGCTGGGCTGGCTGCGCGACGACGGCATGATCGAACCCGACGAGGCCGACAAGACCATGAAGCGCTTCGGCTCCACGCAAAGCGCACAGCACCCGCTGGTGCGGCTGGCCGCGGCCGGGCTGCAGCGCAAGGGGCCGGGCACCGCGGCCGCCAAGACGCTGGACATCGAGGCGCTCACGGCGTGGCTGGCGCAGCGCTGCGGCATGCCCTATCTGCGCATCGACCCGCTGAAGGTCGACGTGGGCCGGGTGGCCGATGTGATGTCGATCACCTACGCCGAGCGGCGCCTGGCGCTGCCGCTGCAAGTGGTGCTGACCGAGATCACGGTGGCCACCTGCGAGCCGTTCGACATCGCCTGGGTGCTGGAGATCGAGGCGCACACCCGCAAGTCGATCAAGCTGGTGCTGGTCAGCCCGCTCGAGCTGCAGAAGTACACGACCGAGTTCTACACGCTGGCGCGCTCGGTGCGCTCGGCCGCGAAGAAGGGCGAGATCGCGTCCATCGCGAGCTTCGAGCAGTTGGTGGAGCTCGGGCGCAGCAACCGCCAGCTCGACGCCAACGACCAGGGCGTGGTGCAGGTGGTCGACTGGCTGTGGCAATACGCCTTTGATCAGCGCGCCTCGGACATCCACCTCGAGCCGCGGCGCGACCTGAGTGCCATCCGCTTTCGCATCGATGGCGTGATGCACACCGTCTACCAGCTGCCGCAAGGCGTCATGAGCGCCATGATTGCGCGCATCAAGTTGCTCGGGCGCATGGACGTGATCGAAAAGCGCCGTCCGCTCGACGGGCGCATCAAGACGCGCAACCCCGATGGCGACGAGGTCGAGATGCGTTTGTCGACGATGCCCACGGCCTTCGGCGAGAAGATGGTCATGCGCATCTTCGACCCCGACACCACCGTCAAGTCGCTCGACGGACTGGGCTTTGGCAACCACGACGCCAAGCGCTGGCAGGACTTGGTGGGCCGTCCCAACGGCATCATCCTGGTGACCGGCCCGACCGGCTCGGGCAAGACCAGCACGCTGTATTCGACCTTGCGGCGCATCGCGACCGACGAGGTCAACGTGTGCACGATCGAAGACCCGATCGAGATGATCCAGCCCGCGTTCAACCAGACGCAGGTGCAGCCGGCGCTCGACTTCAGCTTTGCCGAAGGCGTGCGAGCGCTCATGCGCCAGGACCCGGACATCATCATGGTGGGCGAGATCCGCGACCTCGAGACCGCCGAGATGGCGATCCAGGCCGCGCTCACCGGCCACCTGGTGTTCAGCACCTTGCACACCAACGACGCGGCCTCGGCCATCACGCGGCTGGTCGATCTGGGCGTGGCACCGTACCTGATCGGTGCCACCGTGGTGGGTGTGCTCGCGCAGCGGCTGGTGCGTACCTTGTGCCCGGACTGCAAGCAGCCCGACCCCGAACTCACCACCGAGGCGCTCGCCGCATTCGCCAAGCCATGGCGGCTGACCGGCCAGCCCACGCCGTACCGACCGGTGGGTTGCCTCGAATGCCGCATGAGCGGCTATCGAGGGCGCACCGGGCTGTTCGAGTTGCTGTCGGTGACGCCGGCGGCAGGGTCATGCATTCACCCGGTTCCCGACGCCACCCGCTTGCGCCAGCAGGCGCTGCAAGACGGCATGCGTCCGCTGCGGCTGGCCGGCGCGATGAAGGTGGGCGAGGGCCTGACCACACTGCAAGAAGTGCTGAGCGCCACCCCGGTCTGGGAATGAGCCGCGCGTGAGCATGAAGATCAAGAGCCAGCGCGACTTCGGCTCCGGGCTGCTGTTTCTGGTGCTGGGCGGGGTGTTCGCGACTGCCGCCGGCGACCACAGCCTGGGCACCCCGGCCGAGCCGGGTGATGGTTTTTTCCCGTTGATCCTCAGCGTGGCGCTGATGGTGCTGGGCGCGCTTGTGCTGTTCAAGGCGCTCACGCTGGAGGCGGATGGCGGACACCCGCTGGGGCCGATCGCCTGGCGGCCGCTCGCGCTGATCGTGTCGGCCGTCGTGGTGTTTGGCGTGGCGCTGCCGCGGCTGGGGCTGTTGCCCGCAGCGGCCTTGCTGGTCCTCATCGCCAGCCTGGCGAGCGCGGATTGGCACTGGCGCGCGGCGCTGCTGTGCACGGCGGTGCTGACGATCGGCAGCTGGGCGCTGTTCGTCTGGGGCCTGAAGCTCGACTGGCCGCTGTGGCCGGCCTGAGCAGGACGTGCCGGCCCTGAGCGCACTGCCCATGGACTGGATCGACTCGCTGGGCTCGGGCCTGAGCGTGGCCCTCACGGCGCAAAACCTGGCCTGTGCCTTCGCTGGCTGCCTGCTCGGCACGCTCACTGGCGTGCTGCCAGGGCTGGGCGCGGCCGCGGCCATCGCGATGCTGCTGCCGTGGGTTCACGCGCTCGATGCCACCCCGGCGCTGATCCTGCTGGCCGGCGTGTTTTGCGGGGTCCAGCACGGTGGTGCGACCCGCGCGATTGCCGCTCAGGCCTCGGGCCTGTCGCCGTCGGCGGTGACGGCCATCGAGGGCCGTCTGCTGGCACTTCAAGGCCGTGCCGGTGTCGCGCTGGCCGTGGCGGCGCTGGGCTCGTGGTTTGCCGGCTGTGCGGGCGCGGCCATCCTCGCCGGCGTGGCGCCGCCGCTGGCCTCGCTGGCCCTCGGGTTCGCGCCAGCCGATCGCTTCGCACTCATGGTGCTGGCCTTGATCAGCTCGGTGGTGTTGGCGTCGGGCTCACAGCTCAAGTCGCTGGCCATGACCGTGCTGGGACTGCTGCTGTCGATGGTGGGCGCCGATGCGCTGTCGGGCACACAGCGCTTCAGCCTGGGCGTGCCGGAACTGGACGGCGGCATCAGCTTTGTCGTGCTCGCCGTCGGCCTGTTCGTGCTCAGCGATGTCATCGACCAGCTTGCCCGACCCGCTGCGCCGCCCGAGACCGTCATCCGCGACGTCAACGGCCTGTGGCCCGGCCGCAAGGATGCGCAGGAGACGGGCCCCGCGGTGCTGCGCGGCAGCGCGCTGGGTGCGCTGATGGGGCTGTTGCCCGGAGGCGGTGAATGGCGCGCTGCGGCCGCCAGCTACTCGATGGAAAAGCGGCTCGCCGGTGCGCTCGGGCGGTTCGGCAAGGGCGACCTGCGCGGCGTGGCCGGGCCCGAGTCGGCCCGCAGCGCCGCCGCACGGACCTCGTTCATTCCGGTGCTCGCGCTGGGCCTTCCGCTCAATGCCGTGACGGCGCTGCTGATGGGCGCGATGCTGATCAAGGGCGTTTTGCCCGGGCCGCAGTTGATCGCCAGCCAGCCGCTGCTGTGGTGGGGCCTGGTCGCCTCGATGGGCATGGCGCCGCTGATGCTGTTGATGATCAATGTGCCGCTGATCGGCGTGTGGACTCGGCTGCTGGCGCTGCCGTACCGGCATGTCTTCGCGGCCGTCACGCTGCTGTGCTGCGTCGGCGTCTACGCGCTGCGGGGCAGCGCTTTTGACGTGTACGCGATGGCGTTGGTGGCTGCCGCGGGTTATGTCTTGCGCAAGCTGGGCTGCGATCTGGTGCCGCTGCTGCTGGGGTTCGTGCTCGGCCCGCGGATGGAGGTCGAGTTGCACGGTGCGCTGTCGCAAGGCGACTGGGGCACCTTCGTGAACCACCCGATATCGGCCGGCCTGCTGGCCGCCGCTGCCTTGCTGCTGGTGGCGGTGTTCCTGCCGTCGACCAGCCGCGAGCGCCGCGCGGTGTTTCACGACGCTGACTGAGGGTCCGGCCGCCGCGCAGCCGGACCCATGGTCGATCAGCCGGCCTTTTTAGGGCGGCCGGGCTTGAGCGGCGTGACGCGTGCCAGTGCCGCTTGCAACTGAGTCTCGGACAGGCTGGCCAGCGCTTGCAGTCCGGCGCGCAGCAGTTCGCCCTTCTTGGCCGAATGGCGGAAGTTCAGCGCGCGCTGCTTGAGCACGTCGACCAGATCGAAGTCGGCCTGCGGCATGGTGAAGCTGTCGCGCACGAGCTTGGGCTTGGCGACCTTCTCGGCCTTGCGGCGCTTGGCTGCGGCCGGCTTGACCTTGACCGCCACCGGAGCCGGGGCCGCAGCCGCTTTGGCCGCAGGCTTGGCCACGGGCTGCGCTGCGGGTTTGACGCTGACCTTCACGGCCTTTGCTTGGGGTGCGCTCTTGGCGACGGCTTCAGCGGGCTTTTTGGCCGGCTTGGCGGGTTTGGCAGGCTTGACCGCGACGGGCGTTGGGGCCTTGGCGGGCTGGGCTGCTGCCTTGCTCGGCTTGGCGCTGGCGGCAGGCTTGGCGGTCTTGGGAGCAGCCTTGGCGGCCGGCTTGACCGGTTTGGCCGCAGCAGCGCTGGTCGGTGCGCTGGTGGACGCAGCGGGCGCGGCGGCCGGGGCTTGCGGGCTGGTCGCAGCGGCGTTGTCAGCGGTCTTGGGTGCGGCGGCGGTGTCGGGTGTGGTGTTCATTGAATGATCCTCCTGGATAGAACATATCGTTTATACGATATGCCCTATTGTGCGCCAGGCGATCAGTTCGAGCGCCGCACCCGCAGCAGTTCGTCGAGGATCAGACACGCTGCGCCCAGCGTGATGGCGCTGTCGGCCAGGTTGAAGCTGGGAAAGTAGCCGCCGGCAAACAGCGGTGCGAGCCAGCCCCAGTGGAACTGCAGGAAGTCGATCACGTAGCCGTGCAGCAGCCGGTCGATCACGTTGCCCACCGCGCCACCGAGCACCATCGCCAGGGCAAAGCTGAACAGCCGCTGGCCGCCGTGGCGCTTGAGCATCCACACGATGGCCGCGGCCGCGCCCAGCCCCAGCACAACGAAGAACCAGCGCTGCCAGCCCGAGGCACCCGCCAGAAAGCTGAACGCCGCGCCGGTGTTGTGCACCCGCACGAGGTTGAAGAACGAGGTGACGGTGTGGCTGCCGCCGAGCGCGAAGCTGCCCAGGATCAGCGTCTTGCTGAGCTGATCGGCCAGCAGCACCAGCACTGCGAGACCGAGCCACAGCCACAGGCTGCCAGCCTGCGATGACGATGAAGACCTGCCGCGCGCCATGGCTCAGGCCACGCGGCGGACTTCGCCGTCGCCGTACAGGTTGCTGGTGCAGCGCGAGCAGATGGTGGGGTGCGCGGCGTCATGGCCGACGTCATCGCGGTAGTGCCAGCAGCGTTCGCACTTGGCCGCGCTTGACGGCGCCACCGCGATCGACAGCTCGGCGCCCTGCGCCAGGGTGGCCTCGGAGGTGATGGTCACGAACTTCAGAGCGTCACCCAGCGAGGCGAGCAGCGCGTGGTCGGCCGCGTTGGCGGTGATGGCCAGCGTGGCCTGCAGCGACGAGCCCAACTGCCCGGCCGTGCGCACCGATTCGATCTGCTTGTTGGCGAGGTCGCGGATCTCGCGGATGCGGCCCCACTTGGCCAGCAGGTCGGCGTCGGCCCAGCCCTGCGTGTCGACGAAGGTCTCGATGAAGATCGACGGCGAGCGGCCCGGCGCAAACACCTGCCAAGCTTCCTCGGCCGTGAAGCTGAGAAACGGCGCCATCCAGCGCAGCATGGCGTGCGTGAGGTGCCACAGCGCGGTTTGCGCGCTGCGCCGCGCGAGGCTCTTGGGCGCGGTGGTGTACAGCCGGTCCTTGAGCACGTCGAGGTAGAACGAGCCC
>CANGBT010000120.1 GCA_947452135.1 Burkholderiales bacterium
ACCCTCACGCAGCACCCGCACGCCGGAGCACCCCATGAATCAATCCACCCCCGCCAGCGACGCGCCAGCAGCCAGCCCCGAACGCTTGTCGCACGCCGATTTGCTGCAAAACGCCTGTGTCCTCGTGGTCGACGACAGCCGCATGATGTGGCTGGCGCTGGTGCGTGCGCTCAATGACCTGGGCGTCACCAACATCCTGGAGGCGCGCCACGGTCTGGACGCGCTGAACCAGATCCGCGCCAAGTCGTTCGACTTGATGCTGCTCGACATGGAAATGCCCGAGATGAGCGGCATCGAACTGCTGCTGGCCCTCAAGGCCGAGCCCGCGCTCGGTGCGCCGCCGGTGATCGTGATCTCGGGCGTCGACCAGATCGAAAACGCCGTTCAGTGCATCGAAGCGGGCGCCGAGGATTACCTGACCAAGAACTTCAACCCAACGTTGCTGCGCGCGCGCGTGACGTCGTCGCTCGAGAAAAAACGCCTGCGTGACGTCGAGCAACTGCAGCGTGCCCAGTTGGTGCAGGAAAAAGAGCGGCTCGAGCGCACCCAGCGCCGGCTCGATGAAGAACTCAACGAGGCGCTGAGGTACGTGCGCTCGATCTTTCCGCCGCCTGCCGAGGTGCCGCTCAAGATCGACTGGTTCTATGAGCCGTCGGCCGAACTCGGCGGCGACTCGTTCGGCTACCACTGGATCGATGACGAGCACTTCGCCATCTACCTGCTCGACGTGTGCGGCCACGGAGTCGGCCCGGCGCTGCTGTCGGTGACTGCCATCAACCAGATCCGTTCGGGCTCGATTCCCAACGTCGACATGCGCGACCCGGGCGCCGTGCTCGCCGCGCTGAGCAACATCTACCTGATGTCGAAGCAAAACGACATGTACTTCACGCTGTGGTACGGCGTGTATCACGCACCCACGCGCACCATCCGGCATTCGAGCGGCGGCCACCCGGCCGCGCTGCTGCTGATTCCGCAAGCCGACGGCAGCGTCGTGACCGAGCGGCTGCTGTCGTGCAACCTGATCATCGGCGCGTTCGAGGACGTGCCCTACGACTCGCAGACCCACGTGGTGCCGCCGGGTGCCAAGCTGGTGGTGTTGTGCGACGGCTGCTTCGAGATCTGCGACACCGAAGGCACCGAGCTGACCTATGAAGACTTCGAGGATTTCATGCGCCTCAACGGGCAAGCCCCCGACGCGCTGGAAGCCCTGTTCCGCTGGGCCCAGATGAAGCACGGGCCGGGCCCGCTCGACGACGATTTCTCGATCGTTCGCGTTCAGCTTTAGCGCATCGCCGGGCCGGTTTTTTTCCCTGCCACGCCCATAATTCAAGCGGGCCCGGGTGGTGAAACTGGTAGACACAGCGGACTTAAAATCCGCCACTTCCTGAGAAGGGGTGTACGGGTTCGACCCCCGTCCCGGGCACCATCGGTTCGCGCTGCGGCGAACTGTCTCAATTTTCCCGTTCGGGCCTGCCGCCAGGCCCGACCCAAGGAGCGATTTGCATGAAGGTTCTGGTCGCGGTCAAGCGCGTCGTTGACTACAACGTCAAGGTGCGCGTCAAGTCTGACGGGTCGGGTGTTGATCTGGCCAACGTCAAGATGAGCATGAACCCGTTCGATGAAATCGCCATCGAAGAAGCCGTGCGGCTGCGCGAAAAGGGTGTGGCCACCGAGGTCATCGCCGTGTCGTGCGGCGTGGCGCAGTGTCAGGAAACCCTGCGCACGGCCATGGCCATCGGCGCCGACCGCGCCATCCTCATCGAGACCGATGTCGAGTTGCAGCCGCTGGCCGTGGCCAAGCTGCTGAAGTCGCTGGTCGACCGCGAGCAACCGGGTCTGGTGATCCTGGGCAAGCAGGCGATTGACGACGACTGCAACCAGACTGGCCAGATGCTCGCCGCACTGGGTGACTGGCCTCAGGCCACCTTCGCATCGAAGGTCGAGGTGGCTGACGGCAACGCGCTGGTGACGCGCGAAGTCGACGGCGGTCTCGAGACCTTGCGCTTGTCGCTGCCCGCGATCATCACCACCGACTTGCGCCTCAACGAGCCGCGCTACGTGACCCTGCCCAACATCATGAAGGCCAAGAAAAAGCCGCTCGAGATGCTCACGCCCGATGCTCTGGGCGTGGACGTGGCGCCGCGCATCAAGACGCTCAAAGTGACCGAGCCGCCCAAGCGCGCCGCCGGCATCATGGTGCCTGATGTGGCCACGCTGGTGTCCAAACTCAAGAACGAAGCAAAGGTGATCTGACATGACCACGCTGGTGATTGCCGAGCATGACAACGCATCCTTGAAGGGTGCAACGCTCAATACCGTGGCCGCCGCTCTGAAGATCGGTGGCGACGTGCACGTGCTGGTGGCCGGCCATGAGGCCGCTGCTGCCGCGCAGGCCGCAGCCCAGATCCCAGGTGTGACGCAGGTGCTGCACGCCGATGCTCCTGGCTTCGCCCACGCGCTGGCCGAAGCAGTGGCTGCGCAGGTGCTGGCGCAAGTGGCCGCAGGCGGCTACTCGCACGTGCTGTTCGCCGCCACGGCGTCGGGCAAGAACATCGCCCCGCGGGTGGCCGCGCGCCTTGATGTGGCGCAGCTGTCCGACATCACCGCTGTCATCAGCGCCGACACCTTTGAGCGCCCGATTTACGCCGGCAACGCGATCGCCACCGTGCAAAGCGCAGACGCCGTCAAGGTCGTCACCGTGCGTGCGACCGGCTTCGATCCGGTGGCCTCGCAAGGCGGCTCGGCCAGCGTCACGCCGGTGGCCGCGGTGGCCGATGCGGGAAGCTCGGCTTTCGTGCGCAGTGAGATCGCGCGCAACGACCGCCCCGAACTCACCGCTGCCAAGATCATCGTCAGCGGCGGGCGTGCCATGGGCAGCCCCGAGAAGTTCAACGAGGTGCTGGTGCCTCTGGCCGACAAGCTCGGCGCTGCACTCGGCGCCAGCCGCGCGGCGGTTGATGCGGGCTACGCGCCCAATGACTGGCAAGTCGGGCAAACCGGCAAGATCGTCGCACCCCAGCTGTACGTGGCGTGCGGCATCAGTGGTGCCATTCAGCATCTGGCCGGCATGAAGGACAGCAAGGTGATCGTCGCCATCAACAAGGACGGCGAAGCACCGATCTTCAGCGTGGCTGACTACGGGCTTGAGGCTGATCTGTTCGTGGCGGTGCCCGCGCTGGTTGCTGCGCTTTAACGCAACGCGCCGACGCTGCGTGCAGCGTCGGGCTTGAGCGAGTCACCTGAAGGAGTTTCCATGGGCTACGCCGCACCGGTCGCAGACATGCTGTTTTGCATGAAGGAACTGGCGGGGCTGGAAGCTCTGACCCAGCTGCCGGGCTTTGAAGATGCCGGCTTGGAGACCGCCGAGGCGGTGCTGACCGAGGCGTCGCGCTTCTGCGCTGAAGTCGTCGAGCCGCTCAACGCGCCCAGCGACCGTCAACCCCCCGTGTGGAACCAGGGAGCGGTCACCACGTCGGCAGGCTTCAAGCAGGCGTTTCGCCAGTTTGCCGAGGGCGGTTGGCAGGGCTTGCAGCATCCGCTTGAATTCGGTGGCCAAGGCCTGCCCAAGACGATTGGCGCGGCCTGCTGCGAAATGCTCAACAGCGCCAGCCTGAGCTTCGCGCTGTGCCCGCTGCTCACCGACGGTGCGATCGAAGCGCTGCTGACGGCCGGCAACGCCGAACAGCGCCGCATCTACCTGCCGAAAATGATCGACGGCACCTGGACTGGCACCATGAACCTGACCGAGCCGCAAGCCGGCTCTGATCTGGCGATGGTGCGCACGAAGGCAGTGCCGCAAGGCGATGGGTCTTACCGCATCAGCGGCCAGAAGATCTACATCACCTACGGCGAGCACGACATGGCCGACAACATCGTGCACCTCGTGCTGGCACGCACGCCGGATGCGCCGGCGGGCGTCAAGGGCATCAGCTTGTTCCTGTGCCCGAAGTTCCTGGTGGGCGCCGATGGCGCACTGGGCGCGCGCAACGATGTCTACTGTGCATCGATCGAGCACAAGCTGGGCATCAAGGCCAGCCCGACGGCAGTGCTGGTGTTTGGCGATGACCAGGGCGAGGTCGGTGCCGGTGCCATCGGCCACCTGATCGGCGAGGAAAACCGCGGCCTCGAATACATGTTTGTGATGATGAACGCCGCGCGCTTTTCGGTGGGCGTGCAAGGCATCGGCGTGGCCGAGCGGGCCTACCAGCGTGCGGTGGACTACGCGCGCCAGCGGGTGCAAAGCCGCCCGGTCGATGGCTCGCTGCCGGCCGGCGCGACCATCATTCACCACCCCGACGTCAAGCGCATGCTGATGTCGATGCGCGCGCACATCGAAGGGTGCCGCGCGCTGGCGTGCGTGTCGGCCGCCGCGTTCGACACCGCTCACCATCACACCGATGCGGCGATGCGCCAGCAGCAGCAGGCGTTCTACGAATTCACCGTGCCGCTGGTCAAGGGGTTCAGCACCGAGATGAGCATCGACGTCACCAGCCTGGGCATCCAGGTGCATGGCGGCATG
The DNA here is from genome assembly GCA_947452135.1 of Burkholderiales bacterium. Lineage (GTDB taxonomy): Bacteria > Pseudomonadota > Gammaproteobacteria > Burkholderiales > Burkholderiaceae_C > PBB1. The sequence goes on from CANGBT010000120.1 coordinate 4,520, forward strand.
GGGTTCATCGAGGAGACCGGCGCAGCGCAGCACTTTCGTGATGCGCGCATCCTGGCCATCTACGAAGGCACCACGGCCATCCAGGCCAACGATCTGGTCGGGCGCAAGACGCTGCGCGATGGCGGCGCCACCGCGCGCGGCATCGCACAGCAGATTGCTGAGACCGAAGCCGCGCTGTCATCTCGCACCAGCCCCGCCGCGCGGGCGATGCACAAGCGCTTGCGAGCCGCCCGCATGGCGTTCACCGAGGTGATCGAGTTCGTGGTGGCCCACATCCGCTCGCAGCCCGGCGCGGTGTTTGCCGGTTCGGTGCCTTACCTGATGCTGGCCGGGCGCTTGCTGGCGGGCTGGCAGATGGCCCGCGCGCTGCTGATCGCTGAGGATGAACTCGCGGCCGGGCAGGGCGACGCCGCCTTCTGGCACGCCAAGATCGCGACAGCGCGGTTCTTTGCCGAGCACATCCTGAGCACCGTGCCGGGCACGCGTGACGCCATCATCGAAGGCGCAGACAGTGTGAACGCGTTGGCCGTGGATTCGTTTTGATCGATCGCCGCGCGGTGTTTGCCGACGTGCTCAAGCGCTTGTCGGTGCCGGTGATCGGCTCGCCGATGTTCCTCATCAGCAATCCGCAACTGGTGATCGAACAGTGCAAGGCCGGCGTGGTGGGCTCGATGCCGGCGCTCAATGCGCGGCCTGCAACTCAGCTCGACGACTGGCTGGCCGAGATCACCGAAACGCTGGCCGCGCACAACGAGCGCAATCCGCATCAACCGGCAGCGCCATTCGCGATCAACCAGATCGTGCACAAGAGCAACGACCGGCTTGAGCACGACATGGCGCTGTGCGTGACGCACCGCGTGCCGATCATCATCACGTCGCTGGGCGCGCGCCCCGAAATTAACGAGGCAGCACACAGCTATGGCGCGGTGGTGCTGCACGACGTCATCAACAACGCCTTCGCGCACAAGGCGATCGACAAGGGCGCCGATGGCCTGATCGCGGTGGCCACGGGCGCGGGTGGTCACGCTGGCGTGAAGAGCCCGTTCGCGCTGATCCAGGAAATCCGCGAGTGGTTCGACGGTCCCCTCGTCTTGAGCGGCGCCATCGCCACCGGCTCGGCGGTGCTCGCAGCGCAGGCAATGGGCGCGGATGCGGCTTACATCGGCTCGGCCTTCATCGCCACCACCGAGGCGCAGGCGAGTGCGGATTACAAACAGATGATCGTCGACAGCTCGAGCGACGACATCGTCTACAGCAACTTGTTCACCGGTGTGCACGGCAACTACCTCAAGGGCTCGATCCGCAACGCCGGCCTCGACCCCGACGCGCTGCCCGAGGGCGATCTGCGCACCATGAACTTCGGCGGCGATGCGCCCAAGGCCTGGCGCGACATCTGGGGCAGCGGGCAGGGCATCGGTGCGGTGCGCCAGGTGCTGCCGGCGCGCGAACTGGTGGCAAGGCTGGTGGCCGAATACGCCCAGGCCCGGGTCCGGCTGGCACTGGGGTGAGGCTCTGACTCAGTCGCCGGGTTGTGCGTCGGAGTCGCAGCCGGTGCCGGCGGAGATCATTCGCCGCGCCAGCGCCGATAACGCCTGACCGAACCGACCCGCGCCCAAATAGCGTTCGGGTGCGCTGACCACTCCGCACACGTAGCGCCGCTCGGTATCGCGCCACTCCAGCGCCTTGCACGACCCCGAACGGCGGCCCGACACCACCACGCCGACCGGGCAGGGCTCGGCGGCGCAGCACACGCCGCAGCCGTTGCACGCGGCACCCCAGGCAGGTTTGGGTGGTGCTTGTGCGTGGATGCGGATGGTCTGGTGCTGCGTCATGTCGGTTTGTTTGTCACGGATCTTGCGCCCCGCTGACGCGGTGATAACCGGCTGCAACGCCGGCCAAATGTTGATGTCCGTTCGAATGTCGGGTGGTAGAGTTCTGGGGTTGACTCAACAGGTCCTTCCCGTCCCCTGAGGTTTTTTCGACTCAGGCGGGTCGCTAGTCCGCACACCGGTGAAGCCGGGACGCGGAAGGTTTTTTAACCCACTATCGCGCTGGAAACCGGCGCATGAGGTGAGCGAAATGATGCAGGAATACAGAGCGAACTCGCATCTGTTCGGTGGCAATGCGCCATATGTCGAAGAGATGTACGAGGCCTACCTCGACAACCCGGGCTCCGTCCCCGAAAACTGGCGATCGTATTTCGACGCGCTGCAGCATCTGCCGGCGGTCGATGGCTCCGACGAGCGCGATGTGGCGCATGCGCCGGTCGTCGAGTCGTTCGCCCAGCGAGCCAAGGCCAACGCCTTCGGCTCCAAGGCCAGCAGCGCCGATCTGGCAGTGGCCCGCAAGCAAGTGCATGTGCAGTCGCTGATCGCGGCCTACCGATTCCTCGGCTCACGCTGGGCTGATCTCGATCCGCTCAAGCGCCAGGAACGCCCCAAGATTCCCGAGCTCGAGCCGGCGTTCTACGACCTGACCGAGTCCGACATGGACATCTCGTTCAGCGCCACGAACACCTATTTCTCGACCGCAGAGAACATGACGCTGCGGCAGATCCTGCAGGCTCTGCGTGAAACCTACTGCGGCTCGATCGGTGCCGAGTACATGCACATCACCGACCCGGCCGAAAAGCGCTGGTGGCAGACGCGGCTCGAGTCGATCCGCTCCAAGCCGAATTTCACGGCAGACCAGAAAAAGCACATCCTCGAGCAGCTCACCGCAGCCGAGGGTCTCGAGCGCTACCTGCACACCAAATACGTGGGCCAGAAGCGGTTCTCTCTCGAAGGCGGCGAGAGTTTCATCGCCTCGATGGATGAACTCGTGCAGCGCGCCGGCGTGGCGGGCGTGCAGGAAATCGTGATCGGCATGGCCCACCGTGGCCGCCTGAACGTGCTGGTCAACACGCTGTGCAAGTCGCCGGCGGAGCTGTTCTCCGAGTTCGATCACACCGCGCCCGAGAACCTGCCATCCGGCGACGTGAAGTACCACCAAGGTTTCTCCAGCGATGTCACCACCCCGGGTGGTCCGGTGCACCTGAGCCTCGCGTTCAACCCGTCGCACCTCGAGATCGTCAACCCGGTGGTGGAGGGTTCGGTCAAGGCGCGCCTGGATCGCCGCGGTGACGCCTCGGGACATTCGGTGCTGCCGATCCTCGTGCACGGCGATGCGGCCTTTGCGGGCCAGGGCGTCGTGATGGAAACGCTGGCGCTGGCGCAAACGCGCGGCTACTTCACCGGCGGTACGGTGCACGTGGTCATCAACAACCAGATCGGCTTCACCACCAGCGACCCGCGCGACACGCGCTCGACGCTGTATTGCTCCGACGTCGTGAAGATGATCGAAGCCCCCGTACTGCACGTGAACGGCGACGACCCCGAGGCAGTCGTGCTGGCCACGCAACTCGCACTCGACTACCGCCAGGCGTACTCTAAGGACGTGGTCGTCGACATCGTGTGCTTCCGCAAGCTCGGCCACAACGAGCAGGACACCCCGGCGCTCACGCAGCCGCTGATGTACAAGAAGATCGCTCAGCACCCGGGCACCCGCAAGCTCTACGGCGACAAGCTGGTGGCGCAGGCCGTGCTGCCGGCCGATGGGCCGGATGGCCTGGTCAAGGCGTTCCGCGCTGCGATGGATGAGGGCAAGCACGCCTACAGCCCGGTGCTGACCAACTACAAGAGCAAGTTCGCTGTCGATTGGGCTCCGTTCCTCGGCAAGAAGTGGACCGACGCGGCCGATACGGCGCTGCCGCTGTCTGAGATCAAGCGTCTCGCCGAGCGCATCACCACGGTGCCCGCAGGCTTCAAGCCCCACTCGCTGGTCGAGAAGGTGCTGGCCGATCGCGCCGCCATGGGGCGTGGCGAGATCAATGTCGACTGGGGCATGGGTGAACACCTTGCCTTCGCCTCGTTGGTGGCCAGCGGCTATGCGGTGCGCCTGTCGGGCGAGGACTGCGGTCGAGGCACCTTCACGCACCGCCATTCGGTGCTGCACGACCAGAACCGCGAAAAGTGGGACGAAGGCACCTACACCCCGCTGCAGCACGTGGCTGACGGGCAGGCACCGTATGTCGTGATCGACTCGCTGCTGTCCGAAGAAGCGGTGCTCGGTTTCGAGTACGGCTATGCCTCGGCCGAGCCGAACACGCTGGTGATCTGGGAAGCGCAGTTCGGCGACTTCGCCAACGGTGCGCAAG
>CANGBT010000121.1 GCA_947452135.1 Burkholderiales bacterium
CCGTCGGCGACCACGCGCGCGGCGGCGTCGAGCCCGCCGGTGATCTCGATGCGATCGCCCTGGCGGCGCCCCGTGGCCACCTTGACCTCACGCACCTTCGTGTCGCCTTCGAGTTGCAGCACGTAGCTCAGGCCGTCGCGCAGCTTCACCGCGGCTTGCGGCAGCGTGAGCGCGCGCTGCGAGCCGAGCGCGAACTCGCCGCGCGCGAACATGCCGGCACGCGCTGCGCCCGGTGCGGGCAGATCGACATAGACCAGACCGTCGCGGGTTTGCGCATCGACCGTGGGCGCGACCATGCGCAGCCGCCCGGTGATGGCGCTGCCGCCGTCGCCCGCCAGCGTCACGCGCACCGCCATGCCGGGTTTGAGTCGGGCGAGATCAGCGGCTTGCACCTCGGCGCGCCACTCGAGCCTGCCCTGGCGGATCAGCTTGAACAACTCCTGCCCGGCCGCCGGCACCGCGCCCACGCTGGCCGCCGCGCTGCGCGCCGAGATCACGCCGTGGTCGGGTGCGATCACCTGCGTGTGCTTCAGGCGCAGCTGCTGCACCTGCGCGGCGGCGCGTTGCGCCTCGAGCCGCGCGAGCGCGCTGCGCTCGGCGGTGACGTACTGATCGATCTGCTGGGCGCTGAGCGCGCCGCTGGCTTGCAGGCCGCGCGCGCGTTCGGCGTTGGCGGCGGCCTCGGTCGCCGCAGCCTCGGCCTCGGCGACGCGCGCGCGCGCTTCGGCCAGATCGGCTTGCACCGTCTCGGTGGCAAAGCTCGCGAGCAGCTGACCGCGCCGCACGACATCGCCCACGTTGACGCGCACCGTCTCGAGCCGCAGGCCGGCCACCTCGCTGCCCACGCTGGCGTCTTGCCAGGCGGCGATGGAGCCGTTGGCGGTGATCGCCATCGACAGATCGGCCGGCTGCGGCTGGGTCACGGTGACGGTGAGCGCGGCGCGGGTCGGCGCGGCCGGTGCGCTGTCGGCGGCGTGTGCGGTCAGGGCCAGCACGGCGGCGCCCACCATGAGGGCGAGGGTCAACAGCGCTGGGGCGAGGCGAGGGGTCGGGCTCATGGGTCGGTCCAGGCGGATGTCTTGAGGAGAGGCGTTCAGCGCGCGGCGTTGGCTGTCATGGCGGCGGGCGCGGCCGTGGCCACCGGCGCGTCGGGCGAACTCGCGCCCCAGCCGCCGCCGAGCGCGCGGTACAGCGAGATCCAGGCGGTCACGCGCTCGCGCTTCAGGTCAATCACGGCCAGCTGCGCTTGCGCCGAGGCCCGGCGCGCGTCTTCGAGGTCGAAGCCGTTGGCCAGCCCGCCGCGGCAGCGCGCGTCGGTGGCGCGCAGCGACTCGGCGTAGCCGTTGGCCGCGATCTCGGCGTCGGCCTGCCGGTCGGCGGTGCCCTGGAGCGAGACCAGCGCTTGCTCGACGTCTTCGACCGCACGGCGCACGGCCGCGGCGTATTGCGTCTGGGCGTGCGTGAGGCCCGCGCGGGCGGACTCGACCTTGGCCGCGCGCAGGCCACCATCGAAGATCGGCATCGACACCGACAGCGGCCCGATCGACCAGGTGGAGCCGCTGCCGTCGATGCTGGGAATGCCCGCGCCGCCGATGCCGCCAAAGCCGCCGCCCTGGTAGCGCGTGGCGCCCACGCTGCCGTTGAGCCGGATGCGCGGCAGCCGGTCGACGCGCACCTCGGTGACGTTGGCCGCAGCGGCCAGCACGTCGCGCTCGGCGCTGGCCAGATCAGGGCGTTGCTGCAGCAGCGCGCCGGGCAGAGCCGGCACCGCGATCTCGCGCGGCTGGGCGATCACGCCGCGCGAGGCGACCAGCGCTTCACGCAAGGCGGGCTCGCTCTGCGCGGTGAGTGCCACCAGCGCCTTGACGATGGATTCGCACTGCGCGCGCTGCGCCACCAGCTGCGCGTGGGTCTGTGCGGCGGCGGCCCGCGCGAGCGACTCGCGCACCGGCGCGTCGAAGCCGGCGCGCCGCGTCAGGCCGGTCAGCCGTGCGGTCTCGGCGCGCGAGTCGGCATCGACCTGCCACTGCGCTGAGGCCGCTTCGCATGCGCGCAGCGCGGTGTACTGGGTGGCCACTTCAGCGGCCACCGAGATGCGTGCGTCGTGCCACAGCGCCTGGGCGCCGGCGAAGCGCGCCTCGGCGCCCTCGCGCGCGGCGGCGTTGCTGCCGAACAGGTCGAGCTCCCACGAGGCGGTGATCGAACCGTTGGCGCTGCTGGCGGTCACGCCGCGGCTGTCGTAGACGCCGCGCTGCACGTTGGCGCTGGCGTCGATCTGCGGCAGCCGGTCGGCATCGGCTGCGGCACGGGCGGCGCGCGATTGCTCGATGCGCAGCCGTGCGGTCGACACGGTGGGACTCACGTGCTGGGCGTCGGCGATCAGGCGGTCGAGCAGCGGGTCGTGGAACTGGGCCCACCAGCCGGTCAGGTCGCTCAGCTCACCGTGGTGCGAGACCGGGGCGTACCACTGCGCGGGCAGGGTGGCCGCCGCGTCTTGCGATGGGGTGGGCGTGTGGGACGACGAGGCGCAACCGCCCAGCAGTGCGAGCACGATGGCGGACAGCGCCAGTCTGGCGACGGGTACTGCGGACATGGCGTTGAAGTGTAGCCACGCCCCCCTTCGGCCTCAGGCCGCAAACCCCGCCGCTGCGCAGGGCTGCGGTGGACTCAGTGCAGCGTGGGTGAACCGGCCGAGAGACGGGGCGCCAGCGCGTCACCCGCCAGCTCGTGCGGCACGTGGCCGCGGGTCTCGAGGCACCAGCCTTCGGTGGCCAGTGCATCGGCCTGCGACTCGAAGCGCACGCCCTCGGGCGCGATATGGCCCGCCGTGGCCTGGCGCATCACGGCTTCACACTGGGCCGGCGTGAGCCCCTGCGCAAAGCGCGTCCAGCGCTGCTGCACGGCCGGGTGTCCCCAGGCGTCTTCGAGCGCCCAGCGCGATTCCTGGGCGCCGATCGAGCCTTTGGCTTCGAGCACACGCGGCAGCAGCGTCTGGAAGAACGAGCGGAAGGCACGTTGTGCCGGCTGCCCGGGCAGCATCGCCTCGAGCGCGTTGATGCGCTGGCTCCAGCCGGCGCTGAGCAGCTGGCGGCTGATGAACACCTGCAGCGCTTGCGCCGGGTTGAACAGGCGCAACCGGTTGGGCGGCAACACCACCAACGGCAGCTCGCAGGCCTGCTCATGCGGCAGCGCCTCGACAAAGCTGCACAGCACGGCGAGGCGGCTCCAGTGCGCCGCGCCGAGGCCGTCACGGGTGGCGGCAGGACCGGCCGCACCGAGCTGGGCCTGGTCTTGCGCTTGCAGCGACTGCGCGGTGGCCCACGCCGTGCCGAAGCCGTGTGCCGCCTTGGCCACATGGGCGCGCTGGCTCATCACCGCGAGGTTGCCCGCCGCGTAGCCGGCGTCGTGGCGCACCCGGTTGATGGCGGCCGCTGCCGCCGGCTCGCCGGCGTGGCCGAGTGCTTCGCGGGTGATCGGGCACACCGACACCTCGATTTGATGCAGGTGGTTCGGCGTGATGTGCAGCAACTCGACGTTGAGGCCGCGCAGCCAGGCCTGCAAGCGCAGCTGCAGCCACTGGCGCACCGCGCGGCGCGGCACCGGCCGGTGTGTGCCAAAGCACGCCAGCCCGGCGTGCCAGCCCTGCTGCAGCGGCGACGGCTCCAGCGTGTGCGGGCGAGGCGGCGCCACGCCGTGGCGGGCGTGATCCCAGCCGAGCTGAAACCCGATGTGCTGGTGCAGCGTGAGCGGCGCGCCCGAGGCGGTGTTCGCGCTGCCTGCGCGGGGGCGCCTGGCGGGGCTGGGCACAAACCAGTTGTGGCTGTCGTCGGCAAAGAGGTCGGGGGTCATGGCGGTACTCCACGGGCTGCGGCGACGTGCCGCGATGAAGTCAGTTTCCAGCGCATGTGGCTCACTGAATGAGCCACCGCAATGACCCGTCTGAAAATTTGACGTAAGCTCGCAGCCGAACCTCGCTCATTCGGTGAGCGAGTCAGACTGTATTCAACCCACTTGAGGGAGCCCCATGGACCGCACTGAACGCTTCTACAAGATCGAACGGCTGTTGCGCAGCCGCGGCTGCGTGAACTTCGAGGCGCTGCTCGAAGAACTCGGCGTGTCGCCGGCCACGCTCAAGCGTGATCTGCAGTACCTGCGTGATCGCATGGGTGCGCCCATCACCTACGACCACGATGACAAGGGCTACCGGCTCGATGCCACCGGCGCCATGGCCAGCGGCGCGGCCAAGACGGTGCAGCACGAGCTGCCCGGCATGTGGTTCAGCGAGCGCGAGCTGCACGCGCTGCTCACCATGCACCAGCTCATGTCGGGCCTCGACGACGACGGCGTGCTCGCGCGCCACCTGCAGCCGATGATGGACCGGCTGCAAGGCCTGCTGGGCGCCGACGCGAACGAGGCGCGCGAACTGGTGCGCCGCGTCAAGCTGATTGGCACTGCGCGCCGCCGCGTGCCCAGCAGGCACTTCGAGTTGCTGGGCAGCGCGCTGGTGCAGCGCAAGCGGGTGTGGCTGAAGTACTTCAAGCGCAACGGCCGCGTCAACACCGAGCGCGAGGTCTCGCCGCAGCGGCTGGTGAACTACCGCAACACCTGGTATCTCGATGCCTGGTGCCACGCCAGCGACGGCCTGCGCCGCTTTGCGCTCGACGCGGTGATTGAAGCGCGCGCGCTCGACACCCGCGCCAAGGCGGTGGCGCTGAAAGACATCGAGGCCGAGTTCGACGGCAGCTACGGCATCTACGGCGGCAGCGGCGCGCGCCTGAAATGGGCCACGCTGGTCTTCGAGCCCGAGGCCGCACAGTGGGTGGCCAACGAGGAGTGGCACCCGCAGCAAAAGTCGCGCTGGCTCGCTGACAACGGCCAGGTCGCGGCGGATGGCGACCGCACCGGCAGCTACGAGCTGCAAGTGCCTTACAGCGAGCCCACCGAGCTGATGATGGACATCTTGCGCCACGGCGACAGCGTGCGCGTGGTGGGCGACAAGGCGCTGGCCACCGCGGTGGCCAAGCGCTTGCAAAAAGCCGCAGCCCTGTACCCTTGATCGATCTTCGGCCCGCGGGCCGCCACCCTCATTGAAAGAACTCCCATGAAAGCCACCTGGAACGGCGTGACCATCGCCGAGAGCGACGACACCGTGGTCGTTGAAGGCAACCAATACTTCCCGGCAGACAGCCTGAACCGCCAGCACGTGACCTTCAGCAACCACCGCACCGGCTGCCCCTGGAAGGGCCAGGCGTACTACTACAGCCTGATGGTTAACGGCGAGCTCAACGAGAACGCGGTCTGGTACTACCCGGAGCCGACCGAGGCGGCGGCCAACATCAAGGGAAGGGTGGCGTTCTGGAAGGGTGTGAAGGTGGAGTGAGGGCGGGGGGCTTGGCCAGCGTTGGTTGGCCGTCAGTCACGCTTGCCGCGCAGCTGACTCCCTGACGGAGGCCGCGCCGGGTTCCGCCCCGGCGGGCGGGTAACTTTCTTCTGCTGGCCCAGAAGAAAGTCACCAAAGAAGAGGGCCTGAACACCAGACCATTTGGCTGTCTCGCTGCGGCTACAGGCGGACTGCCACGGACGATGCACGAGAACGGTCACTGAGAACTGGACACAGCGGCGACAGGCTTTGCCTTGGCCGCGGCGCCATCAGCGCTAAGGGCTACGGTTTGTGGCTTGCGCCTTTGCTGGTAGCGCCGACCTTTGCATGCCACCAAGCCGTGGACCCGCAGGGTCGAGGCGAAACGAGCTTGAGCGGTTGAGCATTAGCGAGGTCACCGCCAAAGTAGCTCGCTGAATGTTCTCGAGCCAGAGCCTTTGAAGTAGGCCTGTAGCCGCAGCGAGCGACTCAAATGGTCTGGTGTTCAAGGCCCTTTGCTTTGGTGACTTTCATTTGGGCCAGCAAATGAAAGCCACTCGGCAGCCGGGCCGAAACCCGGCGCGGTCTCTCGCAGAGAGAGCCCCCCGCGGGAAGCGCCTCAACCAGCGCGGTCCCCCGCAGGGCACAAGCCCAGCCGCGCTCAGCGCCCAGCCTTGAAACTGGTGAACACCCGCGTTTGCACCCGCTTGACCGCCTGCGGCAAGCTGTCCGGCGCGGCCATGAGTTTCTTGTCGGCATCGCTCAGGAAGATGGTGGTGTTCTCGGCCACGTCTTTCTTCACGAACTTGAGCGAAGCGGCGTTGGGGTTGGCGTAGAAGACCTTGTTGGTCAGCGACGCGTGCACTTCGGGGCGCAGGATGTAGTTGATGAACAGGTGCGCGTTTTCGACGTTCTTGGCGTCCTTCGGGATCGCCATGGTGTCGAAGAACAGCGTGGAGCCGCCCTTGGGCACCAGTGCGAGCACGTCGATCTTGGACTTGCCCTCGATGGCGCGTGCGCGCGCGATGTTGATGTCGCCCGAGTAACCCATCACGACGCACACCGAGCCGGCGGCGAGATCGTTGATGTAGCCCGATGACGAGAAGCGGGTGATGTTGGGGCGTGCGGCCTTGAGCACCGCGGCGGCGGCGTCGTAGTCGGCGGTCTCGCGGCTGAACGGGGGCTTGCCGGCGTAGATCATGGCGATGGGCAGCACCTCGGAGGCCGAATCAAGAATGCTGATGCCGCACGACTTGAGCTTGCTGCTGTACTGCGGGTCGAACACCAGGCTCCAGGCGTTTTCAGGCATCGGCATGTCGCCGAGGGCTTTCTTGACCTTGGCGGTGTTGATGCCCACGGCCACGTAGCCCCACAGCCAGTCGACCAGGTGCTCGTTGCCCGGGTCGACCTTGGCCAGCTGCTCGAGCAGCCCGGTGTCGAGGTTGCCCCAGTTGGTGAGTTTGCTGCGGTCGAGCTTTTGCAGCAGGCCGCCTTCGATCTGCGACTTGGCGAAGTGCGCGCCCGGCACCACGATGTCGTAGCCCGTCTTGCCGGCCACCAGCTTGGCGTGCAGGATTTCGTTGTTGTCGTAGTTGTCGTAGCGGACCTTGATGCCGGTTTCCTTCTCGAAGTTCTTGATGGTGTCGTCGGCGATGTAGTCGGACCAGTTGTAGATGTTGAGCACCTTCTGGTCGGCCGCTGCGGCGGCGCCCAGGCTGCACAGGCAGGCCAGTGCGAGGGTGAGCTTCTTGAGAGGAGTGACCATGGCGAGCGGATCCTTGTCGTTTTGGGTGGCAAACAGGGTGGAACGAATGGGGCTGCGCAGCGCATGCACGAAGTACGCCCGCGCGGCGGCAGCGAAATTCTGTACGAGAACCCACCGGGCGCAGCATTGATCTGTGTCGGCGCTCGCCAGCGCGCATCGGCTACGCTCGTGCGTGTCTTTATGGAGAGAGCGATGACCCGTCCCGTGCTCGACGAAACCCGCGTGCATCCGGCCATCCGCGAGGCCGTCAACCACCTGCATGCCGAGGTGGTGCACAACGTGCAGGCCGCGTCGCTGTCGAACGCGGTGCTGGTGGTGGGCATGGCGGGCAACCCGTTTTGCAAGCGCGCCCGCAAGGCGCTCGACGCGGCCGGTGTGCACTACCAGTATCTGGAATACGGCAGCTACTTCAGCCGCTGGCGCGAGCGCCTGGCGCTGAAGATGTGGACCGGCTGGCCGACGCTGCCCATGGTGTTCGTCAAGGGCTCGCTCATCGGCGGGGCGGATGACCTGGCGCGGCTGATCGCGAGCGGCGAGCTCAACCGGCTGCTGGCCTGAGGGGGGCGGTGACATGGCGAGCTTTGCCGCCCGATGGCCCGACCTGCAATGGCGCTGGTGTCGACTGGGTGAGTTGACCGCGATCGAGCTGCAGCGCATCCACGGCGCGCGTCAGCAGGTGTTCGTGCTCGAGCAGCACTGCGCCTACCTTGATGCCGATGACTACGACGAGGCCAGCTTTCATCTGGCCGCGTGGACGCCACAGCAGCGGCTGCCGCTGGCGTATGCGCGAGTGGTTGATCCGGGCGTGAAATACCCCGAGCCGTCGATCGGCCGGGTGCTCACGACCCCCGCCGCTCGCGGCACCGGCCTGGGCCGCGAACTGGTGCGCCGGGCGGTCGCCCACACGGTGGCGGCGTACCCGGGGCAAGGCATCCGCATCTCGGCGCAGGCCCACCTCGAGGCGTTCTACCGCGAGGCCGGCTTTGTGGCGCAGGGCGAGGGCTACCTGGAAGACGACATCCCGCACATCGAGATGTGGCGCGCCGGCTGAGGGCTCGCCGGCGCCCACTCAGGGCGCCGTGGAGCGCTCCAGCGCGCTGAGCCAGGCGATGGCGTGGGCTTGCGTCGAGCCGCACATCTCGAGGCTGGGCCGCAGCGACGCACACACCGCCGGGCGCTCGGGCTGACCGAACAGCGCGCACAGCCCGTCGTCACTGAGTTGCACGCAGCGCACGCCGGCCGGCTTGCCCAGACCGTTGGCGAAAGGCATGCCGGGGATCGGGCTGGAGATGGACGGCGCGGTGCAGCACGCGCCACAACCGGGGCGGCAGGCCACCTCTGCTGGCGCGCGGGATGGGGAGGGCTCCCTACAATCTGCCTCTGCTCTAAAAACAGGCAACACCATGTGGTTTCCCCAAGTCTTTGACGTGATTGTGATCGGCGGCGGTCATGCCGGCACCGAGGCCGCGCTCGCCTCGGCGCGCATGGGCTGCGCCACCTTGCTGCTCACGCACAACATCGAGACGCTGGGGCAGATGAGCTGCAACCCGACGATTGGCGGCATCGGCAAGGGCC
>CANGBT010000122.1 GCA_947452135.1 Burkholderiales bacterium
CGGCACCAGCTTGGCGATCGCATCGACATGGCCGTAGCCCATGCCCAGAACGCGGCCCACGTCGCGCAGCGCGGCCTTGGCCGCCATGGTGCCGAAGGTGACGATCTGGCTCACCGCATCGCGGCCGTACTTGTCCTTGACGTAGTCGATGACGCGGTCGCGGTTGGCCTGGCAAAAGTCGATGTCGAAGTCGGGCATCGACACCCGGTCGGGGTTGAGGAACCGCTCGAACAGCAAGTTGTAGCGAAGCGGGTCAAGGTCGGTGATCTTCAGCGCGTAGGCCACCAGCGAGCCAGCACCCGATCCGCGCCCCGGGCCCACCGGGCAGCCGTGCGACTTGGCCCAGTTGATGAAGTCGGCCACGATCAAAAAGTAGCCCGGAAAGCCCATCTTCAAGATGGTGGCGATCTCGAACTCGAGCCGCGCCTCATAGCGCGGCCGCTCGCGTTCGCGCTCGGTGGCGTCGGGGTACAGCTGCACCAGCCGCTCGTCGAGCCCCTCGTGCGACGCATGGCGAAAGAACGCCTCGGGCGCCATGCGCACGCCGTCGACCTCGGGCGTCGGGAAAGCCGGCAGCTGCGGCTTGCCCAGCACCAGCTTGAGGCTGCAGCGCCGGGCGATCTCGACCGAATTGGCCAGCGCGCTGGGCACGTCGTCGAACAGCGCTTCCATCTCGGCTTGCGTCTTGAGGTACTGCTGGGCGTTGAAGCGCTTGATGCGGCGCGGGTTGACCAGGGTTTCGCCCTCGGCCACGCACACGCGTGCCTCGTGCGCCTCGAAGTCGTCGGCCTCGAGGAACTGAACCGGGTGCGTGGCCACCACCGGCAAGCCAAGTTCGTCGGCCAGCGGCACGACGGCTTGCACATGCGTTTCCTGGCCCGGCAGGCCGGCGCGCTGGATCTCGAGGTAGAAACGGTTCGCAAACACCCCGGCGAAGCGCAACGCCAGCTGGCGGGCTCTGCTCGTGTCTCGCGCCAGCAGGGCCTGACCGACGGCGCCCAGGTCGGCGCCCGACAGCGCGATCAGCCCCCCATTGAGCTCACTCAGCGCGGCCCAGGTGGTCCAGGGCTGAGACTGCGATGGCGGGCCTTGCCAGCAGCGCGTGAGCAGCTCGCACAGATTGAGGTAGCCGGTGCGGTCTTGCACCAGCAGCAGCAAGCGGGTGGGCTGGCGGTCTGCGCCTTCGGGCTCGAGCCACACATCGGCGCCGATGAGCGGCTTGACGCCCGCCTTGAAGGTCGCGCCATAGAACTTGATGGCGCCGAACAGGTTGCCCAGATCGGTGATCGCCAGCGCCACTTGCCGGTCCTTGGCAGCGGCCGCCACCGCCTCGTCGATCCGCAGCGTGCCGTCGACGACGGAGTACTCGGTGTGCGTGCGCAGGTGAACGAAAGGCATCCGGTTGATTTTACGAGCCGCACCTGGTCCGACCGGCCGACCGGCCGCTCGCCCGCCCCCCACGGCGAGGCTCCTTACACTGCCGGCCGTGGCTTCCATCCTGAACATCTCCGCTTACCGCTTCGTCGTACTTGACGACACCGAGTCGCTGCGCGCGCACATCCACCAGCAAGCCAGCGCGCGCCGCCTCAAGGGCACGGTGCTGCTGGCTGAAGAAGGCATCAACCTGTTTTTGGCCGGCGCGCCTGCGGATGTGCACGGCTTCGTCGACTGGCTGCGGCTCGATGCGCGCTTTGCCACGCTCGAGGTCAAGGAAAGCCCGTCGGATGACGTGCCGTTTGGCAAGCTGCTGGTCAAGGTCAAGCGCGAAATCATCCGCATGAACCATCCGGCGATCCGCCCGCAGGCCGAACGTGCGCCGGCGGTCAGCCCGGCCACGCTGGCGCGCTGGCTGGCGCAGGGGCACGACGACGAAGGCCGCGAGGTGGTCACGCTCGACACGCGCAACGCCTTCGAAGTCGACGAGGGCCGCTTCCACAACGCCATCGACTGGCGCATCGACAAGTTCAGCGACTTCCCTGCAGCCGTGCTCGCCCACCGCGACGAGCTGGCCGGCAAGACCGTGGTGAGCTACTGCACCGGCGGCATCCGCTGCGAGAAGGCCGCGCTGTTCATGGCCGATGCGGGCATCGAACGCGTGATGCAGCTCGACGGCGGCATCCTCAAGTACTTCGAGGACACCGGCGGTGCGCACTTCGACGGCACCTGCTTCGTCTTCGACGAACGGCGCACCGTGGGCGCCGACCTGCACCCGGCCGGGCCCGACGCGGCCAGCGCGTCGCAAAGCATTGCCAGCGCGGCCTGAGACTTCCATCGATGTCGACTGAGCGCGAGCCGGCCTCCGAGGCCTGCCTGTCGGAACGCTGGCGCACCCTGGCCCAGCGCTACGCCGAGGTGCGCAGCACCTCGATGCGGCTGGCCGCGCCGCTCAGCGATGAGGACTGCCAGGCGCAGTCGATGCCAGACGCCAGCCCGACCAAGTGGCATCTGGCCCACGTGAGCTGGTTTTTCGAGACCTTCGTGCTCGAGCTCCACGAGCGTGACTTCCAGCCCTTTGACGCGCGCTTTCGGGTGCTGTTCAACAGCTACTACCAAGGCGTCGGTGCGCAGCACCCGCGTGCCCAGCGCGGTCTGATCACGCGCCCGGGCCTGGCCACCGTCAAGCGCTACCGTGCGCACGTCGACGAGCGCATGCAAGCGCTGATGGCGCGCGTGGCGCTCGCCGACACCTTCGACGCCGAACTGCACGCGCTGATCACCCTGGGGCTGCACCACGAGCAGCAGCACCAGGAACTGCTGCTCACCGACATCAAGCACCTGCTGTCGCTGGGGGCGTCGGGAACGGCGGATGCCGATGGCGCCTATTCAAGGGTCGCGAACGTCGGCGTGGCACCAGCCCAGCCCATGCACTGGCTCGCCCATGCCGGCGGCCTCGTCGATCTGGGCCACGACCCGGCGCTCGACGGCGACTTCTGCTTCGACAACGAAACCCCGCGCCACCGCGTCTGGCTCGATCCTTTCGAGATCGCCTCGCGCCCCGTCAGTCAGGGCGAATTCCTGGCCTTCATGAACGACGGCGGCTACCGGCGGCCCGAGCTGTGGCTGTCGATGGGCTGGGCCTGGGTGAACGGCGAAGCCACGCCGCGCAGCGCGCCGCTGTACTGGCAACTGCGCGACGGCGCGTGGTTCAGCCACACGCTGCAAGGCACGCGCCCCATCGACGTGCAGGCGCCGGCGTGTCACCTGAGCTACTTCGAGGCCGACGCCTACGCCCGCTGGGCCGGCGCGAGGCTGCCCACCGAGGCCGAATGGGAGCGCGCGGCGCGTCAATCCGCAGCGCAGCACGTGCCCGGCGACGTGTGGGAATGGACGCAGTCGAACTACAACGCCTACCCCGGCTACCAGCCCGCGAGCGGTGCGGTGGGCGAATACAACGGCAAGTTCATGTGCAACCAGCTGGTGCTGCGCGGCGGCTCGTGCGCCACGCCCGCCGGGCACATCCGCGCCAGCTACCGCAACTTCTTCCCGCCCGACGCGCAATGGCAGTTCAGCGGGCTGCGGCTCGCGCGTTGAGCGCGCCGCCACGCAGCCTCAGGCGTTGAGCACCGCCAGCACGTCGGAGTGGAACTCTCGCTGGTAGAGCACGTAAACCACGCCGGCAGTGGCCATCATGAAGGCCAGCGGCGACAGGAACCAGCTCAGCGCGGCGAACGAGAAGTAGTAGGCACGCAGCCCGTCGTTGAAGGTCTCGGCGGCCAGACCGAGCACGCGGCCGGCGCGGTCGGCGAAGGCGTCGCGCGGCAGATCCTGCTCGAGGAACTGGCTGGCATCGGGTGCCGCACCCACCATCAGCGCGCCGAAGGTGTACTGACGCATCGACCACGTGAAGCGGAAGAACGCGTAGACAAAGATCGCCAGCATCAGCGCCACCTTGGTGTCGAACAGCAGCCCCGAGGTGCGCACCGCAAACGGAATCTCGCGCACCAGGTCGCTGGCGCTGTTCGAACCGAGCACCGCGAGCAGGCCACCGACGATCAGGATGGTGGTCGAGGCGAAGAAAGACGGGCTGGTCGACAGGTTTTGCAGCACCACGCCGTCGATCACCCGCACCTCGCGGTGGGTGACTTGCAGCATCCACTCGCGACGCACCCGGTTGGTCGACGCCAGCAGCGACGGGCGCTGATTGGCCAGCTGGCGCGCGAACCAGGCGTACCCGACCCAGCCCGCAAAGAACGCCAGCAGGGCCACCCAGTCGAACCAGGGCAGCAATCGAATCACGGTGAGCGCGGTGTCCATGGCTGAATGTAGCAAGCGAGCCGGCTTTGTAGACTCGCTCGCCTCTCAGCACGGACCCACGCCTTGTCGATGACCCCCACCGGCCGCTTTGCCCCCTCGCCCACCGGGCCGCTGCATGCGGGCTCGCTGGTGGCCGCGCTCGCGAGCTGGCTCGACGCGCGCGCCCACGGCGGACGCTGGCTGGTGCGCATCGAGGACGTTGACACGCCGCGCAGCGTGGTCGGCGTCGACCGGATCATCCTGGCGCAGTTGGTGATGTGCGGCTTGCTGCCCGATGAGCGGCCGGTGTGGCAATCGACGCGGGGCGACACCTACAAGAAGGCGCTGCAGTCACTGCGCGATCAGATGCGCGTGTACCCCTGCGGCTGCTCGCGGCGCGACATCGAGCTGGCCTGGGAGGCCACCGGCCAGGTGCGCATGCGGCACGGCGAGCTGGTGTATCCCGGCACCTGCCGCCACGGCCTCAAGGGCAAGCAGCCCCGCGCCTGGCGGCTGCGCTGCACGAACGATGACGACAGCGATCTGCACATCGACTGGTTCGACCGGCGGCTCGGCGCGCAAACGCAAAACGTGACGCAAAGCATCGGCGACATCGTGCTGCAGCGCAGCGACGGCCTGTGGGCGTACCAGATGGCGGTGGTGGTCGATGACGCCGACCAGGGCGTGACCCATGTGGTGCGCGGCGGCGACATGACCGAAAGCACGCCTCGGCAGATCCACCTGCAGCGCGCGCTCGGCTTTTCCACGCCGCACTACCTGCACACGCCTGTGGTGATGGCCGCCGATGGCGAAAAGCTGTCCAAGCAAAACGGCGCGGCAGCCATCGACGTCAGCCAGCCGCTGGCCGCGCTGCGCGAAGCCGGCGCGGTGCTCGGCGTGAGCAGCAGCGGCACGACAGTGGCCGACTGGCTGGCCGGCGCGGTGCAGGCGTGGGCGGCGCTGTATCCGCCGACCTCGCGCTGATCCCGTCGGATCAGTGCGCCTCGTCCCAGTTGAGGCCCACGCCCACCTCGGCGAGCAGCGGCACCTTGAGCGCAGCGACTGAGGCCATCGCCGCGGGCACCTCGCGGCGCGCCCAGTCGAGTTCGGCCTCGGGCACTTCGAGCACCAGCTCATCGTGCACCTGCATCACGATGCGGCTGGCGCGGTGCTGCTCGTCGAGCACGCGCTGCACCGCCAGCATCGCCAGCTTGATGAGGTCGGCCGCGGTGCCTTGCATGGGCGCGTTGATGGCCTGACGCTCGGCGCCGGCCTTGCGCGGACCGCTGCCGCCGTTGATCTCGGGCAGGTAGACACGGCGACCGAACAAGGTCTCGACATAGCCCTTGTCGCGCGCCGATTCACGCGTGGTGTCCATGTAGCGCTTGACGCCGGCAAAGCGCTCGAAGTAGCGCTCGATGTAGGCCGCCGCGGCGCTGCGCTCGATGCCCAGGCTTTGCGCCAGCCCGAACGCGCCCATGCCGTAGATCAGCCCGAAGTTGATGGTCTTGGCGTAGCGCCGCTGCTCGGTGGTGACCGCCGCGGGCTCGATGCCGAACACCTCGCTGGCGGTCGCGCGGTGCACGTCCATGCCCTCGGAAAAGGCCTTGAGCAGCCCCGGGTCCTCGCTGATGTGGGCCATGATGCGCAGCTCGATCTGCGAGTAGTCGGCGCTCAGGATCAGGTGCCCCGGCGGCGCGATGAAGGCCTCGCGCACCTTGCGTCCCTCGGCAGTGCGGATGGGGATGTTCTGCAAGTTGGGCTCGTTGCTGGCGAGCCGCCCCGTCACTGCCACCGCCTGCGCGTAATGCGTGTGCACGCGGCCGGTCGCCGGGTTGATCATCTGCGGCAGCTTGTCGGTGTAGGTGCCCTTGAGCTTGGCGAGCGAGCGGTGCTCGAGCAGCCGCGCAGGCAGCGGGTAGTCGGCGGCCAGCTCGGTGAGCACCTCCTCGTCGGTGCTCGGCGCGCCCGAGGCGGTCTTCTTCTTGACCGGCAGCCCGAGCTTGTCGAACAGGATCTCGCCGACCTGCTTGGGGCTGCCCATGTTGAAAGGCTGGCCGGCGAGTTCATAGGCCTCGCGCTCGAGCGCCACCATGCGCTCGCCGAGCTGCTGGCTTTGCGCGGCCAGGATGGCCGGTGCGATCAGCACGCCGGTGCGCTCGATGCGCTGCAGCAGCAAGGCCGTGGGCATCTCGATGCGGCGGTACACGTCGAGCAGCCCGCTTTCGGCTTCGATCTGCGGCCACAGCACGCGGTGCACGGCCAGCGTCATCTCGCTGTCCTCGCACGAGTAGCGCGAGGCGCGTTCCACGTCGACCTGGCCGAACGGGATCTGGTGCACGCCCTTGCCGCACAGGTCTTCGTAGCTCAGGCCGCTGCGCCCCAGGTGGCGCTGCGCCAGGCTCTCGAGGCTGTGCGGCTTGTGGGCTTCGAGCACGTAGCTTTGCAGCATGGTGTCGTGCACGTAGCCGCGCACGGTGATGCCGGCGTTTTGCAGCACGTGGGTGTCGTACTTGATGTTCTGGCCGAGCTTGGGCGCTGCCGCGTTTTCCAGCCACGGCCGCAGCGCGGCCAGCACCTCGTCGACCGGCAACTGGGCAGGCGCGCCGGCGTAGTCGTGGCGCAGCGGGATGTAGGCGGCCGAGCCGGTCTCCACGCTGAGCGAAATGCCGACCAACCGCGCCACCATGTCATCGAGCGAATCGGTTTCGGTGTCGATGGCCACCACGGCGCCGGCGCGCGCGGCGGCTTCGACCTTCGCGACCCAGGCGGCCAGCGACTCGCGGCTGAGCACGGTCTCGCAGTGCAGGTTGGCGTCATCGGCGTGGGCCGGCGTGTCGTCGGGCACATCGAACAGCGGGCCGTCCGAGTGCGGCTTGGGCGCAGGCGGTGGCGCGGGCGGCTTGAGTGCCGCATCCACCTCGCGCAGCCAGGTCTTGAAGCCGTAGCGCGCATAAAAACCGTGCAGCGCCGGCAGGTCGGCCGATCGCAGCGCCAGCGCATCGAGGTTCGGCCAGCCGCTCACGTGATCGGCCAGATCGCAGTCCAGCCGCACCGTGACCAGCCGCTGCGCCTGCGGCAGCCAGTCGAGCGCGCGGCGCAGGTTCTCGCCGGCGGTGCCCTTGATGCTGTCGGCC
Organism: Burkholderiales bacterium; assembly: GCA_947452135.1. Taxonomy (GTDB): domain Bacteria; phylum Pseudomonadota; class Gammaproteobacteria; order Burkholderiales; family Burkholderiaceae_C; genus PBB1. The sequence continues at coordinate 7,371 of CANGBT010000122.1, forward strand.
GCAGCGATGACGCCTTGCAGCGATCCGTGCTCGGCGATCCACTTGGCTGCGGTCTTGGGGCCCACCTTCTCGACGCCGGGCACGTTGTCGACCACATCGCCCACCAGCGTGAGGTAGTCGACGATGCGCTCGGGCGGCACGCCGAACTTGGCCACCACGCCGGGCGCATCGAGCCGCTCGTTGCTCATGGTGTTGATCAGCGTGACGCGGTCGTTGACCAGCTGCGCCAGGTCCTTGTCGCCGGTGGAAATGATCACCTGATGGCCGGCCTCGGCGGCCACCCGCGCGAGCGTGCCGATGGCGTCGTCGGCCTCGATGCCCGGCACCATCAGCACCGGCCAGCCCAGCAGCTTGACGACTTCGTGGATGGGCTCGATCTGCTGCACCAGCGCCTCGGGCATCGGGCTGCGGTGGGCCTTGTAGTCGGCGTACCACTCATCGCGAAAGGTCGGTCCGTGCGCGTCGAACACGCACACCGCGTGCTCGGGCTTCACGTCCTTGAGCGCGCGCTGCAGCATCGCCACCATGCCGTGCAAGGCGCCGGTGGGCGCGCCATCGGGGCTGCGCAGATCGGGCAGCGCGTGGTACGCGCGGTAGAGGTAGCTGGAGCCGTCAACCAGCAGCATCACGGGCAGGGACTTGGGGTTCATCAGGCCATTGTGCGCGGCGCCAGCGGGCCCCCGATTTGTTGCGCAGCGCAGCAAATGCCCCCGGCCGCCGCGGCGGCGGCACCTAAAATCGCCGCATGAACATCCAACTCCGGTGGCACCCCGCCCTGTGCGCTCTGTGCTTGACGCTCGGCCTGTCAGCCCATGTGCGCGCCGAGGTTGCAGCCCCTGCCTCGGCGGCATCGGCGGCGGCCGCTGCCGGATCGCGGCTTGACGCTGCCGAGTCCGACAAGGCCGAGCCGGGCGAGCCCGCCGTGCGCGAGACCGTGATCGAAGACGACGGTGCACGCATCGACGAGTTGAAAGTGCGCGGGCAGTCCAAGCGCATCACGGTGACGCCCAAGAAGGGCGGCAAGCCCTACGAAATCATCACCGACAAGGGCGCGCACGACCACACCGAAGGCCCCAACGGCTTCAACGGCGCGGTGGGCAAGCGGGTGTGGCCGGTGTTGTCGTTTTGACCCGCGTGAACGCCGCCACCCGCCTGCGACCGCGCGGGCCCTCAACGCTCACTGTGGCGGGCTGACGTCATGGCTGTCTACACCGCCGTGCCGTTCGAGGCGGCTGCCGATCTGGTGACGCGGCTGAACATCGGCACGCTCACCGAACTCGAAGGCTGCAAGGGCGGCATCGAGAACACCAACTA
>CANGBT010000123.1 GCA_947452135.1 Burkholderiales bacterium
CCCACCACCTGCGTGGTGCCCAGCACGGCCAGCACCAGCGCCACGCCCTTGGCCAGACGCTGGCGGCCGGTGGCCGTGTCGGCCAGACGGTCAAGCAGCTTGAGATAGATCGCACCGACCAGCAAGCCGCTGCCGATGATCAGCATGACCACCCACGTCGGCAGCACCGGCGAGACGATCCACAGCGCCACCGCCAGCAGCATCACGCCGAAGAAGGTCTTGACGCCTTCCATCCAGCTGCCGGCACGCGGCAGCAGCGAGCCCGCCGACACACCCACCAGCAGCAGCGGCACGCTCATGCCCATGGCCAGACTGAACAGCGCCAGCCCGCCGATGACGACATCGCGCGTCTGGCTGATGAACACCAGCGCGCCGGCCAGCGGTGCGGCCACGCACGGCCCCACGATCAGCGCCGACAGCCCGCCCATCACGAACACGCCGAGGAACTTGCCGCCCGGCAGACGGCTCGAGCTCTCGGTGATGCGGCTCTGGATGAAGCTGGGCATTTGCAACTCGAACACGCCGAACATCGACAGCGACAGCGTGGCCAGCATCAGCGCGAAGGCGCCCAGCACCCAGGGGTTTTGCAGCGCCGCAGCCAGACCCTCGCCGAGCAGACCGGCGACCACACCGAACACGGTGTAGACCAGCGCCATGCCCAGCGAATAGGCCAGCGCCATCGAAAAACCCCGGAGTCGCGAGACCGGTGCGCCCTGCCCCACGATGATCGAAGACAAGATGGGCACCATCGGCAGCACGCAAGGCGTGAAGGCCAGCAGCAAGCCCGCCACCAGGAACACCCCGGCAATGGTGAGCAGGCTGCCCGACTTGAGCGCCGACTCGACCTTCGCGGTCTGCGAGACCGCAGCGGCCACAGGCGCGGCCGGAGCCACCGCCGCAGTCACGACCGCGGCATCCGAGACCGTGACCGGCACGGCGTCCTCGCCTTGCCACCGCGCGCGCAGCAGCTGGCCGTCGCGGGCATCCGCATCCACGAAGGCGGTTTGCGGCGGGTAGCACAGCCCCTTGTCGGCACAGCCCTGGTAGACCACGCGCAAGCGGAAGTCACGCCCCGACGGCTGCACCGGCACACGGATCAACAACGCACCCTTGAGCACCTCGACGTTCTTCTGGAAGTTGTCGTCGAACTCGACCTTGCCTGCGGGAATGGCCACCTCGCCCAGCGTGACACCGGCACCCTCGGTCTCGACGGTGATGCGGTCACGGTAGAGGTGGTACTCCGGCGCGACGTCGATGCGCAGTTCCACCGTCTTGGCGTCGCCCGCTCGCGCGCTGCCCACGAAGGCCTGCGCGGGGTCGAGAAAGTCGGGCTCGCCGGCCATCGCCGGAGCGACCGACGCCGCCGCCAACCAAAGCGCTGCTGCGGTCACGCTCAGGCACCTGGCCCATCGTGGAAGGTTCATTCTTGTTCTCCTTGGGTGATGCGCCGGTCGTGCTCGGCGCCGATGCGCGTGCTGCGCATCGCGGTATCGACGACCAGGCCGGTGGCGGCCTGGGCAGTGAGAAATTCAAGCGCCGAGGCGCCCTTGAGCATGGCGATCGTGGTGAGCGCGCCGGCCGCCACGCAAGCCGGTGCCGTCACGCTGACGCTGGCCCAGTGGCTCACCGGCCAGCCGGTGTGCGGATCGAGGATATGGCAGTAGCGCCGGCCGTCGTGCTCGAAATAGCGCTCGTAGTCGCCGCTGGTGGCCAGCGCGCCCTCGCGCAGTTCGACGCTGGCGATCGTGCCTTCGTCCTGGCGCGGGTGCTGAATGCCAAAGCGCCACGCGCTGCCGTCGGCGCGCGGCCCGAGCACCCGGATGTCGCCACCCAGGTTCACGTAACCGTGACGCTGGCCGGTGGCGTGCAGCACCGCCATCGCGCGGTCGGCGGCGTATTCCTTGCCGAAGCCACCGAAGTCGACTTCCATGCCCGCGTGCGGCAGCCGGATCGTCTGACCCGTCCACTCCACCTGCGACCAGCCGATCAGCGGCAACACCTGCTGCAGCGCCGCCTCGTCGGGAACCCGCCCGGCCTTGAAGTCCCAGACCCGGCGCAGCACACCGGAGGTGATGTCGAACAACCCGTCGCTGAACGCATGCAGCTGCGCCGCAAAGTTCAGCAACGAGGCGGTTTCGTCGTCCACCCCCACCACGTCAGGCCCGCCCGCGGCCGCGTTGATGCGCGACACGATGCTGTCGGCGCGGTAGCGCGAAAACGCCACCTCGATGCGGCGCACCTCATGGATGGCCTGCTCGGCCGCGAGCGCCAGCACCGACTCGCCCTCGCCGAGCGCATCGTCCAGACGGATCTCGCACACGCTGGACATCGCATCGAACTCGAAGCGATAGGCGTGCGCCGTCACCGGCGCACCCCTGCGCTTGCGGTGGACTGAGTCGGGTGCGCGCATGGCTCAGAAGCGCGTGCTCAAGCCGACCTGGAAGAAGGTCGCCCGAAACGGATCGAGCCCCGGCGAGCCGTGCCCGCCGATGCGCCAGTCGGAGCGCTGCTCGTAGCGTTCGACCTTGGCATCGACGGTCCAGTCCTGAGTCACCTTCATCGCCACCTTCAGGCCCACGGTGATCGCCCCGAAGGCCGACAACCGCTGATCAGGCGAGGCGTAGCGTGGCGGGTCGGTGAAGTAGCCCGGCGGATAGGGCGCACCGACGTCCGGGTCATACACCGGGTCGTAATAGAACTTGGCCGCGCTTTGCGTGTAGTAGCGCAACGACGGCGTCACGGTGAACTTCTCGCCGATCGGCTGCACCCACTCGGCGCCCAGCGTGTGCGCCTTGATGCCGAAGTTGTCGCGGTAGTAGCGGTAACTGCTGCGCAGCGTCGAGTTCATCGAGTCGAAATGGTGGTTCCAGCGCGTGAGCAGGATGGTCTGATTGCGCGCGTCGGGACGCACGTCCGGGTCCTTGTAGGGGTCGGAGTAGTAGCCGTGGCCGCGGTTGTGCGACACGTTGAGCTGCACCAGGTCGTTGGCCGTCCAGGCCTGCGTCACGCCGGCCATCAGCTCGAGCGTCTGCTTGTGCTTGCGCAGCGTCGGGTCGTTGCTCGAACTGATCTTGTCGGTCGAAAAGCCCACGCCCACGTTCCAGGTGCGGTTGTTGTCCTCGCTTGAAAAACTGGCATCCAGCGAGCCCGCGTTGCTCTCGTAGTCGTGCTCCTTCGAGTGGCTCAGACCGAACGAGTAGCTCGAGCGCTCTTCGTAGCGTGTGATCTTGACGTCCTCGGCCTTGCGCTCGTCCTTCATGCGCTTGGTCGCACCCGAAATGGCCGAGTGGTAGCGCGGCGTGGCGCCGGACACGCTGTCGGACACCAGCGAGCCCTCGACCGACCACTTGGGCGACAGCGGAACCATCACGTAGATGGACGGGGCGTTCACCTTGATGCGCGACAGGCCCGGCTGCGAGTCCTGGTAGTGCAGGTACTTCACGGCGATCTCGCCGCGCTCAGGCGCCGAATCGGCGTGTGCCAGGCCGGGGGCCATCACGCCAGGCAACGCCAGCGCGGCGGCGATGATCGCCCCGGCTTTTTCGTGGCGGGCGGTGTTCATGGGTTTGGGGTCAGTTGCAGCCACAGCCACCTCCACCGACGCCATAACCACCCGAGGCGTTTTCCTTGCTGCCGTAGATGTGCTGGACGAAGCGCTGGTCCAGCGGATCACCGCCCATCGTCATCTCGGGGCGGGCCAGGTTGCCGCGCTCCCAGGGTTGCGGAGGGGTCATGGCGCAGCCGCCCAGAGCAGCGGCGGCCAGCAGCGCGCTCAACACACGCAAAGAACGTCGGGGGGCCGGTGTCACGACGGACTCGACGGCATGGGGTTGGTGCGGCGTCTTCATGGCGTACCCAGCACCTGCACGATGCGCGACTCGAGTTCCTTGCGGTCCTGCTCGCGGAAGCCCTTGTGCGCCGAAGCGATCTTGCCGTCGCGGCCCACCAGATACGACGACGGCATGCCCTTGACCTCGAAGCGCTTGGCGCTGTCGCCGCTGGTGTCGAAGGCCACCGTGAACTGCGCGGGCACCTCGGCGAGGAACTTGTCGGCATCACCGCGCTTGGCGTCGAGGTTGACCGCCAGCACCTCGAAGCCCTGCGCGCCGTACTTGGCCTTGAGCTCGTTCATGAACGGGAACGACTGCTTGCACGGGCCGCACCACGAGGCCCAGAAGTCGACGTAGACGACCTTGCCCTTGAGTTGTGCGAGCGACACCGCGTCCTTCAGGCCGGGCAGGCTCAGTTCAGGCGCGGCCGCGCCGGCCTCGAGCGACCAGGCCGCCGGTGCCGCCAGGGTGGCCAGGCACAGCGTGGCCAGGCGCAGCGCGTGGATCAGGGATTTGTTGTTCATCGTGGACTCCAGGAGTGTCTTGTCAGTCAAAAGGGTCGGGCGTTGGTTGGGTGCTGCGAGGCGCTGGCGACTCAGCGGCGGGCGCGGCGGTACCACAGCACTCCGGCAGCCGCGAGCGTGAGCAGCCACAGCGTCGGGTCGAGCAGCGTGTTGCCGCGGGCGATCGAGCAGCCGCCGCCGCCCGAATTGCTGCTGCTCGGAGGCGTGGGCGCCACGGGATCGGCCCGGGTGGCCTGGATCGCCACGGACACAGGCACCACCGAGGCGCTGGTGTCGATCTCGACCGCGCCGGCTTCGGTGCCTGTGGCGCTGCTCGACCAGCCGATCGACATCGCACAGCTCTGGCCGGGCAGCAGGTCGAACGGAGGCGCGCCGCAGCCGTTGGTCGCGGCCGGTGTCAGGGTGAAGTTGCCCGAGGCGATGCGCAGCCCGGTGACATTGAGAACCGCATTGCCGGTGCTTTGCAGCGTGAGCGTCTGCGCATCGGCCGCAGCGCCCGTCACCGCACTGAAGCTCAGTGCCGAGGGCGACAGCGTGGCCCCGGGCTGTGCCGGTGCGGCGCCGTTGCCGGTGAGTGCCACATCCGGCGGGTTGGTGCCGGTGGAGGCGACCTGCAACGTCGCGCTGCGCGCACCCACCGCGCCCGGGCCGAAGGCCAGCGTGAGGGTGCAGCTCGCACCTTGCGCCAGCGATCCGCTCACCGCACAGGTGCCGCCACTGACCGAGAAGTCAGCCGCCTGCACACCGGCCAGCGTGAAGCCCGACAGCGTCACCGCGCCGGGGCCCTGATTGAGCAGGCTCACGGTCTGCGTGGTGGCGCTCGCGCCCACGGTCAGATCGCCAAACGCCACGGTGGTGGTGCTCGGCAACCAGGCCAGCACGGGTGACGCCACAACTCCGGTGCCGCTCAGGCTCACCGCGTGCGGCGACCCGGCGGCGTTCGAAACCACCGACACGCTGCCCGAAGCCGCGCCCAGACCGGCCGGTGTGAAGGTCACCGACAGCGTGCAGTTCGCCGCTGCGGCCAGGCTGGCGCCGCAGTTGTGGGTGACAGCGAAGCCCGAAGTGGCTGTGATGCTCGAGATGCTGAGCGCCGCCGTGCCGGTGTTCGACAAGGTGATGCTGCGCGCCGGGGAGGTCACGCTGTCGGTCTGGTTGCCGAAGGCCAGCGAGGCCGGCGCCAGCGCAACCGCCGGCACGGGCACGGCCGCGCCGGTGCCGCTCAGGCTGATCGCCGCAGCACCGTTGCTGGCATCGGACGAGAGCGTCAGCGTGGCACTGCGCGCGCCCACCGCCGTCGGCGTGAAGGTGAAGGTCACGGTGCAACTGGCTGCAGCTGCCAGCACGCCGGTGGGCGTGCAGGTGCCGCTGCGGGCGAAGTCACCCGAGGCGGTGCCGGCGAGCGTCAGCGCGCTGAAAGTCAGCGGCGCGCTGCCGCTGTTGCTCACTGTCACCGTCTGGCTGGCGCTGGTGGTGCCCATGACTTGCGAGGCAAAGGTGCGCGTCGTGGCGTTGAGCGAGATCGCAGGCGCCGGCGCCGCCGTGCCGGTGCCGTTGAGCGTGACCGCAGACGGCGAGCCGCTGGCGTTGTGAGTGATCGCCAGGCTGGCCGTGCGTGCACCCGTGGCCGTCGGGGTGAAACCCAGCTTGATCGAGCACGAACCCGAGACCGCCACGCTGGTGCCATTGGTGCAGGTGCCGCCCGCCGAGATGTGGAAGTCAGCCGCTTGCGCTCCGCCCAGTGCCAGCGTGCTGATCACGAGCGGTGCCGTGCCGGTGTTGCTGACGGTCACCGTCTGGTCTGCCGACGGGCTGGCCACCGTCTGGCTGAAGCTCAGCGTGGTGGGCGACACGCCGATCACCGGTGTCAGTGCCACGCCGGTGCCCGACAGGCTGGTGGTGCTTTGTCCGCCAGCCGCGTTGTGCGTGACCACCAGGTTGGCAGCGCGTGCGCCGGCAGCCGAGGGCGTGAAGCCCACGCTGATGGTGCAGCTGGCGGCAGGGGCGACCGTGCCACCCGCCGTGCAGGTGCCGCCGCTGATCGTGTACTCGGTACCGCTGCTGATCGACAGCGTGCCCAGGGTCAAGTTGGCGTTGCCGGTGTTGGACAGCGTGACGGTCTGTGCCGAGGCTGCGGTGCCCACGTTGAGGCTGCCGTACGACAGCGAGGCCGTCTGCGAGGCCACGGGCGCCAGCGCCGCCGTGGCGGTGCCGCTGAGCGTCACGCTGCCAGGGCTGCCCGCGGCGTTGTGGGTGATGCTCAGCGTGCCGCTGCGCGCACCGGTGGCACCGGCTGATGGTTTGAAGGCCACCGACACGGTGCAGTTCGCGCCGACCGCCACGCTGCCAGGCGCGGCGCAGGTGCCGCCGCTGATGATGTAGTCGGCCGGGTTGGACAAGGTGATCGCCGACAACGACAGCGATGCACTGCCGGTGTTGCTGACGGTCACGCTTTGCGCAGCGCTGGTGTTGCCGATGGCGGTGGACGCCAGCGTGAGCGAGGCCGGCGTGATGCTCGCGGCCGGTGCGCTGACCGACACGCCGGTGCCGCTCAGGGCGATGGCCACCGGCGTGAGCGTGGCGCCATGGGCGATGCTCAGCGTGCCGGTGCGTGCGCCAGCCGCCGTCGGCGTGAACGACACGATCACCGTGCAGCTCGCCCCCACGGCGACGGTGGTCCCGCAGGTGCCGCCCGAGCGGGCGAAGTCGCCGCTGGTGCTCACCGTCATGCCGCTGATCGAGCTACCGGCTTTCAGGCTCGCCTTGACGGTCACCGTCTGCGTGGCTGCGGTGGCGCCGACGTTGGTTGACGCGAAGGCCAAGGTCGAAGGCGAGTTGCCCAGATAGGCCGCGATGTCCGCGATGTTGGCGCCGTTGGCCGGAAACGAGCCGCGCAGAAAGCTCATGCCGCCGGTGTTGCCCGAGATGGCCGCATCGATGACGGCGCGCGCATTGCGGCCGTTGTAGATCTTGCTGCCGTTGCTGGTCAGTGGCGTACCGCCGTGGCAGCTTGCGCAACTGTTGGCGTACAGCGTCGCGCCGTTCACCGGCGAATCGGCCCAGGCGGCCAGCGAGACCGCGCTCAGCACGGTCGCGGCGAGCAGCTGCTTCCAGGCATTGAACGTCGAGGTGTGAGGGACAGTTTTCATGGGGTACGGCTCAGCTGAGGAAGGTGGGAAGGGCGTGAATGAGGGGCAGCGTCAGCCAGATGGCGTTGAAGGCGGCGTGCACAGCGATGCAAGGCGCCACACGGCGCGAGCGCTGGTAGAGCGAACCGATGGCCAGCGCCGGCAGCAGCGTGAGCAGCGACTGCCATGTACCCTGGCTCAGCGCGTGAGCCAGCGCGAAGACCACGGCCGTGACGGCATTGGCCACGGCGGCCGAACGAAGGCGCGCCAGAAGTTCTTGTTGCAGGCCGAGCCGGAAGATCACTTCTTCAACGACCGGTGCGCCAGCGAGCAGCCACAGGGCCGGCCACGACGGCATGACGAGCGGTTGCCGCGCGATCAGCCAGACCAGCGCACCCAGGCACACACCGCTCCACAGCAGGCGTTCGCTGGTGTCGGAATCGGCGATGGGCGGGGTGAAAAAGCGCATGTCGGGGGCCACGCAAACAAGGAAATGAGGGCTGGTGGAACCCATTGTTTGGACGCTGGCAGGGTCTTGCGGTGTGCAGATGTATCCAGCGGTTCGGGGTGTCGGAACCCTCCGAATGACCGCCAGACAAGTGCTGAAAAACACCTCCCACCGGTGTGTCCACGAGGGGCGGGAGACCCCTCGCCGCGTTGGTTGTGCCGACGGACCGCGGGCACGGCACAGCGCGCCGGGTTGCACGCTGTTACGAGTCAGACCGCGCTGAAACAACCCTTAAGGCTGTCTGAAGGCGTGTTCAGCGGCTGCGGCGTCCACGCGACCCGCACACGGTTCGCTCAGCCGGTGTGCGCGACGGCACTCACTTGAAATCGCGGCTGTCGGTCATCAGCCGCCCGAGCAGCGGCGTGAGGTCTTCGAGCTGCGCGGCGATCAGGTTGCACACCTCGCCCTCACGCTGCCAGGTGCCGTGAACGGCGAGCAGCCGCGATCTCAGCAGCACGTTGCGCTGCCGCTCGCGCAGCGACTTCCAGCAGATCACCTGCACGACGCCGGTTTCGTCTTCGAGCGACACGAAGGTGGTGCCGTTGGCGGTTTCGGGCTGCTGGCGCAAGG
>CANGBT010000124.1 GCA_947452135.1 Burkholderiales bacterium
AGGTTGATCTGGCCCTGGATCTGGTTCGTCCACAGCGGCGAATTGCTGTCTTCGAAGTCGGTCATGTAGCTGTCAGCGCCCGAATTGAAGGCGTTGATGATCATCTTGGCCTCGACAGGGCCAGTGATCTCGACACGGCGGCACTGCAGCGCGGCCGGGATCGGCGCGACCTTCCAGTCACCCTCGCGGATCGACTTCGTCTCGGGCAGGAAATCAGGGCGCTCACCGGCGTCGAGCCGTTTCGTGCGCTCCACCCGCGCGGCCAGCAACTGCTGACGGCGCGGCTCGAAGGCCCGGTGCAGCTTGGCCACCAGTTCGAGCGCCGGCAGCGTGAGGATCGTTTCGAAGCCGGGAAGCATCGGCGCATTGATCTGCATGCCCGCAGGCAGACTCAGCGATCCGGGCGGGTTCGACGGGTGGCTCATCACAAAAACTCCTTCAAGGTTTCAAAAAAATCAGGCCCCTGGCGCAGGCTGCGGCTTGTGCGCCCAGGTGGTGTGGCGGGGATTTTCCCGTGCAGGTGCACCACAACGGGCGCGCCTGCATGGGCAAGACGGGTCAGGCGCTCAGGCAACTCTTCATGAAGGCCTTGCGCTCGTCGCCCTTCTTGCCTTTGGCATCGGCGTTACAGGTCTTCATCTTGTCTTGCTGCGTGGGCTTCTTGGCCGACAGGCACTCCTTCATGAAAGCCTTGCGTTCGTCGCCCTTCTTGTCGCCGGCATCGGCGTTGCACGTCGTCATCTTGTTTTGCTGCTTGCTCAGGGGCGCTGCAGCGGCATCAGCGGCGACAGCGGGCAGGCTCAAGCAGCCCAGGCACAGGGCGATCACGCTCAGGAGTGTTTTCATCGAAATTCCTTGTGGGTGGTGACGACGGCACGCGCACACGCGCCGACAAGGATTGGATCACGCTGCGCTGCGCCCCAGCAAGGCGCACGCCGGCTCACCCCATCAAAGAATGCGCCGCGGATGCGCCAGTCGCTCGTGAGCCACATGCAACCGCCGTACCAGCACGCGGATGAAGGCCTCATCGAACAGGTGCCGGCAACCCACACTGACCTGCGCCAGCGTCTCGGGCACGAAGGAGATCGTGGTGGCGAGCTCCGTGACCAGCACGTCGGCCGCATGGGTGCGCAGATCAGGGCTGGGTGCGAGGTACGCCATCTCGCCCACCGAGGTGCCCGCGCCGAGGGCGGCGACCTTCTCGCCGTCGCGAAACACCTCCACCGCACCTTGCGCAATGATGTGAAAGGCCTTGCCCTGATCGCCCTTGCGGTACAGGGCGTGACCGACCGGAAAGCGCCGCCACTTGGCGCGGTGCACCACCTCCCACAACTCGACGTCGCCGAAGCTCGCGAAGAACTCCAGCTTTCGCAGCAGGTTGAAGCGCTCCGAATCGAGCACGCCTTGGAGCTGGCCGCGGGGCACCTCCTGCCTGGCGATCAGGCCCGACAGCGCCTGCGCAAACTCGTCCCAGTCGGCATAGCGGTCTTGCGGGGCCTTGGCCAGAGCGCGCTGGATCACCGCATCGAGCCCTTGCCTCACGCCATCGCGCAAGCCGACCAGCGAGGCCGGCGCCACGTGATAGATCTGGTGCATCAGGGCCGACTGGATCTGCGCGTCGAACGCAGGCCGGCCGGCCACCAGGTGATAGAGCACTGCGCCGAGCGAATACATGTCGGCGCGGCTGTCGAGCGTGCTGCCATCGAGCTGCTCGGGCGACATGTAGGCCAGCGAACCCACGCGATAGACCTGCGTCACGTCCGAGTCGAGGTTGAGCACGCTGCCGAAGTCGCTGATCTTCACGTCGGTGATGGCGCCGTTGTTCAGCACCGTCAGCAAATTGGCCGGTTTGACGTCGCGGTGAATCAGGCCCTGGCGATACACATATCCCAGCGCCATCGCGCACTTGAAGCCGATTTCGACGATCTGCTCGAGTGGCAGCAGTTGATCGGCGCGGCAGTACGGCCTCAAGGTGCCGCCCGCCACGTACTCCATCACGAGGTACTGGCTCGACGGCTCGAGCACCGCGTCATAGATCTTGACCACGTTGGGGTGCTGCAAGCGGCCCACGAGGGCGGCTTCGGCCGCAAAGAAGCGGTCGCTGTAGCGGTGCGCGGCCTCGTCGTCTCCGGCCACGTGGCGCACCCGCTTGATGGCCACGTCGCGGCTCTGGAACTCGTCGCGGCACAAAAAGACATCGCTGGTGGCGCCTTCGCCGAGCTTGCGAAGCACCGGGTACTTGCCGATCTTCGCGGGCAACGCGCCGCCCGCCGGCACCTCGGGCGCGGGGTCGATCGGGATGTCGACTGCAGGGCTGTCGTTCGGGTTGTGTGCCATGTGTTGGCAGGAACCGGGCCAGACTCAGCCCGCTCCGCTCGTTGAAATCAGTGGCCGCACGGCGGTCCCACGCGATGTGCGCGCACTTGGATGTTGCCTTGCCTGAGGCGGTTCGATACGCGGGAACAAGCACCCGAAGACCCTTCAAACCGCAGCCCACACCGCCTTGCCGCGCGCCCGCGGAGCCGCCAGGCGCAGGCCGAAACGTAGAATCGTCCGATGATTGAAGCGAAGCAAGACCTGCTGAAGGCACTCGCCTCAGCCATCCAGGAAGTCAGCCCCGCCAGCGCGTTGCAGGCCGCTTTCGAGTCCCCCAAACTGGCCGCCCACGGCGACTTGGCCTGCACCTCGGCGATGCAGCTGGCCAAGCCGCTGAAGAAGAACCCGCGAGAGGTGGCGCAGGCGCTGATCGAAGCCCTCGAACGCGATGCCGCGGTGCGCCGTCACGTCGAATCGTTCGAGATCGCAGGGCCGGGCTTCATCAACATTCGCCTGCGCGCAGCGGCCCGGCAGGCCATCGTGCGCGAGGTCCTCGCCGCAGCCGAAGGCTTCGGGCAACGCCCACCCAACGGCCGCCAAGTGCTCGTCGAGTTCGTGTCGGCCAACCCGACCGGTCCGCTGCACGTGGGCCATGGCCGTCAGGCGGCGCTCGGTGACGCCATCTGCAACCTGTTCGAAACGCAGGGCTGGTCGGTGTGGCGCGAGTTCTATTACAACGACGCCGGCGTGCAGATCGCCACGCTGACGGCCTCCACCTTGGCGCGCCTGCACGGCCTAAAGCCTGGCGACGAGAAGTGGCCCGAAGCCGCGTACAACGGCGACTACATCGCCGACATCGCTGCGGGCTTTTCCGCGCGGCAAACGGTGCGCGCCGATGACCGCGAGTTCACGGCCTCGGGCGACGTCGAAGACATCGACGGCATCCGCCAGTTCGCCGTGGCCTACCTGCGCCATGAGCAAGATCTGGATCTGCAAGCGTTCGGCGTGCGCTTCGACCACTACTTCCTGGAGTCGAGCCTGTACTCGACGGGGCAGGTCGAAGCCACCGTGTCGCGTCTGGTGGAGGCCGGCAAGACCTACGAGCAAGACGGTGCGCTGTGGCTGCGCAGCACCGACTACGGTGACGACAAGGACCGCGTGATGCGCAAGTCGGGCACCACCGGCGACGAGTCGCAGTACACCTACTTCGTGCCCGATGTGGCCTATCACATCAACAAGTTCTCGCGCGGCTACACCAAGGCGATCAACATCCAGGGCGGCGACCACCACGGCACCATCGCCCGGGTGCGCGCCGGCTTGCAGGCCTCGGGCGTGGGCATCACGCCGGGCTACCCCGACTACGTGCTCCACAAGATGGTCACGGTGATGCGCGGCGGCGAGGAGGTCAAGATCTCCAAACGCGCCGGCTCCTACGTGACGCTGCGCGACCTGATCGACTGGACCAGCCGCGATGCGGTGCGCTTCTTCCTGATCAGCCGCAAGGCCGACACCGAGTTCACCTTCGACGTGGACCTGGCGCTCAAGCAGAACGACGAGAACCCGGTGTTCTACGTTCAGTACGCCCATGCGCGCATCTGCTCGGTGATCCAGCAGTACGTCGACAAGGGCGGCAACGCGGCCGGCCTCGAAACCGCCGACCTGTCGGTGCTGACCGCACCGACGGAAACCGCCCTGATGCTGCGGCTGGCCGACTACCCGGCGATGCTGTCGAGCGCGGCCGAAACGCTCGCGCCGCACGACCTGACCTTCTATTTGCGTGACGTGGCGAGCGCCTTCCACAGTTACTACGCCGCTGAACGCTTCCTCGTCGATGACGACGCCGTGGCCCGCGCCCGGCTGGCACTGCTCAGCGCCACCCGCCAGGTGATTCGCAATGCACTGGCAGTACTTGGCGTGAGCGCTCCCGAGAAAATGTGAGGCCACCCATGCGAAACACCGCGCCCCCCGCTGCCTCCCGCTCCCGCCAACGCGGCGGCTTTCTGGCCGGCCTCATCGTCGGCTTGCTGATCGGGCTGGCGCTGGCGCTGGGCGTGGCGCTCTACGTGACCAAGGTGCCAGTGCCGTTCCTCGACAAGGTGCCGCAGCGCACCGCCGAGCAGGATTCGGCCGAGCGCGAGAAGAACAAGAACTGGGAACCCAACGCACCGCTGGCCGGCAAGAACCCCGCACGTCCGGTGGCGGTGCCCCCGGCACCCAGCGAGCCGGCCACGCCAGCGCCCGGCGAACGCGATCCGGCCAGCATCCTGGCCGACCGTCCTGTCGGACCGGTGCCAACGCCGGCACCGACGCCACCCGGCTCAAAAACAGCCTCGCCGGCCACCGCCGCCAAGACCGGCGACGAGGCCTACCTCTTCTTCGTGCAAACGGGGGCCTACTCCAGCGTGGAAGACGCCGAGGGCCAGCGCGGCAAGCTGGCGCTGCTCGGCTACACGGCGCGCATCGTCGAACGCGAACAGTCCGGCCGCACCGTGCATCGGGTGCGCCTGGGCCCGTTCGAGGAAAAGGCCGAAGCCGACGACATCAAGGCGAAGGTGAGCGCGGCCGGGTTCGAAGCAGCGCTGGTGCGCGCGCCGCGTTGAGCTGTGGGGTTTCGTGATGCCATCGCCCGAACTTTCAGCGGCAAGGCACACTCACTCCACCACGCAAACACCCGCTGCGTTGCACATTCGACCCACCGGCGCCATGCCACGACCGAGGAACCGAACACCATGAAACGACGTGAGTTTTCAAGCCGCCTGCTGGCCACCGCTGCAGGCGCTGGCGCCTTGCTGGCCACAACGCACGCTCATGCGCAAGGTGAGCCCATCGAGGGCACCAACTACATCAAGCTGAGCCAACCGAACGCGGTGGCCGCCGGCAAGATCGAGGTGGTCGAGTTCTTCTGGTACGGCTGCCCGCACTGCCATGCCTTCGAGCCGACGCTCGACGCCTGGCAGAAAAAGTTGCCGGCCGACGTGGCCTTTCGCCGCGTACCGGTGGTGTTTCGCGAAGAGCCCTTCACCACCCACCAGAAGATCTTCTTCGCCCTGGAGGCCATGGACCTGGTCGATGCGCTGCACCGCAAGGTCTTCAACGCCATCCACCTCGACCACGCCAGACTCGACAAGCTGCCCGAGATCGTGGCCTTCATGGCCAAGAACGGCGTGGACACGGCCAAGTTCACCGAGGTGTTCAACTCGTTCTCGGTGCAAACCAAGACGCGCCAGGCCAAGCAACTCGCCGAGGCGTACCGGATCGACGGCGTGCCCACGATAGGCGTGCAGGGCCGTTACTACACCTCGCTTTCGCTGGCGGGGTCGCCCGAGCGCGCCGTGAGCGTGGCCGATTACCTGATCCAGCGCGCGCGCAAACCGGGCTGAGTCGGTCGCGGTGCGGATGCGCACATTCGCGCGCCGGTGGGTCAGCGGCATGAAGTTGTCGGCTAAAATTTCTGCAAGTTTCGTGCCCTATGAACCATCCTCAAATTCCCCATTGCCGCCAGCCCCTTGTGGGGTTGCGTCTGGTCCGCGTGATCGCGCTGGCGCTGGCCGTCGGTGCGAGCGTTTCACCGGCTCAAGCCGAGAAGGCTGACCGCTCAAGGCCTCTCAACGTGGAAGCCGACAACGGCCGCTACGACGACGCCCAGCAGCTGGGTGTCTTCACCGGCAACGTGGTGGTGACCAAGGGCACGCTGTCGATGCGGGCCTCGCGCATCGAAGTGCGCCAGTCGCCTGACGGTTCGCAATTTGGCGTGGCGACCTCCGAAGGGGGCAAGCGCGCGCTGTTCAGGCAAAAGCGCGAAGGTCTTGATGAGTACCTGGAAGGCGAGGCCGAGCGCATCGAATACGACGGCAAGGCCGACCTGATCCGCTTCATCGATCACGCAGTGATCCGGCGCTACCGCGGTTCGGTGCTGGCCGACGAAACCGCGGGCAGCACGATCATCTACAACAACGTGACCGAAACGGTCAGCGTCGCGGGCGGCTCCACGGCCGCCACGCCCAACAACCCGAGCGGTCGCGTGCGCACCGTGCTGACGCCACGCGACCAACCCGCGGCGCCGGATGCCAGCGCTTCGCAGCCCGGCATCAATCTCAAGCCCAGCACCTCGCTGGGCGGGGTCCGTTGAGTACCGATCTGGCGAGCGCACCGGTCGTGCACCGGCTGACCGCCACCGGGCTGAAAAAGCGCTACGGCTCGCGCAACGTCGTCGAAGACGTGCACCTGTCGGTCGATGCCGGCGAGGTGGTGGGCCTGCTCGGCCCCAACGGCGCAGGCAAGACGACCAGCTTCTACATGATCGTGGGCCTGGTGCGGGCTGACGCCGGCGAGATCACCATCGAAGGTCAGCGCGTCGATCGCCTGCCGATCCACCGGCGCTCGCGCATGGGGCTGTCGTACCTGCCCCAGGAAGCCTCCATCTTTCGCAAGCTCAACGTCGAGGAAAACATCCGCGCGGTGCTCGAGTTGCAGCTCGATGCTGACGGCAAACCCCTGCGCGCGGCTCGGATCAACGAGCAGCTCGAAGCCCTGCTGCGCGATCTGAGCATCGAGAAGCTGCGCGACTCGCCCGCGCCGTCGCTGTCCGGCGGCGAGCGCCGCCGCGTGGAGATCGCACGCGCGCTGGCCACCCAGCCGCGCTTCATCCTGCTCGACGAGCCGTTTGCCGGCGTCGATCCGATCGCGGTGATCGAGATCCAGCGCATCATCAGTTTCCTCAAGTCGCGCGGTATCGGCGTGCTCATCACCGACCACAACGTGCGCGAGACGCTGGGCATTTGCGACCGCGCCTACATCATCAGCGAAGGCCGGGTGCTGGCCGAAGGCACGCCTGCCGAAATCGTCGGTAACGCCGATGTGCGCAAGGTCTACCTCGGCGAAAACTTCCGCATGTAAGGCGCGCCGATGAAGCCTTCGCTGCAAGTACGGCTGTCGCAGCACCTGGCCCTCACGCCGCAGTTGCAGCAGTCGATCCGGCTGCTGCAGCTGTCAACCCTGGAGCTGCAACAGGAAGTCGAGCAAATGCTCGATCAGAACCCCTTCCTCGAAAACGAGATCGAAGGCGCGGGAGCTTTCGAGCCCCTGGCCGAGCGCTCGTCGGTGGCCGAGCGGGTGGCCGAGCGCGACACCGAGCGCGCCGACACGCCCGCCGAATCGAGCGCTGAAGGCGGCGATGACGCGCCCGGCATGGACAGCGCCGACTTCGGCACCACCGAGCGCGACGACTGGGAAAACGGCACCGAGCGCGACGACTTCGATGGCATCGGCGAAACCCCGGGCAAGACCGCCGGCAACGCCGAGGGCGATGACTTCGATCCGCAAGAGCGCAACCACGTGGGCATCAGCCTGCGCGAGCACTTGCGCGCACAACTGGTCGGCATGCGGCTGTCGCCCGAAGACGCCGCTGCCGTCGAGGTGCTGATCGAGTCGCTCAACGACGACGGCTACCTGGCCGACAGCCTCGAGGAAATTGCCGCATCGCTGGCCGGCGACGACGAGCAGCAGCTCGAGAGCGTGATGGAGCGGCTCGGCTGCGCGCTCAAGTGGCTGCAAAACCTCGAGCCCACCGGTGTGGGCGCGCGCGATCTGCCCGAATGTCTGGTGCTGCAGTTGCGCCGGCTGCCGCGCAGCGAAGCCCAGTTGATCGCCATCATGATTTGCAAGCAGCACCTCGAGCTGCTCGCCAAGCGCGACCTCAAGAAGCTGATGGCTGTGACCGGCGCCGACGACGAACTGGTCAAGCGCGCGCAATCGCTGATCGTGGCGCTCGAGCCGAAGCCGGGACGCCCGTACTACCCGGCCGAAGCCAACATCGTCGTGCCCGACGTGATGGTGCTCAAGTCGGGCCGCAGCTGGAAGGTCGTGCTCAACCCCGACGTGATGCCCAAGTTGCGCATCAACGACCTCTACGCGCAGGCGATCCGCCAGGGGCGGGGGGCCTCGGGCAACAGCAATCAGGCCGGTCTGAGCATGCGCCTGCAGGAAGCGCGCTGGTTCATGAAAAACATCCAGCAGCGCTTCGACACCATCAAGCGGGTGTCGCAGGCCATCGTCGAGCGGCAGAAGAACTTCTTCACCCACGGCGAGATCGCCATGAAGCCACTGGTGCTGCGCGAGATCGCCGACGAGCTCGGCCTGCACGAGTCGACCATCTCGCGGGTGACCACCGCCAAGTACATGGCCACGGTGTTCGGCACCTTCGAGCTG
>CANGBT010000125.1 GCA_947452135.1 Burkholderiales bacterium
CGCATCGGCAACGCCGCACAGACGCTGCATCCGGTGGCCGGCCAGGGCCTGAACCTGGGCTTGCGCGACGCCTTCGTGCTGGTGCGCGAACTGACGCGACACGCCGACATCGACCGCGCGCTGCGCGGGCTCGAGTGGCAGCGCGCGCCGGACCGCTGGTCGACCATCATCGCCACCGATTTCCTCGCGCGCAGCTTCACCTGGCAGCTGCCCGGTGCGGGTGCGGCACGCGGGCTCGGGCTGGCCGCGCTGCAGGCGATTTCGCCGCTGAAATCAGCGCTGACACGGCAGATGATGTTCGGCCGACGCTGATCGCCAGCGGCCGGCGCCGCTCACGTGAAGGCCGTCACGCGAATGGCCGCGCCAAGGCGGCCTCAGAGCCGGGAGCCGACGGTAAATTCACTGCGCCCCCAGCCCTACTTCGTTGGACCCCCATGGCTCGTCGCGCTCCTGTTTCCTCCTCCCTACTGTCTGCTGAAGACGACGGCGACCGTTTGCTGAGCGCCTATGTGCTGGCGTTCGTGATCGCTCTGATCGGCGTTCCCGCAGCGGTGGCGCTGGGCATCTCGTGGGTGGACGCGGCCGGGCCGGTGCGTGGCGAGCGTGTGGCGCCGTCGTGGGTTCAGTCCGAATCGGTGCGCGCGACCACCAGAGATGGAACTTCGGTGCAAACGCGCGTGGCGATCGATGCCCGCAACGCCGACACCCGCAGCGCCCTGGAGCAAGAGCGCCAGCAGGTGTCGCTGATGCTGCAAAACAGCGTCGCCTCGCATTCGTATCAGTCCATGATGGGCGCGAGCGGCATCCGGCGGCTGTCGGGTGACATGCGCGATCGGCTCAATGAGTTCCTGGAATCGCGTCAGGTCGAACCGGTGCGCGACGTGGTCGTTCAGGACCTGCTGGTCAAGCGGCTCTAAGGCCGCACAGGCTTCAGCAGATCACGCCGGTGGCTGAGCGCCGGCAGCTGCTCGCGCACCGCGGCCAGCCGGGCCACATCCAGCTCGGCGAGCACCACGCCTTCGCCTTCGGCTTGCACGGCAAGCACCTCGCCCCACGGGTCGATGACCATGCTGTGGCCCCAGGTGCGTCGGCCGTTGTCGTGCAGGCCGCCTTGCGCCGGTGCGATCACGTAGCACTGGTTCTCGACCGCACGGGCGCGCAGCAGCAACTCCCAATGCGCCGCACCGGTGGTGTGGGTGAAAGCCGATGGCACCGCGATCAGATCGCACGGCGGTTGGCCGGGCTGCGCCATCAGCGAGCGGTACAGCTCGGGAAACCGCAGGTCGTAGCAGATGCTCAACCCCACGCGCAGCGGCACCGGCGACTCGGGTGACGGCGCGTTGAATGCCACCGGCTCGCTGCCGGCTCGCAGCACGCGGCCTTCGTCGTAGCGCTCGCGGCCGTTGTCGAAGCAAAACAAGTGCAGCTTGTCGTAGCGCGCGGCCAACCGCCCGTCGGCCGCGTAGACGCAGCAGCTGTTGAACACCCGCTCGGGGTCGTCGCTGCGGATCGGCAAGGTGCCGCCGATCACCCACACCGCATGACGGCGCGCCGCGTCGGCCAGCAGGTGCTGGATCGGGCCGGCGCCGGCATCCTCGGCGATGGCCAGCTTGTCACGGTCGCTGCGGCCCATCAGGCAGAAGTACTCGGGCAACGCCACCCAGGCAGCGCCCGCATCGGCGGCCTGCGCGATCAGCCGCTCGGCGGTGGCCAGGTTGCGCTCGACATCGGGCGTCGAAACCATCTGCAAGGCGGCGATCTTCATGGTCGTACGTGCTGAATGTCAGCTCCGGGCGCGGACGCAGCCGACGCCGCAGGCTGCGCGCCGGCGGGTGTCTCGCCGGTGCCCTTGCGGTCGATCTTGTCGACCTTCGGATCCGCCCAGGGCCCGGTGACATGGAATTCGCGCGTGTTGGCGGCCATCAGGGGCTTGCGCAACAGCGCTTGCGCGAGAAAGCTGCCCAGCCCGAGCGCCGGGTTGATGGCAGCGTAGGCGAGCGATGCGGTGCCCGCATTGAGCTCGGGCACCACGACCACGCGCAAGTCCTGCGTTTCCTGCGCGATGTTGGCGCTTCCTTCCATCAGCACGGCCGCCTGCACGCCACGCATGCGCAGGTTGTTGGTCTTGGCCACGCCCTGCGCAATCTGCAGATCACCGCCGATGTCGTCGAACGCGAAGCCTTCCTGGAACACATCGCGAAAGTCGAGCAGAAACCGCCGCGGCAACGCCTGCAAGCTGAGCACGCCCAGCAGTCGCCCGACGCCGGGATCGGCTTTCAGAAACTGGCCCGAAGCCATCGAGAGGTTCACCTGCCCGGACAGGCTGGGAAAGTCGAGCGACAGCGGCGAGCCGACCCAGGCGAGCTGCCCCCCCATGGCGCCCTTGCCACCGCGCAGCACCTTGCCGTAGCCCAGCCGGTCCAGCAGCGCGCCGCTGTCATCGAGCTCGAGCTTGAAGTTGAGCACCACCCGGCGGTTGCCCGCCGCCGCCGCAGTGCCCGAGCCCGCCGCGAGCGCAGCCCAGTTGCCGCTGGCCGACAAGCGGGCCTCGGGCGTGGTGAGCGCCAGCCGTGTGAGGCGCCATTCGCGCGCGGCGGGCGCATCGGGACGGCCTTCGCCGGCACCGCGGTTCACCGCTTCCATCTCCATGCGGCCGAGCGACTTGCCACGCAGGGTGAAGTCATCGACCACGACATCGAGTGCGGGCACGCTGACGGCGACGGGGTCGAGCAGGCTCTCAACGTCGGCCAGCTCGTCACGCGGCAGCGACAGGCGCTTGAGCCGCGCGTACACACGCCCCGCCGAGCCCGCAGCCGCACGCGGCGAGCGGTATTCGATGTAGCCGCTGATCTGCTCGGCCTCGACGTTGGCCCGCCACAAGGGCCCCTCCTGCGACAAGCCGGCCACCAGCCGGCTGAGCCGGCGACGGCCCCACTGCAGCTCCTGCGCGCGCAAGGCGATCGTGGTGGGGAAGTAACCCCCACCGCCTGCATCACCAGCGGCCACGCCACCCGCCGGCAGCACCTTGGCGCTGTCAAACAGGCGCTCCCACGGGTCGAGGTTCACGTGCGTGAGATTGAGTGCGGCCGCCACCCCCGCGGCGGGCTGCGGCGCGGGCTCAAGCACGCCGATGCCGCCGCGCAGCACCCGCGGGGTCTCGCCCGACACCTCGCGCACGAACTGCGTTTGCAGCAATCCGCCCAGCTCGAGCCGCAGGGTCTCGCGCGGCGGCGCTCCGGCGGCGGCACCGGCCTCGACCAGCGGCGAGACCTGGTAGCGCAACGCCAGCGGCGACTCGGCGGTTTTCTGGAATGGCGCGGGCAAGTCACTCGACAGGCCGACCAGGTTGCTGGTGACCAGCAAGTCGGTCTTGCCGCGCAGCTGACTGAGCGTCATGCGGTACGGCGTCTGGCCGGTGAACGAAGTGGCCAATCGCGCAAGCACCGGCCCGAGCGCATCGTTGCCCCGGCGCAGGCCTTCGGCGGTGGCCATGCCCTGGCCGGTGAAGCGCGTCGAGCCGTCGGGCTGCGGGCCGCCATCGATGGCGAAGTCACCGCCGAGCATGCGCGCGGCGCCACCCACGATGGCAAAGCCCTTCTGCGTGAAATCGATGCGCCCGCGCGTGGCGCTGAGCAGCGGCACGTCGGGGCGCAAGCGCAACTCGCCGCCGCCCAGCGTCACGCTGCCGCGCACCGTCGAGCTGTCGATGCGCGCCAGCGGCAGCGCCATCGACAGCTTGAGGTCGGCATTGCCGCTGCCGGTGGACTGCGCCAGCGAGTTGCCCGTCCAGCCGGCCACCGGCGAGCTGTTGATGAAGCGCAGCAGGTCAGCGGTGGCTCCGCGGCCTGCAGCCTCGAGCTGCATCACCGAACGGTCTTCCAGGTTCTTGATGCCGCCTTGCAGGCTGCTGAACTTGATGCCCTGAATGCGCCCCTTGGCGTTGCGGATTTCCATCGAAACGCGGTCAAAGCGCAACTCGCCGCCCAGTTCCTCGAGCGGCGGCCAAGGCGTCACGAACGCCGGCTGGGTGTCGGTGGCAGGTCGGCTGGGCACGTAAGCCAGCGTCGCGTCCTCGACCTGCGCGACGATGCTGAACTCGCCGTCCTGGGCGCTGCGCGCGTGGGCAAACGGAAACTCGCCCAGATCGCCCTTGACGCGGAAGGTCGCGCTGGGCACGTGGCCGCCGCGAACGGCTTGCTCGACGTAGTGGCGCGAATTCGGCCCCACGCTCAGCGGCAGGTAGCGCGCCACGCGCGTGCCCACCACCTGCGACAGCGTGCCGTCGATGTCGAGCATGCCGGGCAGGCGCGGGCCCGCCGTGGTGGGCGTCGCACCTCCCGTGGACCAGGTGCCGCGCAAATCGGCCTGCAAGTCGGCATTGGCGAACTGCGCCTGCTTGATCTGCACGCTCACCGGTGGCGGCGCGCCCGGCCCGCCGGCGCCAACGTGCCAGGCCAGCTGGACGTTGAGCCGATCCAGCGGCAGCACCGGCTCATCGAAGACGCCGGGCAGGTCGAACGCGCCGTTGGCCATCGATAGGCGCGCTTCACCGCCCTTTTCGCTGGCCTGGATGTCGACGTCGAGCTGGCGCACACCGGGCCGCCCGGCCACGTCGGGCTGCGGCGCGGGCCGGGCATTCAGGGCCAGGCCCTTGAGGGCGACGCGCAGCTGGTAGTGCGCCGGCAACGCGGCGGACGGTGCGACGGTGTTTGTGGCGGTGGCGGCGGAGCGAGCCGGTGGGGCGTCGTCCCAGCGCAAGTTCAAACCCTCGGCGATGCCCTGCGGATCCAGATCGTCGAGCCGCTCGCGCAGCTGGGGATCGATGGGCAGGCGCTGCGCGAGACGCGACATCAGTGCCAGATCGAGCCGCTCGGCGCTGAACTCGCCGCCGAGCAGGCTGCCGTCGGGCCGCTGGCGCCAGCTCAAGCCCAGATTGCTGGCCGGCCAGCGCACGCCGTCGCCGGTGACAAAGGCGAGCTGACGCGCTGCCAGCTCGGTGCCCTGGGCGCCGTGACGGCCCGTGACGCGCCCGGTAGCTTCACTGAACCAAAGCGCATCAAGCCCCGGGCGCAGCCGCAACGCCACATCGCGCAGTGCCACATCCAGCACGAGCGCATCGGGTTGCCCGCCGTCGACGTTGATCCAAGCCCGCAGCGCGCCCTGGCCCTGATCCAGATCGAACGGCAACGTCGCGTGCTGGCGCAGCGTGCCGACATCGGCCAGCGGCAAGTTCGCGTACAGCGTGCCCTTCCAGCGCCGCCAGTCGCCGCTTTGCGCCAGCAGCGGCTGCGTGAACTGCGCCATCAGCGTGAAGCGCTCGCCCCATTCGGCCGGTGGCGTGGCGTCGATGCGCAAGTCGTGGCGACGCAGCGAGTTGCGCACCACCAGTTGCACGTCAGTGAGCGACAACGGTGCCGCGGTGTGCACCTCGTCGGTCCAGCGCAGCGTGCCGCCGCGGATCACGAACTCATGCTGCTTGAAGAACCAGTTGGCCAGCGTCGGGTCGCCGCCATCCGCTCCGCTGACATCCAGCCCGGCGATGAACAGGTGCCCGGCCTGATCGCGGCGCATCTCGAGGTGCGCGCCGTCGATGAACAGCTGCTCGAAGCGTGGCTGCAGCGTCAGCAGCGAGTGCACCGACAGCGCGGCCACCACGCGAGGCAGGCGCAGCGCCGGCGCGGCCTGGGCGTCGAGCAGCTCGACGTTGCGCAGCTCGAGCGCGGGCACCCAGCCGCCCGAGGTGACGATGACCTCGCCGATGCGCACGGTCTGCCCGAGCATCTGGCTGGCACGCCGCTCGATCGGCTCTCGCCACTGATCGATGTGCGGCAGAATGATCCAGTGCACTGCCAACCACACCAGGATCAGCAAACTCCAGGCCGCGATGAGCACCAGCCCCAGCGGCCTGAGCACACCGATCCACCGGCGCTCCTGCTCGCTTTCGGCGTCAGGAATGGCATCGGACAGATCGGTATCGGTGACGGGCATGGGAAATGTCGGGCGCCTGCGAGGGCAGTGGTACAGGTCGTGACCCGGCGATCGAGTGGGGGCGGCGTCGGCTGGCCGGCGGGCCTGAGCCGCTCAACTCGCGCTCAGCTCGAGGCAATCTAGCACAGCCCCCGCGACCACCATGGGCTCAACGACCTGCGTCACGGCATCGGCTAGCGCCGACCACAGCCGCTTCGTGCAACGCATCCGCCGCCGTTATGGCGATGAGCTTGCGTTGCTGCCGTCGGGTCTGCCACGCGCTCAGGTCATCGGCGACCTGGTGCGGCAACTGGTGGCTGGCGGGCGCACGCTGGCCAGCGCCCTGCGCGTGACGCGCCAGCTGGTGCTCGAGCGGCTGGCGGTGCTCGACATCGAGCTCGGCGCGTCGATGCAAGACATCACCCTGGCGATGACCGAGCTGGCCGAAACCGCTCTCGACATCGCGCTGCAGCAGGCGATGGCCGAACAGGACGCTCGCAACGGCCCGCCGCTCAACGAGGCGGGCGAGCGCATCGAGTTCTGGGTCGTGGGCATGGGCAAGCTCGGCGGGCGCGAGCTCAATGTGTCGTCCGACATCGACCTCATCTACCTGTACGACGACAGCGGCCAGACGCACGGCGCGCTGCCGCTGAGCGCACACGAGTACTTCTCGCAGGTGGTGCGCACGCTGTACACACTGATCGGCGAGACCACCGAAGACGGCTTCGTGTTCCGCATGGATCTGGCGCTGCGCCCGCACGGCAACTCCGGCCCGCCGGTGGTGAGCCTGCCCATGCTCGAGGAATACCTGCAATCGCATGGCCGCGAGTGGGAGCGCTTTGCCTGGCTGAAAAGCCGCGTGGTCGCACCGCTGGATCGCCGCAGCACACCGCAGATCCAGGCGCTGCGCAGCATGGTCAGCGCGTTCGTGTTCCGGCGTTACCTCGACTACGGCGTGTTCGAAGGCCTGCGCCAGTTGCACCGCAAGGTGCGCGACGAAGCGCAGCGGCGCGCGGCCGGCCGCCCAGAGCGCGCCAACGACGTCAAGCTCTCGCGCGGCGGCATCCGCGAGATTGAGTTCATCGTGCAGCTGCTGCTGATCGTGCGCGGCGGCCAATTCCCCGAAATCCGCACGCGCTCCACGCTCAAGGCGCTGGCGCGGCTGGCCGAGCGCGGGCTGATGAAGCCCGAAAGCGCCGCACGGCTGGCCGAGGCCTACGTTTTCTTGCGCCGGCTCGAGCACCGCATCCAGTTCCTCGACGACCAGCAAACCCACATGCTGCCCACGGTCGATGCCGACTTGCGCTGGATTGCCCGCACGCTGGGCCTGAACTGCACGGCCGACGCCTGCGAACTGCTCATCCTGTGGTGCGAGACCCGCGAGTTCGTGGCCACCGAGTTCGACGCGCTGCTGCACGAGGGCCAGCCGGGCCCGACCGCCGCCAGTGGCTGTCGCGGCTGTGGCACCGCGCTGCCGCTGCTCGACAGCGACGACTTTGCCGCGCGGTTGCCCGCCGAACTGGCGCCGCGCGTCAAGGCCTGGTGCGAGCTGCCCAAGATCCGGCTGCTGCGCGACGACACCCGTGCGCGGCTGGCGCGGCTGGTGCTGCGCACCGCCGACGCAATGCGCAACGCTCGCTGCTCGCTCGACGCGGCCAGCCGCTTCATCGACTGGCTCGAGCCGCTGCTGCGGCGCGAGAGCTACATCGCGCTGCTGGTCGAGCGCCCCGAGGTGCACAACCGCTTGCTGCGCATGCTGGGCAGCACGCGCTGGCCGGTGCGCTACCTGATGCGCCACCCGGGCATCATCGACGAGCTGGCCGATGAGCTGCTGCTGCACAGCCGCTTTGACGCCGCCGAGTTCACCGCCGGACTCGAATCACGCTACACCGCCTGGCAGCGTTCGGGCGAGGTCGATGAAGAAGCCCTGCTCGACACCCTGCGGCGCAGCCACCACGCCGAGGTGTTTCGCACGCTGGTGCGCGACATCGAAGGCCACATCAGCGTCGAGCAGGTGGCCGATGACCTGTCCGCGCTGGCCGACGCCACGCTGTCGTGCGCCTTGCGCTGGGCCTGGCGGCACCTCAAGCAGCGCCACCGCGAACAGCCGCGCGTGGCCGTCATCGGCTACGGCAAGCTCGGCGGCAAGGAGCTGGGCTACGGCAGCGACCTCGACGTGGTGTTCCTCTACGACGACGCCGACGAGCCCGATCCGGACCGCGCCAGCGAGGTCTACGCCGCCTTCGTGCGCAAGCTGATCGGCTGGCTGACGCTGCGCACCTCGGCGGGCGAGCTGTTCGACATAGACACCGCGCTGCGGCCCAATGGACATTCGGGCCTGCTGGTGACCTCGATCGCGAGCTTCGAGAAATACCAGCTCGGCCGCGGCAGCAACACCGCATGGACCTGGGAACACCAGGCGCTGACCCGCGCGCGCTGGTGTGCCGGCGACGCGACGCTGGCCGCGCCA
>CANGBT010000126.1 GCA_947452135.1 Burkholderiales bacterium
CTGATCGCCGGGCAAAAGCCGGTGCCCGTTGACGCGAGCATGCTGCTGGCGGGTCTGTACAACAACCAGGGCAAGCCGGCCGAGGCACTCAAGGTGATCGAAGCCGCGCTGGCCGACAACCCCAAGAGCTTGGGCCTGCTGCAAGTCGCAGCGCAGATCACCGCCACCGACCCGGATCCCGCCGCAAGCCCCAAGGCAGTGGCGTTCTTCCGCCGGACCACCGAGCAAGCGCCGAAGAACAACGACCTGTGGAACAACTGGGCGGGTTATCACGCCAGCCACAAGGATTTCACCAGCGCCGAAGCCGTGCTGCGCGATGCCGTCAAGGCGCAACCTGAAGACAGCGCCCGCACGCTGGCGCTGCTTGAATTCCTGACGGTGGTCCATGGCCGCGACGGTGCCGAAAAAGAGTTCCTGTCGGCCATCGCTGCCAAGCCCAACGACACCACGCTGCGCTTTGGTCTGGTGCGCCTGTACCGCCAGTCGGACCGCCTCGCCGATGCCCACAAGGTGCTGGGCGAGATCGTGACCATCGGCAAGAAGGAGCCCGCCGGCCTGACCGCGCGCAACCAGCTCGCGGCCGATGCCATGGCCGCCGGCAAGACCAGCCAGGCGCGCCCCCTGATCGACGAGGTGCTCACGGCCAACCCGCGCGACAACACCGCGCTGCTGATGCGCGGGCGCATGCGGCTGGCCGATGGCGACGCCACCAACGCAATCATCGACCTGCGAGGCGTGATCCGCGATCAGCCCGGATCGCCCGAGGCGGCCGGCCTGCTTGCGCAAGCGCACCGGCAAGCCGGCGAGCCGCAGCTGGCCCGCGAGGTGCTGATGGACGCGCTGAAGTTCCAGCCCGACAACACCAACCTGCGCTTGCTCGTGGCCGCCGACATGGCCGACACGAAGGACTACAAGGCGGCTGCGGCGGAAGTCGACAAGGCGCTCAAGTCCGAGCCGCAAAACCTGCGTGCCTGGGAGATGAAGGCCGAGCTGGCACTGGCGCAAAAGGACCTGAGCG
Organism: Burkholderiales bacterium; assembly: GCA_947452135.1. Taxonomy (GTDB): domain Bacteria; phylum Pseudomonadota; class Gammaproteobacteria; order Burkholderiales; family Burkholderiaceae_C; genus PBB1. The sequence continues at coordinate 1,019 of CANGBT010000126.1, forward strand.
GCGCCGAGAAGATCTACGCGTCGCTGAAGACGCAGTTCCCGAACAACCCTGCGGGATCGATGAAGCTCGGCAAGTTCTACGCCGATCAGAAGAAATACGACGCGGCCCTGCGCGAGTACGACGAGGCGAGCAAGCTCGCACCTGGCGCTGCCGAGCCCGTGCTGTTCGGCATGGGCATCCTGATCGCGCAGCGTCGCTTCGACGAGGCCAGTGCGCGCATCGAAGCCATGGGCAAGCTCCAGCCCAAGAGCTTGCTGCCGTACCAGTTGCGTGCCGAGATCGCCGCCGCCCGGGGTGATGCGCCACAAGCCGAGCTGGCCTATCGCAAGATGATCGAGTTCGCGCCCACCGTGCCGGCCGGATACACCGCGCTGGCGCGGCTCAAGGCGCAGCGCAACACCCCAGCCGAAGCGATCACGGTGCTCGAAGAAGGCGAACGCGCCATTCCGGCCGACACCTCGCTGCCGGCCCTGCGCGCCGAATACCTGGCGCGTGCGAACCGCGCCGACGAGGCGATTGCCGCCTACGAGGCACTCGTCAAGCGCGCGCCCGAGGACGACACCTTCGCCAACAACCTGGCCTACCTGCTCAGCGAATCCAAGGGCGACAAGGCCAGCCTGGAGCGCGCGCTGGCGCTGACGACCCGCTTCAAGGACTCGAAGAACCCCGGCTACCTCGACAGCCTGGGCTGGACCCACTACAAGCTCGCGCGCTACACCGAAGCCACGCCGCTGCTCGAGCAAGCCGTGAAGCTCGCGCCCAATTCGCCGCTGCTCCAGTTGCACCTGGGCATGGCGCTGAACAAGTCGGGCGACGTGGCCCGCTCGCAGGAGTACCTGAAGAAGGCACTCGACAGCAAGGCCACGCTGCCGGGTCGCGACGAAGCGAGGCAGTTGCTGGCACAGCGCTGAGCCCCGCAGGACTAGTCCGAATGAGCCAGACAACAACCCTGAGCCCCACACACGGGTGCCACACATGATCGGCACACTGCCCATCAAGGTTGGTCTGCCGCTCGCGCAGCACACACCGAACGGAGATCACGCATGAAGCTCAAGTCCATCGCAGTCGCAACCGCCCTGGCCCTGTCGGCCCTGGGGGCCCAAGCGCTGACGACAAGCAACTCCAGCGGCGTCTTCGATGTGCCGTTTGGCGAACTCGATGCGTACCAGGGCACGCTGTACAAGTTCGACAGCAGCCTTGGCAACCTCACCGGCGTGAAGCTCACGCTGAGCGTGAAGTTGAAGGCCGGCAAGCTCGATGTCGTCAGCTTCCCCGGTACGGCTGCCGGCTCGTTCACCGATGCCTCGGTGTCGGTTCCGATCACCGTGAGCTGGTTCGACACGCAGGCCAAGAGCATCGATGTGTCAGCGGACGGTTTCCTGGACTCCGGCAGCGTGAACTCATGTGGCATTCACCACGCAGGGCCGTGCGTCAGGCACTTCAACCTGGATGAAGACCGCGCGAGGGAGTCGCTCAAGTCCCGCTCGTTGAACGTGCTGGATTTCTATTCCGGCAGCCCGATCGACTCATTCAGTTTCAGTGCCTGGGCAGGCGACTTCGAGACCCTGGCCAGCACGGCTGACTCACTGTCGTTCGGCGGTGATGGCCACGTCAACGGCAAGTTCACGGTCACCTACCAGTACACCTCGCCTGTGCCGGAGCCGGGCACGATGTGGCTGCTGGCCGGTGGTCTGCTCACGATAGGCGCGCGGCTGCGTCAGCGCAGGCAAAACTGAACGTCAACCGCCAACCCATCCAGACAAAAGGCCCTTGCGAGTGCATCGCAAGGGCCTTTTGCTTGGGGCCTGCTGACAGGGATCGGTCAGGCCTGTCGCTTGCCGCGCCCGAACCACGACAGGCCACCCAGGCCCGACAGCAGCAGCCACGCCGCCGCTGGCAGCGGTACCGGAGCGACCGGCTGGCCTGACTCGACCGTGAGCGTGAGATCGCCCGAAGCACCCAGATCGCCCTGCACGCTGCTCATGTTGTAGGTGAAGTAAGGCGCATCTGCCGTCACTTCGTACAGAAACAGGTTCCACGAATTGCCACCGGCATCGCCGAAGGAAATACCGTTGTAGGACACGGCGCCGTAGGCCAGCGCGTTGGGCGAACCCGGCAGGAGCAGCAAGTTGTCGTTGCCGTTGAAGCCCGGATCGGTGGCGACCACCGATGTGACGGCGTTGCCGTTGATGGTGCCGCTGGCCGACGTGAGCACATAGAAGTCCTCGGGCCGATCTGCGTCGTAGGAGCCGGAGTACCTGTACGACTCGACGGTCGCCGCATCAGCGAGCTCGGCGGTGAAGGTGCCGCTGCCCAGGGCAGCGCTGGCGCCGCTGTAGGTGAAGCTCCAGCCGACCACCAGCGATGCGTTGGCCGCCCCGCTCAGCGCGAGCGCCACACAGCCTGCCAACCAGTGTTTGTGATTCATGAGCGTCGCCTTTGGATGTTGATTTGAACCACGTTCAGTTCAGGGTGACCGTGCCGCCAGCAGCCACCGAGCCCGTCTTGTACGAGACCGAAGAAGCGCCATTGAGCTTCCAGCGGTGGATGCCGCCGTGGCCTGACTCGTCGCTGCTGTAGACGTAGAGCGGACCACCGGCGCTTTCTTGCACCAGCGTCAGGCTCATCGGATCCGAGGCGAGTTGCGCGCCGATCGGACGGATCGTCTGGGTCGATGCTTCGCCAAACTGCCCCAGAAACAGGCCGTTGTCGTCGAAGTGCATGAACTGGTTGGCGTAGCCGGTTTTCCCGTTTTTCGTGTCGGTGAAATTGGCGCCGCGGTAGCCGTAGACGATGTGGTTTCCGCTGGCCACCACCACAGTGCCGCCATAGTTGACCGTGCCGTCGATGCCGCGTGTCTGGTACGCGCCCACACCATCGAGCGGGCCGGATGGGCTGGCTTGCCACAACCATGACGTGCCGTTCAGCGCGGCAGCGCCGAGGTGGAAATTCAGGCTGCAACACACCGACTGATCGAAGAACACCACCCGGCCGGATGCCGTCTTGGGGAAGCGCGGACCGACCACGCCCGTTTGGACGCCGGTGCGGCTGTAAGGCGAGACCGAGGTCGTGGGAACTGTGGCCTGGCTGACGGCGCTGCCCCAGATCGGGTTGCCCGAGGCGTTGAAGCCGGTGAGCGGCGCGCGGTAAACCGTTTGCGTGGCGGCAGCGGTGTTGGTCAGCGCGTAGCCCAGGTCGCCGTTTTCGTACATCACGGTCGTCGTGGCCCCGCTCACCGGCGTCAACTGCTGAATGAGCCGCAGCGGACCCGAGGCCGGCAGTTCCACCACGTACTGCTGGGCATTGACCGTCATCAGCCCATAGGTGCGGGTGTTCGACAAGGTCTCGACCACGGTCAGGCCACCGAAGCCGTCGTTGTGCGCGTTGGCGTCGACCAGCCCCGAGGGCAAGCCGCCCAGCCAGTTCTTGACCAGCGGCCAGGCTGCGCCACCGGGCTGGAGCGCGGCGGTGTGGTCGGTCGTGTTGCAGAACTGCAGGAAGTTCGCGTAGACGCATTGCGGATTGCCGTGGTCGACCGTGGAGGTGTAGACCACCGGCAGGTAAGCGACCTGCGCATCGCTGCTCGACGCTGACGCCGCGAAATGCAGCAGGCGGTTGTTGCAGGTGTCGACCACCCAGACGCTGCCGTCGGAGGCGGTTGCCAGCGCGGTTCTCTCGCCGCCTGCGGCCTTGAAGCACAGCTTGCCCGACGTGACGGCAGGGTCGGTGGCGTAACCGCCCGCCGCGCCGATCACGCCCGCGGCCGTGCCGTTCGAGTCGAAATGCTTGAGCTGCTGGCTGGCACCACCATCGGCCACCCACACGCCGCCGGAACCATCAGCGGCAAGCGCCAACGGGTTGCTCAGCCCGCTGCTCAGCGTGAGCGCCAGCCCAGGGCCACTGACCAGATTCGAGTAGCGCCGCAGCGTCGCCCCGGAGATCACCCACAGGTCGCCCGCAGACGACATGGCGATCTGGTTCAAGGTGCCACCGGACATCGGCACCGAGATCTGATTGACGTAGGCGCCTGTCAGCTTGTTGTACAGACGGACCACGTTTTGTCCGCCATGAGCCACGGCAAGCACGCCCGAGGCGCCTTGCTGAACGGCGATACCCGTGGGCGCCTGAGCGGTTTGCTCGACGGCCGTCGAGGCCGATTGCAGATCAATGACGCCCGCATAGCTTTGCGCCGGGTAGCACACGCCCGGCGACAGGTAGTTCAGGCAGGTGGACTGACCCGAGGAAAACGCCGAAGGCAGCGAGGTCGAACGACTGAACGCACCCACGAAGGACGACTTGGCCATGCCGCCCGTGTTGGCCCAGAAGAGCCGATCGCCGTCTGCCGCCACCATGGCGTACGAGACGAAACCGTCGGTGCTGGCGAATGAGCGAAGTGCTTGCTGTGGTGCCGACAGGGCAAAGCCCGACAGGCCCGGCTGGCCCTCGTTGTAGCCCGCAGCGAGGTAGGCGTTACCGCCTGCAATGGCGATGCTGTTGACGGCTTGCATGTACGAGTGCACCTGCGAGCCATCGAAGCTCGACGAGGTGTTCCCGATCACGCCTTCCCACGCGTAGCCGATGGTGTGGTGCGCCAGCTTGACCGTGTAGGGATTGGCAGCGCCCGTCGGCACAGCCAGCCCGGCGTCATTGAGGCCGTTCCAGGAGCCCGAGATGGTGCCGGGTGACACCTTGGCGCCGCGCAGCAGGGTGCGAACCAGAACGCCCTGGGCGTTGTAGACACCCGCGCTGACCGTCCAGGTGCCGCTGCCCGACGGGGTGCTCGGCAACGTGGCGGTCCACTTCGTGCTGGTCGACACCGCAGCGAAGGCAGATGGCATGGCGGACAGACCGCAAGACATCAGCAGTGCAGCCCCCAGCACTCGCGCCGCGTCAAGATTTCCAGGCAGCGCCGAGCGCAAAACAACAGACTTCATTCGATGGGCCCCAGCGTTGAAAGGTGAGCGTCCCCGACCTTTTGACCGACGACGACATGGCCTTCAATTCTTGAATCCTGCCGTGACGTGCGACTGACACAACGGCCACACTCAGATGGTCCGTACGGACCATGGCGGACTAGCTAGGAGCGACGCGAGACGCCCTCACGGAATGTGTGATCGCCGGGGTCACGTCATTCCCACTCGATCATCAACGAGACTTCTAAGCTGTTGATTCACAAGGGATCGGCCACCGCCACCGCACTTTTTACCGTCACTTTTACCGTCAATCTGATTTGAGCCTCAAAACTCGCTCTCAGGATCTATCGGTATCTATCGACGGCTGTCGGAGCACCTTTGAGCCCCACTTTTCGGGGTCTATCGACGTGTATCGATTTGCACAGTGACCATCTGGAGCGGTTTCAAGCGCGGCCGGTCGTCTGAAATTAGCTGCGAAATGTGGCGCCATCAAATGACTTAAGCCCTTGTCATGGATGGTTTATTTCGCACTATTTTTACCGTCACGACGCTGCGCCGGCGGCGCAGCGCAGAGATCTCGTCATCGCGATCACGTCGGGTGCCGTCGAGTCATCCGGCCTCGTGACCGTCGCCGTCAATCGGCAATCACTGGGCCTGCGCCAGCAGACTCTCGTAGGGAATCTTCAGCCCGTCATGCAGGCTCTTGACCATGCGCAGGCTCAAGCCTCGCTTGCGATTGAGCACTTCGGACACCCTGCCGCTCGGCCCGATGAAAGGCTCGAGGTCACGCGCGGTCAGGCCTTGCTGCTCCATGCGGAACTTGATGGCCTCGACGGGGTCGGCCGGGCCGAAGTCGCAGTGCTTGTTCTCGTAGGCCTCGACCAGCGTCACCAGCACGTCGCGCTCGTCCGCCTCCGGAGTTTGTTCCTCGGCCTGGAATATCGACTCGAGCCGGCGGAACACCACCCTCAGGTCATCGTCGTTTCGGATCGGCTTAATAGTCATTGACGTTCTCCACATCGATGCGGTCGTACTGGGCATGGGTGCCCACAAACTTCACCCAGGCGATGCCTGCTCGGTACTGCATTTCCACCACCAACCGGTACTTGTTGCCGCCAATGTTGAACACCACCCGGTTGTTGCCACAGGTGCTGGCGTTGGCGTGCTGGTCCTTGACATCCTGCGGTGAAGCCCAAGTCGCCTTGACGGCTTCGTCATACCAACTGTGCAGCGGACCACGCGCATCACCGCAGCCGGGTCGGTCCCAAAACTTCTTCAGACTGCTCTTGGCGATGACCCTCATGCACATGAGTTTCTCCCTTTTTGGGAGATTCGTCAATCGCAGCCATTCGCCTCCTCGCGCAAAACCATGGCCAGCATGGGCTGGGCGCTGATGGCCTGGTCCAGAGCAGCCCCTGCCGGGGCCGAAGCAGGGCCAAGCCCCCCTGAAGTGCCTCGATCTGGGCCCTTCAGCCTCCGCATTGCGCGGTGTCGGCAGTTGCTGGATCGATGGAGGGAGAGCCGATCATGCTCGCAGCCGCGAGCCGAGAACTAGGTTTGGGCCATGCGATGTTCAGGTCGTGATCCCGACACTGATCGGCTTGCCAGTCGGCCTATCGGAATATCGCACCGTACCCGTCGTGAATCGACCCGACACTTTTGCGCGCTAATCCGTATCTACAGCTAAGGGCTTGTGGCGTGTCCACGTGCCTAGCCAACCAGACTCGAGCACATGATGAAACTGCTACCAAACACTTCGTGAGCTTCACCCGCGCGCGCTCCCCTCACCATCTCGCGGCCTACGCACCGCCCGACGTAACGTCGGGCTGGAGCCAGCCTCGATGGGCTTTTCGCCCCTCACTCCCACTCGATGATCAACGAGCCTTCTAAGCTGTTGATTCACAAGGTATTGGTCACCGACTCCGAACTTTTTACCGTCATTTTTACCGTCAATCTGATTTGAGCCTCAAAACTCGCTCTCAGGATCTATCGGTATCTATCGACGGCTGTCGGCGCAGCTTTGAGCCCCACCTTTCGAGGTCTATCGAGGTGTATTGACTTGCGCAGTTGCCATCTGGAGCGGTTTCAAGCGCTCCTGGTCAGATGAAATTGGCTGCGAAATGTGGTGCCATCAAATGACTTAAGTCCCTGTCACAGATGGTTTATTTCGCACTTTTTTTACCGTCATGACGCCGCGCCCGCAGCGTGAGCACAAAGTCATGTCTCGTGATCATGTCGAGCGCCGTCGATCCAACCCATAGGCCTGCGCAATGCGTTCGACCAACTCGGCAACGCTGCTGTTGATCCCGAAGGACTTTGGATCGATCGTGCGATCC
>CANGBT010000127.1 GCA_947452135.1 Burkholderiales bacterium
GACACGTTCGGCATGAACATGGTGGCGCTGATCGACAACCAGCCCAAGCTGTGCAACCTGAAAGACCTGATCGCGGTCTTCCTTGAGCACCGCCGGGAAGTCGTCACACGCAGAACCGTTTTCGAGTTGCGAAAGGCACGCGAGCGCGGCCACGTGCTCGAAGGCTTGGCGGTGGCGCTGGCCAACATCGACGAGTTCATCGAAACCATCAAGGCATCACCCACCCCACCGGTGGCCAAGGCCGCCTTGATGAACAAGAGCTGGGACTCTCCGATGGTGCGCGAGATGCTGTCGCGCGCGGAGGGTGAAGCCCCGGGCGGACGCGACGCCTTCCGCCCCGAAGGCCTGCCCAAGAGCTTTGGGCTGCAAGCTGATGGTTTGTATCGGCTCAGCGAAGATCAGGCTGGAGAAATCCTGCAGATGCGTCTGCAGCGCCTGACCGGGCTTGAGCAAGACAAGATCATCAGTGAATACAAAGAGGTGATGACCACCATCGCCGACCTGCTCAACATCCTGTCGACGCCCGAGCGCGTGACATCGATCATTGGCGACGAGTTGGCAGCCATCAAGCAGGAGTTCGGGCAGACCAAGATCGGGGCGAGGCGCAGCGTGATCGAGCACAACGCTCAAGATCTCGGCACCGAGGACCTGATCACACCGACCGACATGGTGGTTACGCTCAGCCACACCGGCTACTTCAAGAGCCAGCCGCTGGCCGAATACCGAGCCCAAAAGCGTGGCGGCCGCGGCAAGCAAGCCACACAGACCAAGGAAGACGACTGGGTCGAGCAGTTGTTCATAGCGAACACGCACGACTACATCCTGTGCTTCACCAACAAGGGCCGCGTCTACTGGCTGAAGGTCTGGGAAGTGCCGCAAGGCTCGCGCAACTCACGTGGCAAGCCCATCGTCAACATGTTCCCGTTGCTGCCCGGCGAAAAGGTGAACGTGGTTTTGCCGCTGACCGGCGAGGCACGCACCTTCCCGGCAGAGCGGTTCGTCTTCATGGCCACGGCCAAGGGCACCGTCAAGAAGACGCCGCTCGACGATTTCAGCAACCCGCGCAAGGCTGGAATCATCGCGGTTGATCTGGACGAAGGCGACTTCCTCATTGGCGCAGCCATCACCGATGGTCAGCACGATGTGATGCTGTTCAGCGACGCAGGCAAGGCCGTTCGCTTCGATGAAAACGATGTGCGGCCGATGGGCCGCAACGCCCGCGGCGTGCGAGGCATGGCCCTCGAGGAAGCCCATAGCGTGATCGCCATGCTGGTGGCCGAAGACGAAACCCAGAGCGTGCTGACGGCCACGGTCAATGGCTTTGGCAAACGCACCAGCATCGTCGAGTACACGCGCCACGGCCGCGGCACCAAGGGCATGATCGCCATGCAGCAGACCGACCGCAACGGCAAGGTTGTGGCGGCCACGCTGGTGCACCCTGACGACGAGATCATGTTGATCACTGACAAGGGCGTGCTGGTACGCACCCGCGTGGCGGAAATCCGTGAACTGGGGCGCGCCACGCAAGGCGTCACGCTCATCGCGCTGGATACCGGCTCCACCCTGAGCGGTTTGCAGCGCATCGTCGAAAACGACGCGAACGCCACCGACGGCAACACCGACACCGATACCCCCACCGGCGACGACGATGAGTCGCCATCCACCGAGAGCCTCTGATGAAACGAATCCTTGCCCTCAGCGTCCTGTGTCTCGCATTCGGCGCACAGGCCCAAACCGCATTGCCCACCTCTCAGGCCAAGAAGGACTTGGTCAACAAGATCCTGACGCTGCAACAGCCCGACGTTGAAATGCTGGCCAAGAATCTGGCCCAGGAACCCGCCGGTCGCATGCTGCAAGAAGCTGGCCGGGTGCTGCAAAGCCAGGTCGCCGAAGACAAGCGCGATGCCGTGGCCCGCTCTCTCGAAGCCAGTGCACGCAAGTACGTCGATGAAGCTGTTCCTCTGGTGCGCGAGCGCGCCCTCAAGCTGGCGCCTTCGACGATCGGAACCTCGCTGGAAGAGCGCTTTACTGAGGAAGAGCTCAAGGGTCTGATCGCCTGGCTGGAGTCGCCGACCTTCAAGAAGTACCAACAGGTCGCGCCTGAAATCCAACGCAATTTCATGCAGAAGCTGGTGGCAGATGCCCGTCCAGTGATCGAACCGAAACTCAAGGCCCTCGAGGAAAACGTTCGCGCAACGCTGCTGAGCACGGGCGCCGGTGCGCCGCCAGCCGCAGCCACGCCAGCAGGCAAGGCACCGGCGAAGGCCGCAAGCAAGTAACGGATTCATGCCACGTCCGTTCAATTTTTCGGCCGGGCCGGCGACTCTTCCTGCGGAGGTTCTGGAGCAAGCTGCCGCCGAGATGCTGGACTGGCGCGGCAGTGGCGTCAGCGTGATGGAGATGAGCCACCGCAGTCGCGAGTTCATCTCCATTTGCGATGACGCGGAGCGCGACCTGCGTGACCTGCTGGCGGTACCAGCCCACTTCAAGATTCTGTTCATGCAAGGCGGTGGGCTGGGGCAAAACGCCATCGTGCCGATGAACCTGATCGGCCGTTCTTCCAGCCGGACAGCTGATTTCGTGCTTACGGGCTCGTGGTCGGTCAAATCGCACGCTGAAGCCCGTCGCTACGGCGAAGCGCACGTGGCGGCTTCTAGCTCTGGCGGACGCCCTGCCCGCCTGCCTGATGCCCTCGGCTGGCAGTTCAGCGAGAAGCCTTCGTATGTGCACCTGTGCAGCAACGAGACCATTGACGGCATCGAGTTCCACGACCTGCCAGATCTGAAGTCGTTGGGCTGTGACGCGCCGCTGGTGATCGACTGTTCATCGCACGTGGCCTCGCGGCCTGTCGACTGGAGCCGAATCGGCCTTGCGTACGCGGGCGCCCAGAAAAACATCGGCCCGGCCGGTCTGACCCTGGTGTTCGTGCGGGAGGACCTGCTCGACCATGCACTGCCGATCTGCCCATCGGTCTTCAATTACCGCACCGTGGCCGATCAGGGCTCAATGTTCAACACGCCGCCCACGTATGCGATCTACATTGCGGGATTGGTGTTCCAGTGGCTCAAGCGCCAGACCGAGGGCACCCTCAACGCAGTTGCTGCCATCGAAGCCCGAAACATCGCCAAGTCCCGACTGCTGTACGAGTACATCGACAGCTCGGGCTTTTACAAAAACGTCGTGGACCCGAGCTGCCGCTCGCGGATGAATATTCCTTTTTTCCTGGCTGATGACTCCCTCAACGAGCCGTTCCTGAAGCAAGCCCGCGAGGCTGGTTTGCTGCAACTCAAAGGGCACAAGTCGGTCGGCGGACTGCGAGCCAGTCTGTACAACGCGATGCCGCTGGCTGGCGTGCAGGCTCTGGTGAATCACATGCAAGCGTTCGAGGCACAACATGGCTGATGCAGCCCCCGCTACCCCCCCAGAACTGCTGGCGCTGCGCGAGCAGATCGACGCGCTCGATCGCGATTTGCTGACGCTGTTGAACCAGCGCGCCGCCGTCGCCCTGAAGGTCGGCGAGGTCAAGAAGAAAGAAGGTTCGGTGACCTTTCGTCCCGAGCGCGAGGCGCAGGTCATCGATGGCTTGAAGGCTGTCAACCAAGGGCCGCTCTCATCAGACAGTGTGGCGCCCATCTGGCGCGAAATCATGTCAGCCTGCCGCTCGCTGGAATCGCCCATGCGGGTGGCTTATCTGGGCCCGGCCGGCACTTTCAGCGAATCAGCCACGCTGGGGTTCTTTGGTTCTTCGATCGTGCGTGTGCCGTGCTCCAGCCTCGATGAGGTGTTTCGCTCCACCACCGCGGGCGCTGCCGATTTCGGCGTGGTGCCCGTCGAAAACTCGACCGAAGGCGTGATCGCACGTTCACTTGACCTGCTGCTCACTTCGCCGCTGACCATCATTGGTGAAACCAGCCTCCTCGTTCGCCACAACCTGCTTCGTCGCGAAAATTCGCTGGACGAGATTGAAGCCGTGTGTGCGCATCCACAAGCGCTGGCGCAATGCCAGGACTGGCTCACTGCCCACTTGCCACACGTCGAGCGACGTGGCGTGTCGAGCAATGCCGAAGGCGCGCGTCTGGCCAGTCTCGATGTGCGCCTGGCCGCGGTGGCGGGCGATCGCGCCGGTGCTGAGTTCGGTCTGCACGTGGTGGCACCGGCGATTCAGGACGACGCGCACAACCGCACGCGCTTCGCGGTGGTCACGCATCCTCAACGGCAGCCTTCGCCGCAGGCCTCCGGACACGACTGCACCAGCTTGGTGGTGTCGGTGGCCAACCGTCCTGGCGCGGTACACGACATGCTCGTGCCGCTGAAGACCCACGGCGTGTCGATGACGCGTTTCGAGTCCCGCCCTGCGCGTTCGGGACAGTGGGAGTACTACTTCTACATCGACCTGCAAGGCCACCCCAGCCAGCCTCAGATGGCGGCTGCGCTGAAGGACCTTCGCGAGGTGTGCGCCTTCTTCAAGCTGCTGGGCAGCTATCCCATCGACGTTCACTGACCGCGAAGTTCCTGGCGATGTTCAAGCAACTCGGTGTCATCGGCTGCGGGCTGATGGGTGGTTCATTTGCGCTGGCACTGCGCCGCGCCGGGCTGGTCAAGCGTGTGGTGGGCTACAGCAAGTCGCCCTCCACCACCGACAAGGCACGCCGCATGGGCGTGATCGATCAGGCCGCCGAGTCGGCGCTGCTGGCGGTGTCGGGCTCGGACATCGTGTTGATGGCAGTGCCCGTGGCGGCCAGCGAAGCCACCTTTCGCGCCATCCTGCCGCTGATCGACCCCGGCGTGCTGCTGATGGACGTGGGTTCGACCAAGCGCGATGTGGTCGATGCAGCCATTCGCACGCTCAAGGATCGATTGCCCAACTTTGTGCCCGCGCACCCCATCGCAGGCAAGGAAGTCGCCGGAATCGAACACGCGGAAGCATCGCTTTACCAAGGCCAGCAGGTGATCCTCACCCCGCTGCCACAAACCTCGCCTGAACTCATTCAAAAGGCCACTGATGTCTGGGCGTCGATCGGCTCGCAGGTGTTGCGCATGACGCCGGAGAACCACGACGCCGCCTTCGCAGCCGTCAGCCACCTTCCGCACCTGCTGGCGTTCGCCTATGTCAACGGCGTGGCGAGGCAACCCGCCGGACCCGATTTCCTGTCTCTGGCCGGCCCGGGCTTCCGGGATTTCACACGCATCGCCGCCGGTGATCCTGCCTTGTGGCGAGACGTTCTGGTCGCCAACCGCGATGAACTGGCCAAGCAACTGACGCACTTCCGTCAGGCACTCGAAGCCATGGAATACGTGATGAAGAGCGGCAACTCCGAGGCACTGGAAGAACTGATCCGCGCCGCCTCGACCGCACGCTCGAGCTGGACCCCAGCCACCACCAAGGGCAACGCCGCACCGCGTTGAGTCCACGATGTACAGCACCGACCATCTCGACATTCCACCTTTGCTGAGCGCTGCCGGGACGGTTCGCCTGCCGGGCTCCAAGAGCATCTCCAATCGCGTTTTGCTGCTGGCCGGGCTCAGCGAAGGCACCACGATCATTCACGATCTGCTCGACTCTGACGACACGCAGGTGATGCTCGCCGCGCTGCGCACGCTGGGTTGCCGCGTGGAGGCGATCGACACCGAAACCGGATTCGGTAGCCTGAGCATCACCGGTCTGGGCGGGCGACTCGATGTGCGCGAAGCGGCGCTTTTTCTGGGCAATGCCGGCACCGCCATGCGACCGCTGACCGCCGCGCTTGCCATGCTGGCCGCCACCCAAAACGGCTGCTTCGAATTGAGCGGCGTGGCGCGCATGCACGAGCGCCCGATCGGCGACCTGGTCGACGCTCTGCGCCCGCTGGGCTGCCGCATCGACTACTTAGGGCAGCCGGGCTTTCCTCCGTTGAAGCTGCTGCCAGGCCACGACCCGCTGGATCTGTCGGTGCCGATCCGCGTGCGCGGCGATGTGTCGAGCCAGTTCCTGACCGCCATGCTGCTGGCCTTGCCGCTGCTGACTGCCGATCAACCGGCCGTCGTCGAGATCGACGGTGAACTCATCTCCAAGCCGTACATCGAGATCACGCTGAATCTGCTGGCACGCTTTGGCATCAAGGTGCAGCGCGACGGCTGGCAGCGTTTCGTCATTCCAAGCGGCAGCCGCTACCAGTCGCCGGGCAGCATCCACGTCGAGGGCGATGCCTCGTCGGCGTCTTACTTCATCGCGCTGGGCGCCATCGCGGCGACCGAGCAGCCTCTGCGCATCGAAGGCGTCGGCACGGATTCGATCCAGGGTGACGTGCGATTCATCGAGGCCGCGCGCGCCATGGGCGCCGAGGTGGCGGGCGGCGCCGGCTGGATTGAAGTGCGGCGCGGGCGCTGGCCACTGACGGCCATCGACCTCGACTGCAACCACATCCCGGATGCGGCGATGACGCTGGCCGTGATGGCGCTGTATGCCAACGGCACGACCCGGCTGAGCCACATCGCAAGCTGGCGCGTCAAGGAAACCGACCGCATTGCCGCGATGGCCACCGAGCTGCGCAAGCTCGGGGCGTCGGTGGTCGAGGGCGCGGATTTCATCGAAATCACACCACCCAAGGCATGGAAAGCCGCCGCCATCCACACCTACGACGACCACCGAATGGCGATGTGCTTTTCGCTGGCGGCTTGCAACGCGCTCGCCGTTCAGGCCCCACCGGTGCCGGTGCGCATCCTCGATCCGAAGTGCGTGGGCAAGACATTCCCGGATTACTTCGAGACCTTCTTTTCGGTGGCCCGAACCCGACCCGACTGGATCCCGGTGATCACCATCGACGGGCCCACTGCGTCGGGCAAGGGCACGCTCGCCGGCGTGCTGTCCGACAAGCTCGGCTTCCACGTGCTTGACTCGGGTGTGCTGTACCGCGCAACGGCGCTGGCCGCCATCGACGCCGGGGTTGACGCCACGGATGAGCCGGCTCTGGCCGCGTTGGCTGAGGGCCTCGACATGAATTTCAAGGGCGGCCTCGTGCACCAGGGTGGTGTCGATGTCACCCGCCGGTTGCGCCAGGAAGACGTGGGCCTGCTGGCCTCGAAAATTTCAGCGTTGCCCCAAGTGCGGCACGCGCTGCTCAGGCTGCAGTTGTCGTTCCGCCGGTTGCCGGGTCTGGTCGCCGATGGACGGGACATGGGCACAGTGGTTTTCCCCGACGCCACGCTCAAGGTTTACCTCACGGCCAGTGCGCAGGCACGGGCTCAAAGGCGCTTTTCGCAGTTGGCCGCGGCGGGCCTTTCCACTACACTCGAGGGCTTGCTGGCTGATTTGCAAGAGCGCGATGCGCGGGATCAAAACCGGGCGATTGCTCCCCTCAAACCAGCCGCAGATGCGGTGCTTCTAGACAACTCGACGCTGTCCATCGGTTCATCGACCGAAACGCTGCTGGATGTCTGGAGCCAACGCAGTCCGTTCGCTTGAAGTTTCGCAGCCGCAGGCTGCGAAATTCAAACCTCGGATCGATCGGGTCCATCGCCCTCCCTTCGCGCCGTTCCAGGCGCACCGGGGCGGTGGTTTTTTGCAACTCAAACCCGCAGCCCAGGCTGCACCGGAAATACCTCCATGTCACAAAACCAAACTGCCACCACCGAAGGCGCGGACTCTTTCGCCGCCATGTTCGAGGAATCGCTGTCGCGCTCTGAAATGCGCATGGGCGAGGTCATCACCGCGGAAGTGGTGCGTGTCGAACACAGCTTCGTGGTGGTCAACGCAGGCCTGAAATCCGAAGCCTACGTGCCCATCGAAGAATTCAAGAACGATCACGGCGAACTCGAAGTCCAGGTCGGCGACTTCGTTTCGGTCGCGATCGACGCCGTCGAAAACGGCTACGGCGACACCATCCTGTCGCGCGACAAGGCCAAGCGTCTGGCCTCGTGGCTGTCGCTCGAGACCTCGCTCGAATCGGGTGAGTTCGTCACCGGTACGGTCAATGGCAAGGTCAAGGGCGGCCTGACGGTGCTCGTCAACGGCATTCGCGCCTTCCTGCCGGGTTCGCTGCTTGACACCCGTCCGGTCAAGGACATGAGCCCGTTCGAGGGCAAGACCATGGAGTTCAAGGTCATCAAGCTCGACCGCAAGCGCAACAACGTCGTGTTGTCGCGCCGCGCTGTGGTCGAAGCGTCGATGGGCGAAGAACGCGCCAAGCTGCTGGGCACGCTGGCCGAAGGCTCCATCGTGAGCGGCGTGGTCAAGAACATCACCGAATAC
>CANGBT010000128.1 GCA_947452135.1 Burkholderiales bacterium
CGCCTGCGGCGCGCGAGACCATGGCCCTGAACCTGCCGAACCCTGCGCCACCCAAAGCGGGCAACGCGGCCCACGAGCGCGCCCGCCGAAGCTGGCTGGCCGGCCAGTCGCTGGCCGACCGTGGCGACTGGCCGAACGCCGGTGAGAAATTTGATCAGGCCTTCAAGTCACATGCGGATGAGGCTTACGGCCTGGCCGCTGCGCACGCGCTGATCTGCGCCGGGCGACCCGACGCCGCCGTCGGTCGCACCCGGGCGCTGCGCCAGCAGCACCCTGCCCTGGCACTGGCCTACACGCTCGAATCCCACGCGCTGCTTGAAATGGGCCGGCCCGGCGATGCCGCCGACTGCCTGCTGGCGCTGCCCGCGGAGGCTCCACGCGACCGCGCGCACTGGCAGTCGCTGGGCATGGCGCTGCAGCGCAGCCAGCGCCACGACGAAGCGATCGGCGCGTTCATGCAAGCGCTCGCGCTGAAGATGGACGACGCCGTGCTGCACTTCTATCTGGGCATGTCGTTCAAGGACAAGGGCATGAAGTCCGAGGCGGCCGAATGCGTGCGCACCGCGCTGCTGATCGGGCTGGACGCCAGCGAACTGTCCGCACGCTCGCAGCTGGTGTTCCTCGAGCGCGAGGCCTGCCGCTGGGCTGCCGCCGATGTCGAGATGCACAAGCTGCTGGCCGCACTGCACGCCGCGCCCGACGACCGTGCGGTCGAGACCGGCCCGTTCGTGCATGCGGTGCTCGGTGACGATCCGCACGATCTGCTCAAGGCCGCGCGGCTTTACGCGCTGCGCGTCGCGTCCTTCGTCACGCCGCTGCCGCGCCGCGGCGCGCACGCGCACGACGGACGGCTGCGCATCGCCTATTTGTCGGCCGACTTCCATCAGCACGCGACCAGTCAGTTGATGGCGCAGATGCTCGAGTGCCACGACCGCAGCCGCTTTGAAGTCACGCTGATCTCGGCCGGACCCGATGACGCCAGCCCGATGCGCCAGCGCATCGTCGCCGGCAGCGAGCACTTCGTGGAGATGCGCGGCCACAAGCCCGCAGCCATCGCGCAGCGCATCCGCGAGCTGAAGATCGACATCCTGATCGACGCCAAGGGCGCCACCTACGGCACGCTGATGCCGGTCACCGCACACCGCGCCGCGCCGCTGCAGGTGAGCTGGCTGGGCTTTCCGGGCACCAGCGGCGCGAGTTACGTCGACTACTTCATCGGCGACCGCGTGGTCTCGCCACTGGAGCTGGCCGGCCACTACAGCGAAAAGATCGCGCAGATGCCGCACTGCTACCAGCCCAACGACTCGCAGCGGCTGCGCCCGCTGGCCAGCAACCGCGCCGAATGGGGCGCGCCGGCCGACAAGCTGCTGCTGTGCGCCTTTCACCAGTCGTACAAGATCTCGGCCGAGGTGTTCGATCACTGGTGCGCCATCCTTGAGCGCGTGCCCAACGCCGTGCTGTGGCTTTTGCGCTGGAACACCAACGTGCAAGACACCTTGCTCGCCGAGGCCCGCGCGCGGGGTATCGCCGCCGAGCGGCTGCTGTTTGCGCCGCTGCTGCCGCACGACGAGCACATGCGCCGCCTGGGCTGTGCCGACCTGTACCTTGACGCGTGGCCGTGCAACGCCCACACCACGGCCGGCGAAGCGCTGTGGGTTGGCGTGCCGGTGGTCACGCTCACCGGCGAGATCTTTGCGCAGCGCGTGGCCGCCAGCCTGCTCGACACACTGGGGGTGCCGCAGCTGATCTGCCGCGACCGCGAGCACTACGTCAACGAAGTGATCGCGCTGGCCCACGACCCCATGCGGCGTGCTGCGCTGCGCGCGCAGATCGAAGCGCAGCGCACAGCCAGCACGCTGTTCGATGGCGAGCGCTTTGCGCGCGACATCGAAGCGCTGTACGAGCGCATGTGGGCACGCGCCGTGGCCGGCCTGCCGCCGGATCACCTGCCGGCGCCCAGCACCGACTGACGCCACAAAGCCCGCGCATTTGGCGAGGAAAACTGCCGCTCATCCGCGCTTCAGTTTCGGCGCTCGTGGCCGAGCATTCACCCATCGGGTCACCGTGGGTGGCCCTAGCAACGAGCACAGGGGTTCAAGTGATGAGCGCAATGTCTGACCACGCATCCGCGGCTGCCGAAGTCGCTACCGGAGTTGCGGCATGAAGGCGGTCATCCTGGCAGGCGGACTGGGCACGCGGCTGGCCGAGGAAACCTCGGTGCGCCCCAAGCCCATGGTCGAGATCGGCGGCAAGCCGGTGCTGTGGCACATCCTCAAGCTGTACTCGCACCACGGCATCAACGACTTCGTCATCTGCCTGGGCTACAAGGGCTACGTGATCAAGGAGTACTTCGCCAATTACTTCTTGCACATGTCGGACGTGACCTTCGACCTGGCGCAAAACCGCATGGAAGTGCGGCAGCAGCACTGCGAGCCGTGGCGCGTGACGCTGGTCGACACCGGTGATCAGACGCAAACCGGCGGGCGGCTCAAGCGCGTGGCCGACTACCTCGACGACGGCACCTTTTGCATGACCTATGGCGACGGCGTGTCGAACGTCGACGTCAGCTCGTTGATCGAATTTCACAAGAAGCAAAAACGCCTGGCCACGCTGACGGCCGTGCAGCCGGCCGGGCGATTTGGCGCCATCGACATCGTCGACAAGCGCATCACGCGCTTCGAGGAAAAACCGCAAGGCGACGGCAGCTGGATCAACGGCGGCTTTTTCGTGCTCGAACCCGAGGCGCTGAAGTACATCGACTCGGACGCCACGGCCTGGGAGCGCGAGCCGCTCGAAGCCCTCGCACGCGACAAGCAGATCAGCGCCTACACGCACGAAGGCTTCTGGCAGCCGATGGACACGCTGCGCGACAAGCTCAAGCTCGAAGACCTGTGGCAAGCCAACCAGGCCCCCTGGAAGGTGTGGGCCTGAGCGCCATGGGTGCTGGAGATTTCGGCGGCGCCTACGCCGGCCGACGCGTGCTGGTGACCGGCCACACGGGCTTCAAGGGCTCGTGGCTGGCGCTGTGGCTGCAAACGCTGGGCGCACACGTGGCCGGTCTGGCGTTGCCGGCCGATACCGATCCGGCGCATGGCGAGTTGTTGAACCTCGAGGTCGATGAGGTGCTGACCGACCTGCGCGATGCCGCGGCGGTGCGCGCGGCCGTGCAGCGCTTCGAGCCCGAGATCGTGTTTCACCTCGCGGCGCAGCCTTTGGTGCGGCGCAGCTACCGCGAGCCGCTCCTGACCTTCGACACCAACGTGATGGGCCTGGTGAACCTGTTCGAAGCGGTGCGCGCCACCCCGTCGGTGCGCGCCATGGTCAACGCCACCACCGACAAGTGCTACGCCAACCGCAATGACAGCGCTGGCTACCGCGAGACCGATGCGCTGGGCGGTCACGATCCGTACAGCGCGTCGAAGGCCTGCGCCGAGATGGTCTCGGCGAGCTACCGCGCGAGCTTTCTGGCCGCCGACGACGGCCGCGGCCATGCGGTCGGCCTGGCCACCGCGCGGGCCGGCAATGTGATTGGTGGCGGCGACGCCTCGGAAGACCGGCTGATCCCCGACCTGGTTCGCGCGACCTGCGCCGATCGCGTCACGCCGATCCGTTTCCCGATGGCCACGCGCCCCTGGCAGCACGTGCTCGAGCCGCTGTCGGGCTATTTGCTGCTGGGCCAGCGCCTGCTCGCCGACCCCGCGATCTGCGCCGAGGCCTGGAACTTCGGCCCCGACGCCGCCGGACACCTCAGCGTGCAAGACGTGGTGACGCGCTTCGCGGCGCACTGGCCGCGCGTGCGCTGCGAGCTCGACACGCGCCCTCAACCGCACGAAGCCGCGCTGCTGCACCTGGATTGCGGCAAGGCGCGTGAGCAGCTGGGCTGGCGCCCGGTGTGGGATGCCGCCACCATGCTCGAGCGCACCGCACACTGGTACCGCGTCTGGCACGAACAAGGTGTTGTCGCCAGCCGTGACGACCTGCAGCACTACCGGGCCGACGCGCGCCGCGCCGGCCTCGCCTGGGCCCAGCCATGAACTTCACCGCCACGCCGCTGGCCGGCCTGTGGGTCGTCGAGACCGTCCCGCGCGGCGACGCACGCGGTCGACTGACCCGGCTGTCGTGCGAGCGCAGCTTGCAAACCGTTCACCCCGGGCTGCATTTCCGGCAGGTGAACCTGTCGTACAGCGCGCAGCGTGGCACCGTGCGCGGCATGCACTTTCAGCGCGCCCCGGCGGCCGAGGTCAAGCTGGTGCGCTGCCTGCGCGGCCGGGTGTTCGACGTGGCCGTTGACCTGCGCACGGGCTCATCCACCTTCGGCCAATGGCATGGGGTCGAGCTGACGGCTGACAACGACCGTCAGTTGCTCATCCCGCAAGGCTTTGCGCACGGATTTCAAACGCTCACCGACGACGTTGAGCTGCTCTACCAGCACAGCGCCGACTACGACGCGGCCTGCGAAGACGGCGTGCGCCACGACGACCCGGCGCTGGCCATCGCGTGGCCGCTGCCGGTGACGGTGCTGTCCGATCGCGACCGCAGCCACCGGCTGATCGACGCTCAATTTCAGGGAGTGCAGACATGAAGTGCCGCCACTGCGCAGCGCCTTTGACCGACGTGTTCATCGACCTCGGCGCGGCGCCTCCGTCCAACGCGTTCTTGCGCACCGAAGATCTGGCGCGGCCCGAGCTGCACTTTCCGCTCAAGGTCTACACCTGCGCCGAGTGCCAACTCGTGCAAGTCGACGAGGTGCAGCGCCACGACGCGCTGTTCTCAGACGACTACGTCTACTTCTCGTCGTACTCGAGCTCGTGGCTGGCGCACGCGCGGCGCTATGTCGATCAGGTGGTGGAGCGGCTGGCGCTGGGCGCGGATTCACTGGTGATGGAGATCGCCTCCAACGACGGCTACTTGCTGCAGTACGTGCAAGCGCGCGGCATCGGCTGCGTGGGCATCGAGCCCACGGCCAGCACCGCCGCGGTGGCGCGCGGGCTGGGCATCGAGAGCATCGAGTCGTTCTTCGGTGCGGGCTTCGCGCGGCAGTTCGTCGCCGAGCGTCGGCAGGCCGATCTGGTGCTGGGCAACAACGTGCTCGCGCACGTGCCTGACATCAACGACTTCGTGGCGGGTCTGCGCGAGGTGCTCGCACCGGCCGGCACGATCACGGTGGAGTTTCCGCACCTGCTGCAGCTCGTGGAGCAAGGCCAGTTCGACACGATTTATCACGAGCACTTCAGCTACTTGTCGCTGCACACCGTGCAACGCATCTTCGCCAGCCAGGGCCTGACGGTGTGGGACGTCGAGGAGCTGCCCACGCACGGCGGCTCGTTGCGTGTGTGGGCGCAGCACGCCGATCACACCCGCGCGCCGACCGGCGCCGTGGCCGCGCTGCTGCGCAAGGAGGCCGACGCCGGCATGAGCGGCATGGACTTCTACCGCCGCTTGCAGCCGGTGGCCGAACGCATCAAGAACGATCTGCTGGGCTTTCTGATCGAGCAGCGGCGAGCCGGCAAGTCGGTGGTGGGCTACGGCGCGGCGGCCAAGGGCAACACCTTGCTGAACTACGCAGGCGTGCGAGGCGATCTGCTGAGCTACGTGGTGGATGCATCGCCGCACAAGCAGGGGCGCTTTCTGCCCGGCTCGCGCATCCCGGTGGTGGCCGAGGCCGAACTGCGCCGGCACCGGCCTGACTTCGTGATCGTGCTGCCGTGGAACCTGCGCGCCGAGATCGGCGAGCAACTCGCCTACATCGGCGACTGGGGCGGCCGGCTGGTCACGCTGGTTCCGCAGCTGCGCATCGGCTGATCCTCGGGGTTGGGTGTCGTTTCAAGCGCTTATCGAGCGGCTGGACATTTGCGTGGCCGGTAGAGTCTTTTTCACGATGTCACTTGCCTGGAGGCGCGCATGGTCCCCGTGTTCAAACCACTGATCGAACAAGAAGAAATCGACGCCAGCCGCGAGTCGCTCGAACTGGGCTGGCTGGGCATGGGCAGTTATGTGTCGGCCTTCGAGAAGAAGGTGCACGAGATCATTGGCGCGCCGGCCGATCGCCATGTGGCGGCCGTGAGCACCGGCACCGCGGGTTTGCATCTGGCGCTGCTGGTCGCCGGTGTGGGCCCGGGCGACGAGGTGATCGTGTCGTCGTTCAACTGCTCGGCCGACTTCCAGGCCATCAGCTGGGTGGGCGCCGACATCGTGTTTTGCGACTGCGATGACACCACGCTGGCGATCGACCTGGAGCGCGCAGGCCAACTGGTCACGCCGCGCACCAAGGCCATGATCGTCATGGACTACGACTGCATCATGTGCGACCACGACGGGATCGCACAGTTCGCCCAGGACCATGGCATTCGCATCATCCACGACGCCGCGCACTCGTTCGGCTCGAAATACAAGGGCCGCATGGTCGGCAGCTTCTCGGACATCTGCGTGTTCAGCCACGACCCGGTCAAGACGATCACCTGCCTCGATGGCGGCACCATCGTTGTCAAGACCGAAGAAGAACTTCGCAAGGTGCACGAGCTGCGGCTGCTCGGCATGCAGCAACCCGCCTCGGTGATGTACCAGAACAAGCGGGCCTGGACCTTCGACGTGGAGCAGGTGGGTTTCAGGTACCACATGCTCAACATGCACGCGGCCATCGGGCTGGCGCAACTGGGCAAGCTCGATGTCATCTCGCAAACGCGCCGGGACGCTTCACGCGAGTACAACGCGGCGCTCGCCGGCATCGCCCAGGTGCGCGTGCCCGCGACCGACTTCGCCGACGTCAACCCGTTCCTCTATTACATCCGGGTGCCCGAACAGCACCGCGACAGCCTGCGCGACTTCCTGAAAGCCGAGGGCGTCGACACCGGCATCCATTGGCAGCCGGGTCACTGGTTCACGCTGTGGAAGGACTGCAAGGCGGGCGACCTGAGCGTGACCGACCGCGTCGGCAAGGAAATCCTGTCGTTGCCGCTGCACTCGAAGATGCCGCTCGACACCGTGCGCCTGGTGGCCGACAAGGTGCGCCAGTACTTCGCCCAGACATGAAGCCCGGCCAACGCCTGCTGCGCGCTCTGAAGGACAGCACGCTGGCCGGCAAGCCGGCGCTGGTGCTGCCCGTGGGCACGCCGGTGCGTGCGCTGCTGCGACCGATTGCCACCGTGGCGGGCGCCACCGACCCGACCGACGTGCGGCTGCTCAGCGAGTGGCGCAACCGCCACGTGGCGTCGTTCCTGACCGAGTTTGTCTCGCACGATGAGCGCACAGCCGGGTGGCTGAGCGGGCCGGTGCACGACAACGGCGGCAAGATCTTGTTCATGCTCGACGACCTCAATGGCGAGCGGCTGGGGCACCTCGGACTGGGCTTCATCGACTGGGACGCGGGCTACGGCGAAGCCGATGCCATCGTGAGCGGCGGCACCTCGCCACCCGGACTGATGAAGCTGGCGTTGCAAACGCTGCTGGCCTGGGCCCACGATCAGCTGGGGCTGACCGAACTGGCGGTTCGGGTTCGATCCGACAACCCGGCAGTCGCGTTCTACGAAAAGGTCGGGTTTCGCGAATTCCAGCGTGTTCCTCTGGCGGTAAACCGGGGTGCCGAATTCACCGAATGGACCGAAGACCCCTCGCTCACGACGAGCGTGGCCAGCCTCGTCTACATGCGCTACGCGCAGCCCTGAGTGGACATCGCACGAATCGGCCGCGACGGCCTGCTGCGCTACTTGCTGCGCCAGCTCAATCACCACTTCCCCGATGAGCGCGACTGCGCCGGGCCCATCGAGGCGAACCTGGACGAAGCGCTCGAGCGGCTGCGCCTGTGCATCAACGGCGTGCGGCCCTGGCCACAGGAGCGCTTCGATTACCTGCACTCCACGCAGTACTGCCAGTTCCTTTACTTTCTGGGCAACACCATCTGGCGTCAGTCGGGCGACACGGAAGTTCCCACCAAGCTGTTCTTGCTGAACAAGGCGCTCAACGGCATCGACTGCTTCTACGAGATCGAACTGCCGAAGGTGTTCTTCATCGGCC
>CANGBT010000129.1 GCA_947452135.1 Burkholderiales bacterium
ATCTCCAGGGCACGGCTGAACAGGTCGAGCTCGCCTTGCACCGGCACGCCACGCTGGACGGCCAGCGCCAGCACGGGCGCGATGCGCGCATCCAGCGGCGCCAGGCCCGGGCTCTTGAGCACGAGCTGCACCCCGTCCATCGCAGCGGCATCCAGCGCGCCGGCGATCAGCTGCGTGTCAGGCACCGCAGCGCGCAAGCTGGCGGCCTGGGGCAGCGCGGCGGCGTCAGCGTCAGCGCTCAGGCGCGAATCCCAGGCGCGCACCGTCGCGCCGCCGCGCGCGCACCAGCGCGCCATGGCCAGCCCGGACTCACCGAGACCGAGCACCAGCACCGTGATTCCTGCGAGGGCGTTCATGGTCGTGGCGGCCTCAACGCAGCTTCAGGCTGGCCAGGCCGATCAGGCACAGCAGCATGGTGATGATCCAGAAGCGCACGACGACCTGCGTTTCCTTCCAGCCGGACTTCTCGAAGTGGTGGTGCAGCGGCGCCATCTTGAGGATGCGCCGACCCTCGCCGTAGCGCTTGCGGGTGTACTTGAACCAGCCCACCTGCAGCATCACCGAAAGCGCCTCGACGACGAACACGCCGCCCATGATCCCGAGCACGATTTCCTGGCGGGTGATGACCGCCACGGTGCCCAGCGCGCCGCCCAGCGACAGCGCTCCCACGTCGCCCATGAACACCTGCGCCGGGTGCGTGTTGAACCACAGGAAGGCCAGCCCGGCGCCGGCCAGCGCGGCACAGAACACCAGCAGCTCGCCGGTGCCCGGGATGTACGGGAACAGCAGGTACTTGCTGTAGACCACGCTGCCGGTGACGTAGGCGAACACGCCCAGCGCCGAGCCCACCATCACCACCGGCATGATGGCCAGCCCGTCGAGCCCGTCGGTGAAGTTCACCGCGTTGCTCGCACCGACGATCACGAACCACGTCAGCACGATGAAGCCGTACACGCCCAGCGGATAGCTCACCGTCTTGAAGAACGGCACGATCAGGTCGGCCGCCGGCGGCAGGTCGTTGGAAAAGCCGCTTTGCAGCCAGCGGCCGAACAACTCGATCACGCGCAGGTTGGACGTTTCGCTCACGCTGAAGGCCAGGTAGAACGCCGCCAGCAGGCCGATCACCGACTGCCACAGGAACTTGTCGCGCGAGCGCATGCCCTCGGGGTTCTTGTCGACCACCTTGCGCCAGTCGTCGACCCAGCCGATGGCGCCAAAGCCCAGCGTCACGATCAGCGTGATCCACACGAAGCGGTTGCTCCAGTCGAACCACAGCAGCGTCGACACCGTCACGGCGATGAGGATCAGCACGCCGCCCATGGTGGGCGTGCCGCTCTTGGCCAGATGCTCCTGGATCCCGTACTGGCGGATCGGCTGGCCGATCTTCAAGGCGGTCAGGCGGCGGATGACCATCGGGCCAAAGGCCAGACCGATCAGCAGCGCGGTGAGCGCGGCCATCACGGCGCGGAAGGTGATGTACTGAAAAACGCGGAAGAAGCCGAATTCCGGCGACAACGTTTGCAGCCACTGAGCCAGGCTAGGCAGCATGGGCGGCTCCCGAAGTGAGTGGCGCTGCGGCTTGCAGCGCGGCGACCACGCGTTCCATCTTCATGAAGCGCGAGCCCTTGACCAGCACCGACGCCGCTGCGGGCGCTTGGGGCAAGGCGGCGAGCAGCGCGTCGACGCTGTCGAAGTGGCGCGCCGCACCGAAGGCCGCCGCGCTGTGCGCACACAGCGCACCGGCGGTCCACAGGGCGTCGAGGCCGCGGCGGTGGGCGGCCTCGCCCACCTCGCGGTGAAACGCCGGGCCCTCGTCGCCCACTTCGCCCATGTCGCCCAGCACCAGCCAGCGCGGTGCGTCCAGCGCGGCCAGCACCTCGATGGCGGCGAGCACCGAATCGGGGTTGGCGTTGTAGGTGTCGTCGATGAGCGTGACGGTCTGCCCTCCGCGCTCGATGAGGTGCGCCTGCGAGCGGCCCTTGACGGCGCTGAAGGCTTCGAGGCCGCGCACCGCCGCGTCGAGCGGCGCGCCGGCGGCCAGCGCGCAGGCGGTGGCCGCCAACGCGTTCTTCACGTTGTGCAGCCCGGCCACGCGCAAGGCGAATGAGGCGCTGCCGGCCGGCGTGTGCAGGGCCACGGCCCAGTGGTCGGCCGACCAGGTGGCATCGGCGCTCACATCGGCAGCGGCGTGGCCGAGCGCGAACGTGAGTACGCGTCGCGCGCCGGCCAGCTCGCGCCACAGCGGCGTGTGCGTCTCGTCGGCCGGGAACACCGCCACGCCGTCGGGCCCCAGCGACTCGATGACCGCGCCGTTCTCGCGCGCCACCGCCTCGACGCTGGCCATGAATTCCTGGTGCTCGCGCTGCGCGTTGTTGACCAGCGCCACCGTGGGCGCGGCCAGCGCGGCGAGTTCGGCGATCTCGCCGGGGTGGTTCATGCCGAGTTCGACCACGGCCGAGCGGTGGACGCCTTGGCGCAGGCGCAGCAGCGTGAGCGGCACGCCGATGTGGTTGTTGAAGTTGCCTTCGGTCCAGAACGCGGCCTCGGCGTGCCAGGCGCGCAGGATCGACGCGATCATTTGCGTGACGGTGGTCTTGCCGTTGCTGCCGGTCACGGCGATCAGCGGCAGCTCGAAGCCACGGCGCCAGGCCGCGGCCAGCGTGGCCAGCGCGTGCAGGCTGTTGCTCACCTGCAAACCCGGCAATCCGCAGTCGGCCACGCCGCGCTCGGCCAGCACAGCGGCTGCACCGGCCGTGCGCGCGCCGGCCAGAAAGTCATGCGCATCGAAGCGCTCGCCGCGCAGCGCCACGAACAGGTCGCCGGCGCGCAGGCTGCGGCTGTCGGTGTGCACGCGCAGCAGCGGCGTGGCGCCATCACCCTGCAGCTGGGAGCCGGGCAACATGCCGTGCGCCTGAGCCAGCGTGAGCATCATGCGCACACCCCAGCCGTCGTGCGCTCGCGCAAGGCGGCACGCGCTTCGTCAACATCCGAAAACGGCAGCTTGACGCCGGCGATCTCCTGATCGGTCTCGTGGCCCTTGCCGGCGATCAGCACCACATCGCGCGGCCCCGCCTGGGCCACGGCGTGGGCGATGGCCGCACGCCGGTCTTCGATCACCTGCGTGGCAGGCGTGGCCGCCATGCCGGCGGTGATGTCGGCGAGGATGGCCGCGGGCACCTCGTGGCGCGGGTTGTCGCTGGTCACCACCACGTGCTGCGCCTGGCGCTGCGCGATGGCGCCCATGGCTGGTCGCTTGCCGGCGTCGCGGTTGCCGCCGCAGCCGAACACGCACCACAGTTCGCCGCCGCGGGCTGCGGCCAGCGGTTGCAGCGCGCGCAGCGTCTTGTCGAGCGCATCAGGCGTGTGGGCGTAGTCGACCAGCACTTCGGGTGAGTGCAGAGCGGCGGCGTCGGATTGCACACGCTGCATGCGCCCGGGCACCGGGGTGAGTCCGGCACAGGCGCGCGCCACGTCGTCGAGCGACACGCCCAGCACGCGCAGCGAGGCCACCACCGCCAGCAGGTTGGCCACGTTGTAGTCGCCGATCAGGCGGGTGCGCAGCGCCACCGGCGGCAGCCCGGCTTCGACCAGCTCGAACGCGAGCCCG
The DNA here is from genome assembly GCA_947452135.1 of Burkholderiales bacterium. Classification (GTDB taxonomy): domain Bacteria; phylum Pseudomonadota; class Gammaproteobacteria; order Burkholderiales; family Burkholderiaceae_C; genus PBB1. The sequence goes on from CANGBT010000129.1 coordinate 3,608, forward strand.
CCGTCGACGTAGCTCACGTCGCGAGCCAGCAGGCGCGCCGTGGGATGCTGCTGCGGGTTCGTCGAGCAGGTCCACAGCCGCAGGTCGCTGGTGGCCAGCGCGCATTGCAGCGCCTCGCCGCGCGGGTCGTCGATGTTGAGCACCGCCGCGCGCAGGCCGGGCCAGGCGAACAGGTCGGCCTTGGCCTTCCAGTAGGCGTCCATCGAGCCGTGGAAGTCGAGGTGGTCCTGGGTGAAGTTGGTGAACACCGCGATGTCGATGTGCGTGCCCCACAGCCGCCGCTCGGCCAGGCCGATCGACGAGGCCTCGATGGCCGCCGTGCGCAAGCCTTCGGCGACGAAGCGCTTGAAGGCGCGGTGCAGCGTCACCGGGTCGGGCGTGGTCAGGCCGGTGGCGGTGAGCGCGGCGCTGCCGTCCACCGGCACGGCACCAGCGCCCAAGGTGCCGATGACGCCGCAGCGCCGGCCCAGCACCGACAGCGCCTGCGCTGTCCACCAGGTGGTCGAGGTCTTGCCGTTGGTGCCGGTGACGGCGATCACCGCCAGCCGGTCACTGGGTGAGCCGAAGAACGCACTGGCCAGCGGCCCGGCGGCCGCTTTCAGGCCGTCCATCGCGGCGATGCGCTCGTCGTCAAAGCCAAAGGCCTCGGCACCATCGGCCTCGATCACGCAGGCGCGCGCGCCGGCGTCGAGGGCCTGTTGCACATGCTTGCGGCCGTCGTGCGCGTGGCCCGGCCAGGCGATGAAGGCGTCGCCCGGCTGCAGCGCGCGGCTGTCGGTGGCCAGGCCGCGCACGCCGCGCTGTGCCAGCCACGTCAGTGCGGCGGGGACCGATCCGAGCAGGCGCTGCGCCATCAGAAGCTCTCTTCCACGGCGGCCAGCGGCTGCGCCTGAATCTGGGCGCGCACCTCGATGTCGGGCGACACGTTGAGCATGCGCAAGGTCTGCTGCACCACCTCGCTGAACACCGGTGCGGCCACCTCGCCGCCGTAGTACTTGCCGGCGGTGGGCTCGTCGACCATGACCGCCACGATGATGCGCGGCTCGTTGATCGGCGCCATGCCGACGAACCACGAGCGGTACTTCTTGACGCTGCCGCTGGCGTAGCCCTTGCCCTCTTGCTTGTAGGCGGTGCCCGACTTGCCACCCACCGAGTAGCCGATGGTCTGCGCCTTCGGCCCGGTGCCGCCGGGGCCGGCCGCCATTTGCAGCATGTGGCGAACCGACTGGGCCGTTTGCGGCGACAGCACGCGCATGCCGGCCACGCGGGTGTTGTCGGGGCGATCGGCCGATCTGAGCAGGGTGACGGGAATGAGCTCGCCGTCGTGCGCGAACACGGTGTACGCGTGCGCCAGCTGGAACAGCGAGGCCGACAGGCCGTAGCCATAGCTCATGGTGGCCTGCTCGATCGGACGCCAGGTCTTGTACGGGCGCAGCCGGCCACCCACCACACCGGGGAATTCGATCTGCGGCTTTTGACCGAGGCCGATCGCGGTGTACAGCTCCCACATTTCGCGCGGCTGCATCTGCATCGCGATCTTCACGGTGCCCACGTTGCTCGACTTCTGGATCACCTCATTGACCGTCAGCGCGTCGTGCGGGTGGGCGTCGCTGATGGTCGAGCCGGTGATCGTGATGCGCCCGGGCGCCGTCTGGATGATGGTGTCGGGCGTGACGCGGTGGGTTTCCAGTGCCAGGCCGATGATGAAAGGCTTCATCGTCGAGCCGGGCTCGAAGGTGTCGGTGAGCGCGCGGTTGCGCAGCTGCTCGCCGGTCAGGTTGCGGCGATCGGACGGCGCGTAGCTCGGGTAGTTGGCCAGCGCGAGCACCTCGCCCGATTGGGCGTCGAGCACCACCACGCTGCCGGCCCTGGCCTTGTTTTCGGCCACCGCCTCGCGCAAGCGCCGGTAGGCAAAGAACTGCAGCTTGGAGTCGATCGACAGCTGGATGTCGCGGCCATCGACCGGCGCCATGCTGTCGCCGATGTCTTCGATCACGCGGCCGAGCCGGTCCTTGATCACGTGGCGCGTGCCGTTGCGCCCGACCAGATCGCGCTGGAAGGCCAGCTCGATGCCTTCTTGCCCGCGGTTTTCGACGTCGGTGAAGCCCACCACGTGCGCGGCGGCCTCGCCTTCGGGGTATTTGCGCCGGAACTCGCCCAGCTTGTGCAGCCCCGGCAGGCCCAGCGCCAGCGCGTCCTTGGCCACGCTGTCATCCACCTGGCGACCCAGCCAGATGAAGTTCGGGCTGTCGTCGAGCCGGCTTTCGAGTGCCTGGGGCTTCATGCCCAGCAGCGAGGCCAGTTCACGTCGCGAGGCGGGGCTGGCCTCGAAGTCTTTGGGAATGACCCACAGCGACGGCGACGGCACGCTCGAGGCCATGAGCTGGCCGTTGCGGTCGAGGATGCGGCCGCGACTGGCCGGCAGCGTCAGCGTGTGCGCGTAGCGGATTTCGCCTTGCTTCAGATAGAACGACGAACCGATCACCTGCACATAGGCCGCGCGACCGAGCAGCACGCAAAAGCCCAGTCCGACGAGCGCGACCAGCAGCTTGGAGCGCCCCACCGGCGTGCGCGACACCAGCAGCGGACTGTTCGAGTAGTTGAGCCCGCGCACGCTGGGCGGCACGCGCGAAGCGGCATCCTTGCCCGCGGCAGCACCCGCGCGGCGGCCTGGCAGTTTCATCGGGACACCACCGTGGCAGAAGCGGGTTTGGCCACCGGTGCGGCCACGTACTGCGTGATGGCCGGCGTGGCCGTGCGCATGCCGAGCTTCTCGCGCGCGGTGGCCTCGACCCGCGAGGGCGTGGCCTGTGCCTGGCGCTCGGTCTGCAGCCGGCCGAATTCGGTTTCGAGCTGGCGCTGCTGGCCCTGCGCGCGATCGACTTCGGCGTACAGGCGCCGCGACTCGTACGACACGCGCACCAGATACAGGCAGCTGGCCATCAGCACCATCATCAGCAGCACGTTGACACGGTTCATCGGCGCGTCCCGAGCTGCAGCGCCGGCACGTCGGTGCGCTCGGCCACGCGCATCACCGCCGAGCGCGCGCGCGGGTTGGCGCGCACTTCGGTCTCGCCGGGCTTGACGCGCCCGATCGCGTTGAGGCGCATCGGCACCTCGGGCGCGAACGGCGCGCGGCGGTCGAACACCGCCTTGCTTTCGCGCGCGATGAAGGTCTTGACGATGCGGTCCTCGAGCGAATGGAAGCTGATCACCACCAGCCGCCCGCCGGGGGACAGCAACTCAAGGGCCGCGCTCAGGCCTTGCTCGAGCTCCTCAAGCTCGGCATTGACGAAAATCCGAAGAGCTTGAAACGTGCGCGTTGCAGGGTTCTGGCCCGGCTCGCGGGTCTTGACTGCACCAGCCACGACCTCGGACAGCTCCCGAGTGGTTCGAACGGGGTTCCCGCCCTCGCGCCGAGCAACAAGCGCCTTTGCAACCTGTAGAGCAAACCGTTCTTCCCCATAGTCACGAATCACCTCAGCAATGTGGCGCTCGTCGGCGCGGGCCAGAAAGTCCGCGGCGCTCTCGCCACGGGTCGTGTCCATGCGCATGTCGAGCGGACCGTCGAACCGGAAACTGAAGCCGCGCTCGGGGCTGTCGATCTGCGGTGAGGACACGCCCAGATCCAGCAGCAGTCCGTCGATGCGGCTCACACCCAGCGAGGCGAGCGTGGGCACGATCTGGCTGAAGGCGGTGTGCTGGATCGAAAAGCGCGGGTCGGCAAGCTGCGCGTCGGCAGCCACCGCGGCCACCGCCTGCGGATCGCGGTCGAGGGCGATCAGCCGGCCGGCCGGGGCGAGCTGGCGCAGCAGCGCACGCGAGTGACCGCCGCGGCCGAAAGTGCCGTCGACGTAGATGCCGCTGCGGGCGCGCTCGATGACCTCAGGGTCGCCGTGCGGCGGCGCGAGATGCAGCAAGGCATCGACCGCTTCGTCGAGCAATACGGTGGTGTGCACGCAGGCAGCGTCTTGGGTCATCTCAGGGCAACTCAGAACGAGAAGCCCTTGAGCGCGTCGGGCATCTCGCCGCGCATGATTTCGGCCTCGTGTGCGGCGTGACGCGCAGCGTCCCACAGCTCGAGGTGGCTGCCCATGCCGATCAGCATCACGCTGCGGTCGAGGCCGGCCGAGGCGCGCAATTCGGGCGCGATCAGCACGCGCGACGAGGCGTCGATGTCGACGTCCATGGCGTTGCCCAGAAACATGCGCTTCCAGCGCACGGCATCCATCGGCAGCGCGCTGATCTTGTCGCGGAAGTCTTCCCAGGCCGGGCGCGGAAACACCATCAGCGGGCCGTCGGGGTGCTTGGTGATGGTGAGCTGGGTCACGCTCATCTCGCGCAGAACCGCGAGGTGCCGAGCCGGCACGGCG
>CANGBT010000130.1 GCA_947452135.1 Burkholderiales bacterium
CGCCGATGGCCGTGTGCGCCGGGGTGTCCACCGCAACACGCAACGAGGTACGTTCAGACATCGTTGTCAACCACCCGTTTAAGTGGGGAACCTAAAGTTTTACTGAGACTCCGCGAGTAAGTGCCTGATTCAATTGGGGTTTTTGATCTGTCCACCCAATGTGTGGATAACTTTGTGCGCAACCTGCACAAACCATCGCTAAGGTCTTGATTCAACTGGGCTGGCCTTACGTTGCCCACTTTCGGAGCATCAAAGAGATGTCAATGGAATCAATAACTTAGATGATTTTTAATAAAACTTCATGTTGCAGCACAGCAGAAGGACTGCCAAAAGACTGCTTCATGAAAAATGGGGATAAGTCAATGCCCATAACCGATATGATTTGACCATAAAACCCATTTAGATCAGTTTTTGAGGCGAGCCACGGCCGCAGACGCTCACGCCCCGACGAGCCCATAAATGAGTGCTCACTCACGGCGAACCCCCAGTCCTCAAAGGACCAAGGGCCCGCCCTGAAACGAACGAACTGTTCAGCGAGGCTGGCGCAAACGGCGCGAAACCTCGTGCACCGCATCGACCAACGCCGTGACGTGATCAGGAGGCGTGTGCTGGCTGATGCCGTGGCCGAGGTTGAAGATGTGGCCATCCACCAAGCCATTGCGCGGCTCACCAGGGGCGCCAAAACTCTCCAGCGTCTTGGTCACCTCGGCCCGGATTTGATCCGGGTTGGCGAACAACACGTTCGGATCAAGGTTGCCCTGCAATGCCACGCGGTCGCCAACGCGTGCACGCGCTGAAGCGAGGTTTACCGTCCAGTCGAGCCCGAGCACATCAGGCCCCAGCGCCGCCATCTCCTCAAGCCACAGGCCGCCACCCTTGGTGAACACGATGTGCGGGATCCGCTGACCGTTGTGTTCCTTCTTGAGCTGCTGCAGCACCCGCTGGGTGTAGGCAAGGCTGAACTCCTGGAATGCGCCGTCTGCCAGCACACCGCCCCAGCTGTCGAACACCATCACGGCTTGTGCGCCAGCTTCGATCTGGGTGTTGAGGTAGAGCGCCACGGCATCGGCATTGATCGCCAGGATCCGGTGCATGAGGTCAGGGCGGCTGTAGAGCATCGTCTTGACGAGCCGATAGTCGTCTGAGCCTGCTCCTTCGACCATGTAGCAAGCCAGCGTCCACGGGCTGCCTGAAAAACCGATCAGGGGCACGCGGCCGTTGAGTGCCTTGCGAATCGAGGTCACAGCATCGAATACGTAGCGCAGCTTGTTCATGTCCGGCACCGCCAACCGGTCGACGGCGGCTTCGTCGCGAACAGCGTGCTCGAACTTCGGCCCTTCGCCAAGCGCGAAGCTCAGCCCCAGCCCCATCGCGTCGGGCACGGTCAGGATGTCACTGAACAAGATGGCCGCGTCGAGCGCGTAGCGATCGAGTGGCTGCAACGTCACCTCGGTGGCGTAGTCGGTGTTGGTCGCCAAGCCCATGAAGCTGCCCGCCTTGGCGCGGGTGGCGCGGTACTCAGGCAGGTAGCGACCGGCCTGGCGCATGAGCCAGACGGGCGTGTGATCGGTGGGCTGCCGCAGACAGGCGCGCAGAAAGCTGTCGTTTTGGAGTGGTGCGTACATCACGGAATTATCACGCTCATAATTTGTTCGATTCAACGTTTCCGACTCGGGAAAACGAAGGGCACAACAGGGAGTTGAGCATGCGTGTCGACAACATTCTTCAGACCATCGGCCACACACCGCATGTGCGGGTGAACCGGCTTTTCGGTACCAGCCATCAGGTGTTCATCAAGAGCGAACGCAGCAACCCTGGCGGCTCGATCAAGGATCGCATCGCCCTGGCGATGGTCGAGGCGGCCGAAGCAGCCGGCGCACTGCAGCCGGGTTCCACCATCATCGAGCCCACCTCGGGCAATACCGGTGTCGGTCTGGCGATGGTGGCTGCGGTCAAGGGTTACAAGCTGGTGTTGGTGATGCCCGAGAGCATGAGCATTGAGCGCCGCAGGCTGATGCTGGCCTACGGCGCCACGTTCGAGCTGACGCCGCGCGAAAAGGGCATGGGCGGGGCGATCGCCCGCGCCGCCGAGCTGGTGGCCGCGACTCCCAACGCGTGGATGCCGCAGCAGTTCGAGAACCCTGCCAACGTCGATGTGCATGTGAACACCACGGCGTTGGAAATCATCGCCGACTTTCCGAACGGCATCGACGCGCTGATCACCGGCGTGGGAACGGGCGGACACATCACCGGTTGCGCGCAGGTCCTCAAGGCCCGCTGGCCGCAGCTGAAGGTCTACGCGGTCGAGCCATCGGCCAGCCCGGTGATCAGCGGCGGCAAGCCCGGTCCGCACCCGATTCAAGGCATCGGAGCCGGGTTCATCCCGAAGAACTTGCACACGCAACTGCTCGACGGCGTGATTCAAGTCGAGGCTGAGGCCGCGCGCGAGATGGCGCGTCGCTGCGCCCGCGAAGAGGGCATGCTGGTGGGCATCTCGTCGGGTGCCACGCTGGCGGCTATCGCGCAAAAGCTGCCCGAATTGCCAACAGGTGCCACAGTGCTGGGCTTCAACTACGACACCGGCGAGCGGTACCTGTCGATCGAGGGCTTTTTGCCGGTCGAATGAGCGAGCGTCGCGGCTGTGCGCGCTCAAGATGTTGCCGGCAGACGCTCCTTAGGATTCCCCCTGTCTCATCGTTCTGAGGAGCGCGCCCCATGTTTCGCACCCTACGCATCGCCAGCCTGGCTTTCCTTTGCGCGCTGTTCCTGAGCGGCTGCGGATACAACGAATTCCAGCGGCTCGATGAACAGGTCAAGGCAGGCATGTCGGAGGTACTCAACCAGTACCAACGGCGCGCGGACCTGATCCCCAACATCGTCGCAACCGTCAAGGGCGAGGCGAACTTCGAGCAGGAAACGCTCACCAAGGTGATCGAAGCGCGCTCGAAGGCCACCAGCATTCAGGCCACACCCGAACTGATCAACGACCCCGCTGCGTTCGCCAAGTTCCAGCAGGCGCAAGGCGAACTGAGTGGCGCCTTGAGCCGGCTGATGGTGGTCTCTGAGCAGTACCCCAACCTCAAGGCCAATCAGGGTTTTCAGGATCTGCGTGTGCAGCTCGAGGGCACCGAAAACCGCGTGACCGTGGCACGCAACCGCTACATCAAGACCGTCACCGAATACAACGTGCTCGCACGCAGCTTCCCGAGCAACCTCACCGCCATGGTGTTCGGCTACGCAGTCAAGCCGAACTTCAGCGTGCAAAACGAGGCCGAGATCTCCCGGACGCCAAGCGTGAGCTTTGACAAGCCGGCCTCTAAGTAGCTGGGGATGCGGCTGCAACTTGGCGCGGTTGGTTTGACCTTTGGCGCGCACGTGAACCTTGCCCCGAGGGCCAGAGCTCCAGCCTGTCGGATGTTGTTGCGGGTTTGGGCGCTGTCTGCGCTGTTTTTGCTGGGATGCGCGGCGGCCTTCGCGCAAGAAGTTCAGCCTGTGCCCACGCTCAACGCACGGGTGATTGACCAGACGGGCACCCTCGACGCTACGCAGCAAGCAGCCCTCAGCGCCAAGCTCGAATCGATCGAGCAACAGGTCGGCAGCCAGATGGTGGTTTTGCTGATTCCCAGCACGATGCCCGAAGACATTGCGGCCTACAGCCAGCGCGTCGCAGACACCTGGAAGATCGGCCGGCGAAACATTGGCGACGGACTGCTGATCGTCGTGGCCAAGGACGATCGGCGGGTGCGCATCGAAGTGGCGAAGACGCTCGAAGGCGCGATCCCCGATCTGGCAGCCAAACGGATCATCGACGGGCAGATCACGCCAGCGTTTCGCGCCGGGAACTACGCGATCGGATTGAATGCCGCGGTCGATCAATTGGCAGCGCTCATTCGGGGCGAGGCGCTGCCGGGGCCCGATCAGCCCGCAGCGGGGGGAGGAAGCGACGGGCAGGCGTGGGTACTGATGTTCTTCGCATTTTGTTTGCTCGCGCCGTTTGTCGTGCGCCTGTTCGGGCGCAAGCTGGGCAGCCTGCTGGCGTCAACGGGGATTGCAGCGCTTGGCTGGTGGCTCACAGCCAGTGTGCTGGTATCGGCTGGCGGAGGACTTGTCACGCTCCTGTTTGTGTGGATATTTGGCCGTGGAATGGCACCTCAAGCCTGGAGCAGCGGGGCGTCTGGTTCTTCTTCTGGCGGCTGGGGCGGCGGTGGTGGCGGGAGCGGCTTCAGCTCGGGCGGAGGCGGTGACTTTGGCGGCGGCGGGGCCTCCGGAAGCTGGTGACTCGACACATTGATGGACCACAACGGCAACCGGCACACCATGAACAAGCTCCTGCGCATCCTCAGGCACTGCTGGATCGACGAAAGTGACGTTCGGCGGGCCATCAGCGCCGATGCGCTGGCGCGTATCGGGGCTCAGGTCGCCAACAGCGAGCGAGCGCACTCCGGGGAATTTCGCGTGTGCATCGAAGCTGCGCTTCCGCTCGGTGACCTGTGGCGCGGCGCCACTGCACGGAAGCGGGCGATTGCCATGTTCAGCACGCTGCGCGCATGGGACACAGAGCACAACAACGGCGTGCTGATCTACTTGCTGTTTGCGGACCGCTGCATCGAGATCGTGGCGGACCGCGGTCTCGCTCAGCGGGTACCCGCAAGTACCTGGCGGAATATTTCAGATGGGCTGGGCACAGCCTTCAAGGCCGGCGACTACGAGCACGGCCTGCTCGGTGCCGTGGATCAGGTGGGCGCCGTTCTGGCCAAGCACTTTCCGGCGGCGCCCACGGATCCAAACCCCAACGAATTGCCGAACGAACCTGACGTTCGTTAAGCGCCAGTCCAAGAAAAAACCCGCCTAGTGGCGGGTTTTGACCGGTGGGCTCAAGTCGCCCGGCTCACTTTTGACGGTACTTTCGAAGCGCCGCGATTTGTGCTGCCATGACAGCGAACTCACCCTGCGCCTTGGCAAAGTCAATGTCGCTCTTCGCGTTTTTCATCGCCTCTTCAGCCAGCTGACGAGCTTCGTTCGCCTTGGCTTCGTCAAGATCCTTACCGCGAATCGCGGTGTCCGCCAGCACGGTCACCATGCCAGGCTGAACCTCCAGAATCCCGCCCGCCACGAACACGAACTCTTCAGCGTCATTTTCAGCGCGCACGATGCGCACCGCCCCGGGACGTATCCGGGTGATCAGCGGCGTGTGCCGCGGATAAATCCCCAATTCACCCATCTCTCCTGGCAGGGCCACAAACTTGGCCTCACCGGAAAAGATCAGTTCTTCGGCGGATACGACATCTACGTGAATGGTTGCCATGCTGATGTTCCGTTAGCGTGAGAAGGAAGTTCGCCAAGCCTGTCATCGAATTCAAACGCAGCTTGGAGCCGGCGGATTTGCGTCCGCTCGGCGCCCACGCGGCGTCGTACTCCGAGGACGCGACTTACTGAATCTTCTTGGCCTTCTCGAAGGCTTCGTCGATCGTGCCAACCATGTAGAAGGCTTGCTCAGGCAGGCTGTCGCACTCGCCAGACACGATCATCTTGAAGCCGCGAATCGTTTCCTTGAGTGGCACGTACTTTCCTGGCGACCCGGTGAACACCTCGGCCACGTGGAATGGTTGGCTGAGGAAACGCTGGATCTTGCGGGCGCGAGCCACAGCGAGCTTGTCCTCGGGAGCCAGTTCATCCATGCCCAGAATGGCGATGATGTCGCGCAGTTCCTTGTAACGCTGCAAGGTCCCCTGCACCGCACGAGCGGTGGAGTAATGCTCCTCGCCCACGACGTTGGGGTCGAGCTGACGGCTGGTCGAATCAAGTGGGTCCACCGCCGGATAGATACCCAACGAGGCGATGTCACGCGACAACACCACCGTGGAGTCCAAGTGGGCGAAGGTCGTAGCTGGAGACGGGTCGGTCAAGTCGTCCGCTGGAACGTAAACGGCCTGGATCGAAGTGATCGAGCCGACTTTGGTCGAGGTGATCCGTTCTTGCAGGCGGCCCATTTCCTCGGCCAGCGTTGGCTGATAGCCCACAGCCGACGGCATGCGACCCAGCAACGCCGAAACTTCGGTACCGGCCAGCGTGTAGCGGTAGATGTTGTCGACGAAGAACAGCACGTCCTTTCCTTCGTCACGGAACGACTCGGCGATCGTGAGACCGGTCAACGCAACGCGCAGGCGATTACCCGGCGGCTCGTTCATCTGGCCATAGACCATCGCGACCTTCGACTCAGGGAGGTTCTCGAGGTTCACCACGCCTGAATCGGCCATCTCGTGATAGAAGTCGTTGCCCTCACGGGTACGCTCACCGACACCAGCAAACACTGACAGGCCGCTGTGAGCCTTGGCGATGTTGTTGATCAGTTCCATCATGTTCACGGTCTTGCCCACGCCGGCACCCCCGAACAGGCCCACCTTACCGCCCTTGGCAAACGGGCAAACCAAGTCGATCACCTTGATGCCGGTTTCGAGCAAGTCCTGTGACGGGCTCAGCTCGTCATATGCAGGCGGCTTGCGGTGGATTGAAGCCGTGAGTTCCTGGCCGACCGGTCCGCGCTCGTCGATCGGCGCGCCCAGCACATCCATGATCCGGCCCAGGGTTGCACGACCCACGGGAACGGTGATCGGACGCTCGGTGTTTTTCACCGTCAAGCCGCGGCGCAAACCATCGGAAGAGCCCAGCGCAATGGTGCGAACCACGCCGTCACCGAGCTGCTGCTGCACTTCGAGAGTCAGATTGGACCCCTCAAGCTTGAGTGCGTCGTAAATCTTCGGCATCGAATTGCGTGGGAATTCCACGTCGACGACCGCGCCAATGCACTGGACGATCTTGCCTTCTGTTGACACTGCGGACATGTTTGTATCCTTCGAAAAAACAAATTCTGGTTTCAGTGGTGGTCGATCGTCCGGCTATCAGACGGCGGCCGCACCTGCGACGATTTCTGAGAGTTCCTTGGTGATCGCAGCCTGACGCGTCTTGTTGTAGATGAGCTTCAGTTCACCGATCACGCTGCCGGCGTTGTCGGTGGCAGACTTCATCGCCACCATGCGAGCCGACTGCTCAGACGCCATGTTTTCAGCCACGGCCTGATAGACCAAGGCTTCTGTGTAGCGAACGAGCAATTCATCAATCACCGCGGGCGCGTCTGGCTCGTAGAGATAGTCCCAACCGTAGGCACCGGCACCGACCGGAGCCGTCGCAGCCATGCTGCCGGAACTCAGGGGCAGCAGTTGCTGCACCAAAGGCTCTTGCTTCATCGTGTTGATGAAACCCGTGTAGCACAGATACACGGCAGACAGCTGGCCTGCAGCGTAGGCATCCAGCAGAACCTTCACCGGGCCGATCAACTTGTCGAGGTGTGGCTTGTCACCCAACTGGGTGGCATGGGAAACCACCTTCACACCGACACGGTTAAGAAAACCTAGGCCTTTGTTGCCAATGGCCACGGCTTCGGCCTTTTGGCCTTGGCTCTCCATGTCCCGCAGCTTCAACGTCACGGCACGCAACACGTTGGTGTTCATGCCGCCGCACAGACCCTTGTCAGTGGTCACGACGATGAATCCGACGGTCTTGACACCGTCATTGGCAACCAGGAATGGATGCTTGTACTCAGGCGTGGCCTTCGACAGATTGGCCGCGAGACTGCGAATCTTCTCGGCATACGGGCGAGCTGCACGCATGCGTTCCTGAGCCTTGCGCATCTTCGAAGCCGCGACCATTTCCATGGCCTTGGTGATCTTCTTGGTGTTCTCGACACTCTTGATCTTGCCGCGTATCTCTTTACCTGCTGCCATGACGAATCTCCTTGATTGAGGTCGTCAGACGATCAGGCGAAAGACTTCTTGAACGCGCCCACGGC
>CANGBT010000131.1 GCA_947452135.1 Burkholderiales bacterium
CGCGTCCTGGTAGTCGTCGAGGATGATGATGTTCACGGCAGCGGGCGGGGCCAAAGGCGTTGATTGTGCCCGTCGGTCGGTTGCCAGCGACCCAAGTAGCATCGTCCGATCCCATTCCCCCAGGAGACCTCCATGAGCCTTTCGATGCACTCGGCCAGCACGCCCGTTTTTCTGAAGATGCTTGGCAATCTGGGCCACTGGCTCGACGTTGCCGAAGACCATGCGGCGGCCAAGAAGTTCGACCCGTCGGTGCTGCTCAATGCGCGTCTGGCGCCTGACATGCTGCCGTTCACGCGGCAGATCCAGATCGCCTGCGACGCGGCCAAGTTCTGCGTGGCGCGGCTGTCGGGCACCGAAGCGCCGAAGTTCGAGGACAACGAAGCCAGCATTGCCGACTTGAAGACGCGCATCACCAAGACCGCGGAGTTCATCGCGTCGGTGCCCGCTGCCCAGATCGACGGCAGCGAGGGCAAGGCGATTGAGGTGCCGATGCGTGGCGCGCCGGCCCTCAAGTTCGATGGCGAGGCCTACCTCAAGCACTTCGTGCTGCCGAACTTCTACTTTCACCTGACCATCGCCTACGCGCTGCTGCGCCACAACGGCGTGGGGCTGGGCAAGGGCGACTTTCTCGGGCGCGACTGAGCCGCCTTGCGGCCGGCGCAAGGCGCGCCGGCCTGAGGTGCCGCTACATCATCATGTTGTTGCGGATCAGGCCCACGGCCAGACCTTCGATCACGAAGTCGGTCTCGCCGCTGGCCACCACGATGGGTTCGAAGTCGGGGTTTTCGGGCAGTAACTCGATGGTGTTGCGGTTGCGCCGGAAGCGCTTGACGGTCACTTCTTCGCCGAGCCGCGCCACCACGATCTGGCCGTTCTTGGCGTCATGGGCCCGCTGCACCGCGAGCAGGTCGCCGTCCATGATGCCGGCGTCGCGCATGCTCATGCCGCGCACCTTGAGCAGGTAATCGGGACGGCGCGGGAACATGCTGGCTTCGACCATGTAGGTTTGGTCGATGTGTTCTTGCGCCAGGATCGGGCTGCCCGCCGCCACGCGCCCCACCAGCGGCAAGCTGAGTTGGGCGATGCCCGGCAGCGGCAGGCTGTATTGCTTGCCGCGCATCTGGTTGAGCGCGCGCAGCGCCTCGGAGCGCAGACGGATGCCGCGCGAGGTGCCGCCCACCAGCTCGATCACGCCCTTGCGGGCGAGCGCTTGCAGGTGCTCCTCGGCGGCGTTGGCCGACTTGAAGCCCAGCTCGGTGGCGATCTCGGCCCGAGTGGGCGGCGCGCCGGTGCGCTCGATGGCGCTTTGCACCAGATCGAGGATCTGCTGCTGCCGGTCGGTCAGCTTGGGCGCATCTTGCATGGCGGTCCTTCGGTGGGGGCGGGGTGATCAGGGTGATCGGGGCGAGACTGATGATTCATCCAGTTGCTGTATTTTCATCCAGTTGGACGCCAAATGCAAAGGGTGGCTGCCGCGCAAAATCGCGGGGCGCCCACAGCCACTTCAACCGATGGAGATCGCAACTTGAGCACAGCACCTGACACACAGCGCATCGTCGTGCTCGGCACCGGCGGCACCATCGCCGGCACGGCCGCGTCACCCGACGACGTGGTGGGCTACCGCGCCGGCCAGATCGGCATCGACACCTTGCTGGCGGGCGTGAGCATGCCGCCGGGCAGCGCCCTCGAGGCCGAGCAGATCGCGCAGATCGACAGCAAGGACATGACCCACGCGATCTGGCAAACGCTGGCGCAGCGCGTGGCCCACCACCTGGCGCGTCCCGAGGTGGCCGGCATCGTGATCACGCACGGCACCGACACGCTGGAAGAAACCGCGTGGTTTTTGCAGCGCGTCTTGGCGCCGTCAAAACCAGTGGTGCTGACCGGCGCCATGCGACCGGCCACCGCCCGCGAGGCTGACGGGCCGCAAAACCTGAGCGACGCCATCACGGTGGCACGCGAGCCGGGGCTGTCGGGTGTGCTGGCGGTGCTGGCCGGCACCGTCCACGACGCGTGCGATGTGCGCAAGGCCAATCCGTTGCGCCTGGACGATGCCTTTGCGTCGGGCGACGCCGGGCCGCTGGGGGTGATCGCTGGCGGACGCTTGCGCTGGCTGAGGCTGCGCGGCGAGGCGGGTTCTGCCGCACCGCAGGTGTTGTCGAACGGCACGCAGGTGCATCCCGCGCTCAGCCGGCCGGCGGACGACTGGCCCCGCGTCGAGATCATCACCAGCCACGCCGGAGCCACCGGTGCGCTCGTGCGCGCCCTGTGTGCCGATGGGGTGCACGGCATCGTGGTCGCCGCCACTGGCAACGGCAGCGTGAACCGTGAGTTGCAGCAAGCGCTGGTGGCCGCTCAGGCCACGGGTCTGGCGGTGTTGTGCAGCCCGCGCAGCGGGCCCGGCCGCGCCCACCCGTCGGCGATCGACCGGCTGCCCATGGCCGACGGTCTCACGCCGGCCAAGACCCGCGTGGAGCTGATGCTCAGGTTGCTGGAACGCGCTGGCGCTTGAGCGCTGAGCTCAGGCGCTGGCCTTCGCAGACAGCTCGTCCACCTGCGTGCTGAGTTCGAGCCACTGGCCTTCGAGCAGGCCGATTTCTTCGCTGAGCGCCTTGAGCTTCTTGCCGTGCTCGGCCAGTTGAGCAGGTGTCAGGCCGCCACTGGCGAAGCTGGCTTCGATGGCGGTGCGGTCACCGAACAGCACGCCGAGCCGGTTGTCGATGCGGTTGAGTTCCTTGCGCAGCGGCTTGAGTTCTTCTGACTTGCTTTGCCGCGCTTGCGCATCGGCCTTGCGGTCTTCGCGGCTGGCGGGTGCCGACGGCACGGGGGCGGATGCCACCGGCTTGGCTGCCACGGGTGCGGGCGCTGAAGCGGCCTTCTTGCCCGCGCTGTTGGCGTCGCGCAGCGCCTTGGCCTGGGCGCGTGCGGTGTCGAGCAGGTACTTCTGGTAGTCGTCGAGGTCGCCATCGAACGGACGAACGCCGCCATCGGCGACCAGCCAGAACTCGTCGCACACCTCGCGCAGCAGCGCGCGGTCGTGGCTGACCAGCATCAGCGAGCCTTCGAACTCGTTGAGCGCCATCGACAGCGCCTCGCGGGTGTCGAGGTCGAGGTGGTTGGTCGGCTCGTCAAGCAGCAGCAAATTGGGGCGCTGCCACACCAGCATGGCCAGCACGAGACGCGCTTTCTCGCCGCCGCTGAGCGTGCCCACGGCCTGGTTGACCATGTCGGCGGCAAAGCGGAACTGGCCGAGGAAGTTGCGCAGTTCCTGCTCGCGTCCGGCCGGTCCGACGTCGCGCGCCAGACGCGTCATGTGGTTGAGTGGCGACTCGTCAGGGCGCAGCACGTCGAGTTCTTGCTGCGCGAAGTAGCCGATGGCCAGGCCCTTGCCTTCGGTGATGGTGCCGCCGAGTGCGCGCTGGTCGCGCGCGATGGTTTTCACCACCGTCGACTTGCCCTGGCCGTTGGCGCCCAGGATGCCGATGCGCTGGCCGGCCAGCACCGAGCGGCTGATGTTGCGCACGATGATCTTGTCGGGCTCGCCCTCGACGAGCGACGGGTAGCCGCACTCGACGTCTTTCAGGCTGAGCATCGGGTTGGGCAGGCTGAGCGGCTCGCGGAACTCGAACGAGAACTCGCGAGAGGTGAGCACCGGCGCGAGCCGCTCCATGCGGTCAAGCGCCTTCACCCGGCTTTGCGCCTGCTTGGCCTTGCTGGCCTTGGCCTTGAAGCGGTCGATGAACTTCTGCAGGTGAGCCATCTTCTCTTTTTGCTTTTCGAAGCTGGCTTGCTGCAACACCATGCGCTCGGCGCGCATTTCCTCGAAGGCGGTGTAGTTGCCACCGTAGCGCGTGAGCTTGGCGTCTTCAAGGTGCACCGTCACGTTGGTGATGGCGTCGAGAAACTCGCGGTCGTGGCTGATGACCAGCATGGTGCCCTCGAAGCGCTTGAGCCACGCCTCCAGCCACACCAGCGCGTCGAGGTCCAGGTGGTTGGTGGGCTCGTCGAGCAGCAGCAGATCGGCCGGGCACATGAGTGCGCGTGCCAGTTGCAGCCGCATGCGCCAGCCGCCCGAAAAGCTGTTGACCGGCGCGTCGAGCTGTTCGTTCTTGAAGCCCAGGCCCATCAGCAGCGACTGTGCTCGGGGGCGGGCATCGAAGGCGCCGGCATCGGCCAGCGCCTGGTGCGCTTCGGCGATCGCGTGGCCGTCGTCGCCGGCCTCGGCCGCGTCGATCAGGGCCTGCGCTTCCATCAGGCGGGTGTCGCCCTCGAGCACGAAGTCGGTGGCGCCGTCGTCGGTCTCGGGCATGTTCTGCGCGACCTCGCCCACGCGCCAGCGCGGCGGCATGTAGAAGTCACCCCCGTCGGATTGCAGACGGTTCGTCAGCAGCGCGAACAGGCTCGATTTGCCCGCGCCATTGCGTCCGACCAGGCCGACGTTTTCGCCCGGCTGCAGCGTGACGTTGGCCGCGTCGAGCACGAGCTTGGTGCCGCGCCGCAGCGACACATCCTTGAGCGTGATCATGCGCGGTACTCCGGCTTGCGCGCCCAGCGCACGAGCGCCTCGCGGGTGATCAGCAGCACCGCGTTGTCGCCGGCGCTGGTCTCCAGCCACGCCACCTCGAGTCGCCGGAAGGCGCTCTCGAAGTGCGGCCGCTCGTTGCCGATCTCGAGCACCAGCACGCCGATGTCGGTCAGCCGCGCGGCGGCTTCGCTCACGATGCGCCGCACCAGGTCCATGCCGTCGTCGCCACCGGCCAGCGCGAGCACCGGCTCGTGCTGGTACTCGGCCGGCAGCTTGGCCATGCTGCGCGAATTGACGTAGGGCGGGTTGCACACGATGAGGTCGTAGGTGCCGCTCACGCCACTCAGCAGATCAGAGTGCATCAGCGTGATGCGAGCACCCAGCTTGTGGCGATCGACGTTGAGGCGGGCCACGGCCAGCGCGTCATCGCTGATGTCACAGGCATCGACCGTGATCTCGGGGAATGCCAATGCGGCGATCACCGCCAGGCTGCCATTGCCGGTGCACAAGTCGAGCACGCGCTGCGTGCGGTCGGACAGCCATGCGTCGAGCGTGCCCTGGCCTTCGCCATCGACCAGCAGCTCGGCGATGAACGAGCGCGGCACGATGACGCGCTCATCGACGTAGAACGGCACGTTTTGCAGCCACGCCTCGCGCGTGATGTAGGCCGCGGGCAGCCGGGTGTCGATGCGGCGGGTGATCAGCTCGCAGGCCTTGGCGTCTTCCTCCGGCGTCAGCTCGCGCTTGGCGTGGGCCTCGAGCGAGTCGAGGTCCAGTCCCAGGCTCCACAGCACCAGCCAGGCGGCCTCGTCGAAGGCATTGGCAGTGCCATGCCCAAATGAAACGCCCGCCTTTTTGAGGCGGGCGGCTTCGCGCGTGATCAGATCGAGCAGGGTCATGGGTGGTGCGGTTTCACGGTCAAAAAAAGAACGGTAGAGGGCCTCAGCGCTTGACGCCGGGCATGGAGGGCAGCGCGGCGCGCGGGGCAGGTGGGGGCGCGCTCACCACGTCGAGGATGACGTCGGTGAACGAGGGCTCCTCGTCGGTCATCTCCAGCGTGGGCGGCGCCTTCTTGGACCGGGCCGAGCCGGTGGCGTCATCGTTTTGCAGGCGCCACATCAGGTTGGTGGGCGAGTCGGCGTAGGCCAGGCCCTCGTCCTTGGACACCAGCCCGAGGTTGACCAACCTGGCGAGGTCTTCCTCGAAGGTCTGCGAGCCTTCGGCCATCGACTTTTCCATCGCGTCGCGCACGCCGCCGAGGTCGCCCGACTCGATCAGGTCAGACACCAGCTGGGTGTTGAGCATCACTTCGACCGCCGCGACGCGCCCGCCGGACATGCCGCGCAACAGCCGCTGCGACACCACCGCGCGCAAGCCGGCGGCCAGGTCGGACAGCATCGTGGGGCGCGCTTCGGGCGGATAGAACGACAGGATGCGGCTCAGCGCGTGGTAGCTGTTGTTGGCGTGCAGGGTCGACAGCACCAGGTGGCCCGACAGCGAATACGACAGCGCTGCGCTCATCGTCTCGCGGTCGCGGATTTCACCGATCAGGATGCAATCGGGCGCCTGGCGCAGCGCGTTCTTCAGGCCGACTTGCAGCGACTCGGTGTCGCGGCCGACCTCGCGCTGGTTGACCACCGACTGCTTGTTGCGAAACAGGAACTCGATCGGGTCTTCGATCGTGAGGATGTGACCGGTCATGTCCTGGTTGCGCTGCTCGAGCATGGCCGCCAGCGTGGTCGACTTGCCCGCGCCGGTCGACCCCACCATCAGGATCAGCCCGCGCTTGGCCAGCGCCAGCGTGTTGAGCAGCGGCGGCAGGTGCAGGCTTTCGAGCGTCGGAATGTTGAACGGGATGAAGCGAAACACCCCGGCGATCGAGCCGCGCTGGCGAAATGCACTCAGGCGGAACCGACCGACACCAGCCACACCCACGGCCACGTTCAACTCACCGGTGCGGTCGAGTTCCTCGAGTTGCACCGGAGTGAGCACCTCGGCGAGCAACTGGCGCGGCTGATCGGGCGTGAGAGGCTGATCGCTGAGCTGCAGCATCTGGCCGTTGATCTTGATCTGGATGGGCGTGGCGGCTGACAGGTAGACGTCCGAGGCTTGACGCTCGGACATCAGCTTGAAGACCTTCTCCATGTTCCCACCGCTCATGTCCGGCTCCCGTTCGAGGTGTTGAAGGTCAGGCGCGCAGCAGGTCGTTCAGGCTGGTCTTGGCGCGGGTTTGCGCGTCGACCTTCTTGACGATCACCGCGCAGTACAGGCTGTGCGTGCCGTCGGCACTCGGCAGGTTGCCGCTGACCACCACCGAGCCTGCGGGCACGCGGCCGTAGCTCACCTCGCCGGTGGCGCGGTCGTAAATCTTGGTGCTCTGGCCGATGTACACGCCCATCGAGATCACCGAGTTTTCTTCGACGATCACGCCTTCGACGATCTCCGAGCGCGCGCCGATGAAGCAGTTGTCTTCGATGATGGTCGGGTTGGCCTGCAGCGGCTCGAGCACGCCGCCGATGCCCACGCCGCCGCTCAGGTGCACGTTTTTGCCGATCTGCGCGCACGAGCCCACGGTGGCCCAGGCGTCGACCATGGTGTTTTCGTCGACGTAGGCACCGATGTTCACGAAGCTGGGCATGAGCACCACGTTCTTGGCCAGGTAGCTGCCGCGGCGGGCCACGGCCGGCGGCACGATGCGCACGCCCGAGGCGCGCACTTCGGCGTCATCGCAGTTCGAGAACTTGGTCTTGACCTTGTCGAAGAAGGTCAGGTCGCCCGAGCGCATCAGCTCGTTGTCGTTCAGCCTGAACGACAGCAGCACCGCCTTCTTGACCCACTGGTTGACCGTCCACTGACCGACGCTCTGGCGGTCGGCCACGCGGATTCGTCCGGCGTTCAGGTCGGCGATCACCGACTCGACTGCAGCGTTCACCTCGGGGTGGCTGGTGGCGGTGAGTTGGGCGCGGTTGTCCCACGCGGCTTCGATGGTGCTCTGGAGGTTTGAGGTCATGGGCAATCGCAAAAAAGGCCGGCGTTCAAGGGGCCGGGGTCGATGATCGGGAGGGGCTTACAGCGACTCGGCGTAAGCCACGATGCGGCGGGCAGCTTCAACGCAGTCGTCGAGACCGCACACCAGTGCGAGGCGGATGCGGCCGGCGCCGGGATTGACGCCATGCGATTCGCGGGCGAGCAAGCTGCCCGGCAGAACCGC
>CANGBT010000132.1 GCA_947452135.1 Burkholderiales bacterium
CACTGGGACAAGTACCGCGAGAACATGTTCACCACCGAGAGCGAAAAGCGCGACTACGCGCTCAAGCCGATGAACTGCCCGGGCCACATCCTGATCTTCAAGCAGGGCATCAAGAGTTACCGCGATCTGCCGCTGCGCTTTGGCGAGTTCGGCCAGTGCCACCGCAACGAGCCCAGTGGCTCGCTGCACGGGATCATGCGGGTGCGCGGCTTCACGCAGGACGACGGGCACATCTTCTGCACTGAAGAGCACATCCTCGACGAGTGCGTGGCCTACACCGAACTGCTGCAAAAGGTCTACGCCGACTTCGGCTTCAAGAACATCCTCTACAAGGTCGCCACGCGCCCCGAAAAGCGCATCGGCTCGGACGCCGTGTGGGACAAGGCCGAGCACGCGCTGATTGAAAGCCTCAAGCGCTCGGGCTGCGAATTCGTGGTGTCACCGGGCGAGGGCGCTTTCTACGGGCCGAAGATCGAATACACGCTCAAGGACGCCATCGGCCGCCAATGGCAGTGCGGCACGATTCAGGTTGATTTCTCGATGCCCGAGCGGCTGGGAGCTGAGTTCGTCAACGCGCAAGGAGACCGCGCGACCCCGGTCATGCTGCACCGCGCGATCGTCGGCAGCTTCGAGCGCTTCATCGGGATCCTGATCGAAGAACACGCCGGCGCGCTACCGCTGTGGCTCGCGCCGGTGCAGGTTGTGGTGACCGCCATCACCGATTTGCAGGCCGACTACGCCTTGGAAGTGTCGAAATCGCTTCAAAAACAAGGAGTTAGAGTCACCACGGATATGCGCAACGAGAAAATAAGCTATAAAATTCGCGAGCACTCGATGCAAAAGGTTCCGTACATCCTCGTCGTTGGCGACAAGGAAAAGGCAAGCGGTTCCGTTGCAGTGCGCGCCCGGGGCAACCAAGATCTCGGGATCATGCCGATGGCCGACTTCTGCGCGAAGCTGGCCGACGGTATCGCTCAAAAAGCATGATCGCTCCCGCACTCCGCAGGAGCGCCAAGCCAAACGATCGATCAGGGCGCGCTTTTGTTTTTTGGATTCCGTTGCCTTGGTGTCCGTTGAAAGGTTTGAACCATCGCTACTTTTGCTGACCGCCGTACCCCCAATGCCGAGCGCAAGCACCGGCTCAATCGGGAGATCATGGCCCTTGAAGTCCGCTTGAACGGTGTTGAAAACGAGCCCTTGGGCATCGTGAGTACCCTTGAGGCGTTGCGCATGGCAGGTGAACTCGACGTGGATCTGGTCGAAATCGCCGCCACAGCCGATCCTCCGGTTTGCCGGTTGATGGACTACGGCAAGTTCAAGTACCAGGAGCAAAAGCGCGCGGCGGAAGCCAAGTCGAAGCAAAAGGTCATTGAGGTCAAGGAAGTCAAGTTCCGTCCTGGTACCGACGAAGGCGATTACCAGATCAAGATGCGCAACCTGCGCCGCTTCATCGAAGAAGACGGCGACAAGGGCAAGGTCACATTGCGCTATCGCGGTCGGGAAATCACCCACCAGGACATCGGCATGCGATTGCTCGAGCGCATTCGCGATGAGTTGGCCGATGTGTCGGTGGTCGAGAACATGCCCAAGCTCGAAGGGCGACAGATGATCATGGTGTTGGGCCCGAAGCGGAAGTCGTAAGACGATCATCGGCCCGATGCCTGAGGGGTTCAACGCTGCGGTTTGGTCGCCGCAGTGTTGTCAGAAGCGACTGCAGGCCTACAAGACGGTACGCGTTGTGCCGGCGCCTGCAGCAGCAACAAAAAAGGAGCAGTCATGCCCAAAATGAAGACCAAGAGCGGCGCGAAGAAGCGTTTTCGCGTTCGCCCGGGTGGCACCGTCAAGCGGGGCCAGGCGTTCAAGCGTCACATCCTCACCAAGAAGTCCACGAAGACCAAGCGCCACCTGCGTGGCTCTGTCGCCGTGCATGAGACCGACAAGGGACGCATCAAGCAGATGCTGCCCATGGCCGGCCTGTAACTGACTGAAGGAGAAGATACATGCCTCGCGTCAAACGTGGTGTAACAGCCCGAGCCCGTCACAAGAAGATCCTCGCCCTTGCAAAAGGCTACCGTGGTCGTCGCAAAAACGTCTTCCGCATCGCCAAGCAAGCGGTCATGCGTGCAGGCCAGTACGCCTACCGCGACCGCCGCACCAAGAAGCGTGTGTTCCGCAATTTGTGGATCGCCCGTATCAATGCTGGCAGCCGCAGCCACGGCGTCACCTACAGCAAGTTCATGGCCGGCTTGAAGAAGCTGTCGATCGAGATTGACCGCAAGGTTCTCGCCGACATGGCCGTGAATGATCCTGCCGCTTTCGGCAGCATCGTTGACAAGGTGAAGGCCCAACTCGCCTGACCGTTCGCGTCAACTCTCGGGCTTCGGCCCGCGGGTGCGCGGCAACCCTGCGGTGATTTCACCGCAGGGCGAGTTCCTCCAGGCCGACCTCGTGTTCGGCCTTTTTTGTGGCTGCTCCGATCGAATCCAGACTTGAATCCGATGAACGATCTTGAACAGTTGGTGCAAGACGCACAGGCCGACTTTGCGTTGGCCTTGGCACCCGCCGACCTGGAAAACGCGAAGGCGCGCTACCTCGGCAAGTCAGGCAGCCTGACCGAACAGCTCAAGGCGCTGGCTACGTTGGCGCCCGATGAGAAAAAAGCGCGTGGTGCGCTGATCAACGCGGCCAAGCAGCAAGTCGAGGCCGCCCTCACGCTGCGTCGCCAGGCCCTCGCCGATGCCGAACTCAACGCCCAGCTCAAGGCCGAGGCGCTCGACGTCACGCTGCCCGGACGCCAGCGTGGCTGCGGTGGATTGCATCCGGTGTCGCGCACGATGGAGCGCATCGAGGCGATCTTCGGCTCGATGGGTTTCGACGTCGCCGAAGGCCCCGAGATCGAGACCGACTGGTACAGCTTTACCGCGCTGAACAACCCTGAGAACCACCCTGCGCGTTCGATGCAGGACACCTTCTACGTCGACCTGAAAGACGCCGAGGGCCGTTGGCTCAACCTGCGCCCGCACACCTCGCCGATGCAGGTTCGTTATGCGCGCGCCCACGCCGAGAAGCACCGCGGTTGCGATCCGATGCCCGAGATTCGCGTCATCGCGCCGGGGCGCACCTACCGGGTCGACAGCGACGCGACGCACTCGCCGATGTTCCACCAGTGCGAAGGACTGTGGATTGGCGAGAACGTCAGCTTCAAGGACCTGAAGGTGGTCTTCACCGACTTCTTTCGCAACTTCTTCGAGACCGACGACTTGCAGCTGCGCTTTCGGCCGTCGTTCTTTCCGTTCACCGAGCCATCGGCCGAGGTCGACATCGCGTTTTCGAGCGGTCCGCTCAAGGGTCGCTGGCTCGAGGTGGCCGGCTCCGGCCAGGTGCACCCGAACGTCGTGCGCAACTACGGGCTCGACCCAGAGCGCTACATCGGCTTCGCCTTCGGCATGGGCCCTGATCGTCTGACCATGCTGCGCTACGGCGTGAACGATCTGCGGCTGTTCTTCGACGGCGACCTGCGCTTTTTGTCGCAGTTCAAGTAAGCCCCACCCGACGCTTTTTCGAAGGTTCACGCGATGCAATTTCCCGAGTCGTGGTTGCGCGAGTTCTGCAACCCGCCCCTAGACACCGCCGCCCTCGCCGAGCTGCTCACGATGGCCGGCATGGAAGTCGAGGAACTGCGCCCGGCCGCGCCGCCATTCACCGGTGTGGTGGTGGGCGAAGTGCTGTCGGTTCAGCGCCACCCCGATGCCGACCGCCTCAATGTGTGTCAGGTCGACGTGGGCGCTGCCGCGCCGTTGAACATCGTGTGCGGCGCACCCAACGTGCGTGTGGGCATCAAGGTGCCGTGCGCCACCGTGGGCGCGGCGTTGCCGCCGGCCGATGACAAGCCCGGCAGCGAGCCGTTTCGCATCAAGCTGGGCAAGCTGCGCGGCGTAGAAAGCCAAGGCATGCTGTGCTCCGCGCGCGAGTTGAAGCTCGCCGATGACGCAGGCGGCTTGCTGATCCTGGCCGAAGACGCAGCCGTCGGCGCCGATGTGCGTGCGCACCTGCAACTTGACGACACGCTGTTCACGCTCAAGCTCACGCCCAACCTTGGTCATGTGCTCAGCGTTTTTGGTGTAGCCCGCGAAGTGGCCGCGCTGACCGGGTCGCCGTTGCTGCAACCTGAGTTCCCCAAGGTTCCCGTCGCGCTGACCGATGTGCTGCCGGTCCGCGTCGGAGCTGCCGATCTGTGCGGTCGGTTTTCGGGCCGCATCGTGCGCAACGTCAACCCCAAGGCGACCACGCCGGCGTGGATGGTGGATCGCCTCGCGCGTTGCGGACAGCGCGCGGTCAGCCCGCTGGTCGACATCTCCAACTACGTGATGTTCGAGTTCGGCCGGCCGTCGCACATCTTCGATCTCGACAAGATCCACGGCGGCTTGCAGGTGCGCTGGGGCAGGGTGGGCGAGCAATTGAAACTGCTCAACGGCAACACGATTGAAGTCGATGCCCAGGTCGGCGTGATCGCCGATGACCAGGCTGTGGAATCGCTCGCCGGCATCATGGGCGGCGATGCCACCGCGGTGTCTGACGACACGCGCCACGTTTACGTTGAGGCCGCGTTCTGGTGGCCCGAAGCGGTGGCGGGTCGGTCGCGGCGCTATCACTTCTCGACCGACGCGTCGCACCGCTTCGAGCGCGGCGTGGACCCGGCGCTCACCGTCGAACACATCGAGCGGCTGACACAACTCATCATCGACATCTGCGGCACGCCCGACACCGTGTGCGGCCCGATCGACGACCAGGTGCTGTCGCTGCCTGAAGCCAAGCCCGTGGCGTTGCGCGTCGAGCGCGCTGCCAAGGTGATCGGCATGCCCGTCACGCAGGCGCAGTGCTTGGGCGTGATGCACAGGCTCGGCCTGGCCACCGTCGAGTCGCCCGGCGTGTTGACCGTGACACCGCCGAGCTGGCGCTTCGATCTGCAGATCGAAGAAGACCTGATCGAAGAAGTCATCCGGATCCTCGGCTTCAACAGCTTGCCCGACACGCCGCCGCGTGCACCGGTGACCGCCCGAGTGCGGCCCGAAGCGCAGCGTTCTGCGCACACCATGCGACACCGCATGGCCGGGCTCGATTACTTCGAGACCATCAACTTCAGCTTCGTCGAAGAGCGCTGGGAGCACGAGCTCGCCGGCAATCCCGACCCGATCCGCGTGCTCAACCCGATTGCGAGCCCGCTGTCGGTGATGCGCTCGGGGCTGATCGGCAGCCTCGTCAACACGTTGCGCTACAACCTCGCGCGCAAGGCACCGCGCGTGCGGTTGTTCGAGATCGGTCGCGTGTTTCGCCGCGACGCGACCGCCGTCGACGGGCCGCTGGGTGTGGCAGGTGTGAGCCAGCCCATGCACCTGGCCGGTCTGGCCTATGGGCCGGTCGATGCGTCGCAGTGGGGCACCAAGGACCGCGTCGTCGATTTCTTCGACGTGAAGGGCGATGTGCAGGCGCTGTTCTCGCCGCGGGTCGTGACCTTTGCGCCTTGCGAGCATCCGGCGCTGCACCCCGGTCGCAGCGCGCGTCTCGCGATCGATGGCGAGATCGTGGGTCACATCGGTGAGTTGCACCCACGTTGGCGTCAGGCCTATGAGTTGCCCGGTGCGCCGGTGGTGTTCGAGCTGGCGCTCTCGGCGCTGCTGCGTGGTTCAGTGCCGGCGTTTGCGCCGCTGCCGCGCCAGCAATCGGTGTGGCGCGACATCGCGGTCGTGGCTGACGAGTCGGTGACGCACGGCGCCTTGATGGATGTGATCCACGCCGGCCCCGGCGCTCTGATCCGCTCGGCCAGCCTGTTTGACGTATTCAGGCCACAAGCCGCAAGCGCCGATCTGGCCACCACCGAGCGCAGCCTTGCCGTGCGGCTCGAGCTGCTGGATGATGAAGCCACACTCACCGACGAGCGCATAGACGCCGCGGTGGCACAGGTGGTCGAGAGACTTCGCACGCAGCTCGGTGTGCGGTTGAGGGGAGGCTGAGGATGACTGAAGGACAGAAGCAGACTGACCGGCTGATGCTGCCCAGTCTGGAGACGCCGACCCTGACCAAGGCCGATCTGGCCGACTTGCTGTTCGAGCGTCTGGGGCTCAACAAGCGCGAATCCAAAGACATGGTCGAGGCGTTCTTCGACATCATTCACGCCGCCCTGATCAGCGGCAAGGACGTGAAGATGTCGGGCTTTGGCAACTTCAACATCCGCCGCAAGGCCCCGCGCCCGGGGCGCAATCCGCGCACCGGAGAGGCCATCCCGATCAAGGCGCGCAACGTGGTGACCTTTCACGCCAGCCACAAGTTGAAGGGCGCTGTGCAAGGAGACACACTGACAGCGGAAGACTTCGAGTAGAGTCTTCCCTCCCGTCTGCAGGTCCTTGATTTCAATGGAGAAATCTCTCCCATCGATTCCGGCCAAGCGTTACTTCACCATCGGTGAGGTGAGCGACTTGTGCGGCGTCAAGCCCTATGTGCTGCGCTACTGGGAGCAGGAGTTCACGCAACTCAAGCCGATGAAGCGCCGTGGTAACCGCCGCTATTACCAGCACCATGAGGTGCTGCTGGTGCGCCGGATTCGCGAGTTGCTCTACGACCAGGGTTTCACCATCAGCGGCGCACGCAACCGCCTGATCGACCCGGCTGCTCGTGCCGAATCGCCTGACGAGGCCGAGCTTCACGATGACCCATCGACCGTTGATGGTGAACCGCGGCAAGACGCTGCCGGTTCCCTCATCAGCCTTGACGACGGGACCGAGAGGGTCGTGGCTGGCCTCACGGAACGGCGTGAACACACCGTCGAAAAGGGCTTGCTTTCACCAGCCCAGTTGAGGCTCGAATTGATCTCCATCGAGGCCCTTTTGGGCGGCTGAAGTCGGGCCTTTCAACCTATACTCTTTCCCTCACGGAGCGTAGCGCAGCCTGGTAGCGCACTTGCATGGGGTGCAAGGGGTCGCGAGTTCGAATCCCGCCGTTCCGACCAATCAAATCAATGGGTTAGCCTTCACAAGGGGCTAGCCCATTTTTCGTTTTAGGCCACGTTCGCTGATTTCTGGCAACTTTCTGGCAACTTGATTGGTGCTTAGTCACTCTTTTGCCTAGAACGCTGGGCAGCAGCCTGTCGCTCTGATGAGCTTTCCGACAGGGCTTGGGGCGCTTAACTGGTCGTGGCCTTGTCCCGTCTTGCAGTACGAGGCAACGTGTGTTCAAGGCCCCGCCAAGCCCGTCTATCTACGCGCTCCAGCACCGGGAGGGTCAGTGTCTTGCGGACCCACAGACCCCATCAAAACGCGGCTCGTCTCGACACTGGAAATCTCGCCAAGTCCAGACCCCACCCACTACCCACCCCCTTTTTCCTGCCGAACAGCCCCGGTCTGTATCGATCACTGTTCGTCACAAGTACGGCAGAAATTTCTGGGTATGTGTCTAACGTTGGACAACTTGTCTGCGGGCGTCGGTTGCCATAACCACTAGAGCCCTTAACCATTTAACTGTTGAGCCGCAATGACCTGCCCCCTTCCAGCCATACCAACCTGAAGTAGCAGGAGTCCGCCACCCAGGAGAATGGCGGACATGAGGAAGAGCAAATTCACAGAGGAACAGATCATTGGGTTCCTCAAACAGGCTGAGGCCGGCATGGCGGTGGTCGAGATC
>CANGBT010000133.1 GCA_947452135.1 Burkholderiales bacterium
CCAAAGGTGTAGCGATAGCCTGGCGGCCAGGCCACGCCGTCGAGCACGCGGCGGATGTCGGTGGACACATCGCCGCTGCTGCGCCCGTAGGCGTTGGCGTCGAGCGTGATCTCGCGGTTGAGGTCGCGCCGGTTGATCTGGTTGGGCCCGGTTGACGCGCTCACATCGGCCACCTGCGACAGCCGCACGATGCGCGGCATGCCGTCGGCGCCGGCCACCACCGGCACCGGCAGGCGCTGCAGGTCGGCGATCGAATTGCGTGCATCGGGTGCGAGCCGCACGATCACGTCGTAGTTCTCGCCGTCGGGTGCGCGCCAGTTGCCCACCGTGGTGCCGGCCACCAGCGAGCGCAGCGATGTGGCCAGCGTATTCACGTTGAGCCCGAGGTCAGACGCCGCCTCGCGGCGCACGTCGATGGCCACCGTGGGCTTGTCGGGCTTGAGCGTGCTGTCCAGATCGACCAGCCCGGGGATTTGCCGCAGCTGCTCGGTGATCACCTTGGACAGACGCTCGAGTTCTTTCAGATCGCTGCCCTGGATCGAGAACTGCAAGCTCTTGCCACCGCCCAGATCGGTGGTGCCCAGGTTGGTCACGGTGATGCCGGGGATCGACTCGAGCTTTTCGCGCAGCGGCGCAGTCATCTCGTTGACGCTGCGCGTGCGCTGATCCCGATCGACCAGCCGCACGTAGGTCGCGCCGAAGATCTTGCCTGCGGCGTTGCCGGAGTTGATCGTGGTGACGGTGTGCTTGACTTCGGGCAGCTCGCGCAGCGCCGCATCGACTTGCTTCGCGCGCGCTTCGGTCACTTCCAGCGACGAGCCCACCGGCGTGTAGAAGTTGATTTGCGTTTCCGAGAAGTCGGCCTTGGGCACGAATTCGGCGCCCAGCAGCGGGATCAGCACGAAGCTGCCGCCCAGCGTGGACGCGGCAATCATCAGCGTGGCCAGCCGGTGCCGCAGCGACCAGCGCAAGATGGACTGGTAGCCGTCGCCCAGGTGCTCGGTGAGGCTGTCAAACCAGCCCGTCACGCGGCCCAGCGTGCGGTCGTAAAGGCTGGTGCGTGGGCCGTTTGCGGCGCCGCCGTGGTGCGCCGACTGCGGGTCGTCCCAGATGCTGGACAGCATCGGGTCGAGCGTGAAGCTCACGAACATCGAGATCAGCACCGCAGCCACGATGGTCAGGCCGAACTCGTGGAAGAACTTGCCCACGATGCCGCCCATGAAGCCGATCGGCAGGAACACCGCGACGATCGACAGCGTGGTGGCCAGCACCGCCAAGCCGATTTCCTCGGTGCCTTCCATCGCGGCGCGGTAGGCCGTCTTGCCCATTTGCACGTGGCGCACGATGTTCTCGCGCACCACGATCGCGTCGTCGATCAGCAGACCCACGCACAGGCTGAGCGCCATCATCGTGATGCTGTTGATGGTGAAGCCGAAGGCGTACATGAAGCCGAAGGTGCCGATCAGCGAGATCGGCAGCGTCAGGCCGGTGATCACCGTGCTGCGCCAGGAGTTGAGGAACAGAAACACGATCAGCATGGTCAGCGCCGCACCTTCTAACAAGGTGCGCTTGACGTTGGCCACCGACACGCGAATCGAGCGCGAGTTGTCGCGGTTGACCTCCACCACGATGCCCGGCGGCGTGACGGCCACAGCGCCTTCGAGCGCCGCGCGCAGGCCGTCGACCACCTCGATGGTGTTCTCGCCTTGCGACTTCAGCACCGACAGCAGCACCGTGCGCTGGCCGTTGTAGAGCGCGACGCTTTCGATTTCCTGTGGGCCGTCGACCACGTCGGCCACCTGCCACAGCTTGACCGGCGAGCCGCCGCTGACCGTGGCGTTGCCGGTGCCGGGGCTGGCCGCACCGCGCCGCGCCACCACGATCTCGCGGAACTCCTCGGGGCGCTTGAGCCGCGCATTGACCTGCACCACGCGGTCTTGCTCGAGCGAGCGGATCGAGCCCATGGGCAGTTCCTGGTTCTCGCTGCGCACCGCGTTGATGACGGCATCGACGCTCACGCCGAGCGCTTCCATCGCGGCAGGCTTGAGGTACAGGTTGATCTGCCGCGACACGCCACCCACCACGCTGACCGAGCCCACGCCGCGCACGTTCTCGAGCCGTTTTTGCAGCACCTGCTGGGCCCAGGTGGTGAGCTCCTGCGGCGACTTGCTGCCATCGGGCGAACGCACCGCCACATTGAAGATCGGCGTGCTCGCGGGGTCGAAGCGCGACACGCGCGGCTCCTTGACCTCGTCGCGCAGGCTGGGGCGCACCAGCGCGATCTTTTCGCGCACGTCCTCGGCCGCCTTGCGACCGTCGACGTTGAGGTTGAACTCGATGATCACGATCGAGTTGCCTTCGTAGGAGCGCGAGTACAGCGAGCTGATGCCCGCCACCGTGTTGACCGCTTCCTCGACCTTCTTGGTGACTTCAGTCTCGACGATCTCGGGCGACGCGCCGGGGTAGTCGAACTGCACCACCACGGTCGGGAAGTCGATGTTCGGGAACTGGTCGACCGACAGCTTCTGATAACTGAAAAGACCGAGCACCACGAAGGCCAGCATGACCATCGTGGCCATGACCGGGTTGCCGATCGAGATGCGGGTGAACCACATGCTCAGCGTGCAGCCGAGGCGCCCGGCGTGGCCGCGGCAGCCGCGCCGGAGCTGCTGGCCGCCACGCGCACCTTGGTGCCGTCGCGCACCGCACCGGCCGCGCCGCGCAGCAGCACCGCGCCTTCAGCGACGCCGCCGGTCACTTCCACCGCCGATTCGACACGGCCGTCGATGCGCAACTCGCCGCGCACCCCGAGCGTGACCTTGCGCAGCTCGATGTGGTCGCCCACCACCGCCAGCACATAGGGCTGCGCCTGATCGACGCGCACCGCGCTGGTCGGCACCGCCAGCACGCGGCGGCTTTCCAGATCGATGGCGCCGGTGGCAAACAGGCCCTGGCGCAGGTTCGGGTGCGGCTCGATCGACAGGTAGACCATCACCGCACGGGTGCCGGCCTGGGTGCTCGGGTTGATGCGCACCACACGCGCCGGCACCGGCGCGGCCAGCCCGTCGACCGCCAGCCGCGCCGTCTGGCCGATGGCCACGCCGCCGACGTCTTCGGGCGTCACGGCGGCTTCGAGTTCGATGCGCGAGAGGTCGACGATCCCGACGAGCGGCGCATCGACCGCCACGCGCTCACCGGGTTGCACCAGGCGCTGCGAGACCAGGCCCGACAGCGGCGCGATCAGCCGGGTGTCGGCGCGCGCCTTGCGCGCCAGGTCCACCGCCGCCACGGCCGCTTGCAGCGTGGCGCGCGCGGCCGATTCATTGGAAATCGAGTTCTCGAGCCCGGTGGGCGAGATGAAGCCTTGCGCCATCAGCGCGCGGTTGTTGTCGAGCGCACGGCGGTTGATGTCGAGTTGCGCGCGCGCCGAGGCGGCGTTCTGCTCGGCCTGCTGCACGCGCAGGTCGACTTCGAGCGTGTCGAGCTGGCCGATGGTCTGGCCGGCTTTGACCGTGTCGCCTTCGCGCACCGACAGCGTCTTGACTTCGGCGGCCACCTTGGCGCGCACCACGGCGCTGTTGTAGGCCTTGAGCCCGCCCGTCACCGCCAGCGTGCGGTTGAAGTCCTGCGTGCTCAGCACCAGAGTGTCGGTGGCCGCGAGTTCGAGCGGCGGCGCCGGCTTGGGCGGCGCTTGCGCGGCCGCGTGTTCCTGCGAGCGGATGTAAAGCGTGCGGGCCACCAGAGCGGCGATCACCAGCGCTGCGATCAGCGCCACGATCCAGCCGATGCGGCGTTTGCGAGGGTCGGACGGGGGTGTCGCGGAGGGGATCACGGGCAGGTTCAAGGGGGGACTTCAGCGCTTTGTTGCGACGGTACTGTAGTGGGCGCGCGAGTAGGGGGGTGCCGTGCTCGGGTAAGGCAACGCTCGCTTGGGGTCGCTACCTAGAATCGATCGCATGAAATTCAATCGTTGGTGGGGCGTGGCCGGGGTGGTGATCGCGGTGGCGGCCGGTGCGTTGTGGTGGTCGCAGCACGGGTCCGAGGCCGAAGCCACCTACAAGACCGCCAAGCTCGAACGCGGTCCGCTGCTCGCGGCGGTGTCGTCGTCGGGCACCGTCAACCCGGTGCGCCAGGTCACCGTGGGCAGCCAGGTGTCGGGGCAGATCAAGGAGATGCTGGTCGACTTCAACAGCGAGGTCCGGCAAGGCCAGGTGATCGCGCGCATCGACCCGCAGTTGTTCACCTACCGATTGAATCAGGCCACGGCCGATCTCGACGCCGTTCGCGCCTCGGTGCTCAACGCGCAGGCCAATGTGGGCGCGGTGTCGGCCAGCGTGTCGCGTGCGCGGCTCGACGCCGACAACGCGCAGCGCGACCGCTTGCGCAAGCAGGATCTGCTCGAGCGGCAGTTCATTTCCCAGGCCGATTTCGAGACCTCGCGCAACACCGCAGGCACGCTGGCCGAGGCGCTCAAGGTCACGCTCGCGCAGCTCGAGGTGGCGCGCGCCCAGGTGGTGGCGGCGCAGGCGGTGGTGCGCCAGCGCGAGGCGGCGCTGTCGCAAGCGCGTGTCGATCTCGAGCACACCGAGATCCGCTCGCCGGTCGATGGCGTGGTCATCAAGCGCAGCGTGGATGTGGGCCAGACGGTGGCCGCCAGCTTGCAGGCACCCGAGCTGTTCGTCATTGCGCGCGACTTGTCTGACATGCAGGTCGAAGCCGCCATCGACGAGGCCGACATCGCCCGTGTGCGCGTCGACCAGAAGGTCACCTTCACGATCGACGCCTTTCCGGGGCGCAGCTTCGAAGGGCGCGTCGGCCAGATCCGCAAGGCCGCCGTGTCGGCGCAAAACGTGGTCACCTACACCGTGGTGGTGGCCTTCGCCAACCCCAACGCGGCGGTGCTGCCGGGCATGACGGCCAACGTGCGCATCGTCACCGAGGTGCGCGACAGCGTGCTCAAGGTGCCCAACGCCGCGCTGCGCGTGCGGCTGCCGGGCATCGAGCCGGTGGATCTGGCCGCCTCGGCTGCGTCGGGTGCATCGGCGGCGTCTGCCGCATCTGCGCCGCGCGGCGAGGGGCGCCGGCCCGCCGAGCCGGGCGATGCCGATCAAAAGCCGCGCCAGCGCCCCGAAGGCGGCGCTCGTTCGGGCGCGCGCGGTCGCATCCACATCCTCGGGCCTGACGGCAAGCCGCATGCGTTCTTCGTGCGATTGGGCGTGACCGATGGCCTGGCCACCGAGTTGCTGATCGGCCCGGGAACCGCCCGTCAGCCCGACGCCGATCTGATCAAGGAAGGCGCCGACGTGGTCATCAGCGCCAGCAAGCCGGCCGGCGCCCCGGCGGGTGCCGCGCGCACCGGCCCGGGTGCGGCACCGCGAGCCCCGTTTTGAGCCTCGGCGAGCCCTTGCTGGTCGCGCGCGACCTGGCCAAGACCTACACCATGGGCGGCCAGACCGTGCACGCGCTGCGCGGCGTGTCGCTCGACATCGCCGAGGGCGACTTCGTGGCCATCATGGGTGCGTCGGGCTCGGGCAAGAGCACGCTGATGAACATCCTGGGCTGCCTCGACCAGCCCAGCGCCGGCACCTACCAGTTGGCCGGCGAGGCGGTTGACGCCATGAGCGCCGACGCGCTGGCGTCCATCCGCAACCGGCGCATCGGCTTCGTGTTTCAGCAGTTCAACTTGCTGCCGCGCACCTCGGCGCTCGAGAACGTCGAGCTGCCCATGGTCTACGCCAACGTGCCGCCAGCCGAGCGCCATGAGCGCGCGCTGCGCAGCTTGCAGCGCGTGGGGCTGGGCGAGCGCTCGGGCCACACGCCGGCCGAGCTGTCGGGTGGCCAGCAGCAGCGTGTGGCGATCGCCCGTGCGTTGGTCAACAACCCTCGGCTGATCCTGGCCGATGAGCCCACCGGCGCGCTCGACAGCCAGACCTCCGAGGACATCATGCGGCTGCTCGCCGAGCTGAACGAGCAGGGCATGACAGTGGTGCTGGTCACCCACGAATCCGACATCGCCACCTGGGCGCGCCGCCGTCTGGTGTTTCGCGACGGCCGCGTGCTCGAAGACGTGGTGCAAGTGCCGTATCGACCGCCAGCCCAAGCGCAGGCGCCGGCATGAACACCTGGACCGCCTTTCGCTCGGCCTGGCGCGCGCTGACCACCAACCTCATGCGCAGCATCCTCACGATGCTGGGCATCATCATCGGCGTGGCTGCGGTCATCACCACCATCGCGATCGGCAACGGCGCGCAGCAAAGCGTGGCCGAGCAGATCAAGGGGCTGGGCACCAACTTGCTGCTGGTGATGCCCGGCGCGGTCAACGCCTCGGGCCTGCGCCTGGGTGCGGGCACCGGCCAGCGCCTGACCGAAGGTGACGCCATCGCCATCGGCGCCGAGGTGCCCGAGGTGCTGGTGTCGGCGCCGTCGGTGACGGGCACCTTCCAGGTGGTCTCGGGCAACGCCAACTGGTCGACGCGCGGCGTGGGCACCACGGCTGAATACCTCGACGCGCGCGAATGGCCGGTGGCCAGCGGGCGCGTGTTCGACGCCTCCGAGCTGGCCGGCTCGGCCAAGGTCGTGCTGCTGGGCCAGACGGTGGCGCGCGAGCTGTTCGGCGAAGACGATCCCATCGACCGTGTGATCCGCGTCAAGGGCATTCCGCTGACCGTCATCGGCGTGCTCGCGCGCAAGGGCCAGAACTCGCAGGGCGAAGACCAGGACGACACGCTGATGGTGCCGATCTCGACCTTTCGCAACCGGCTGGCGGGCTGGGTGGCCGGGCCGCTCAAGCGCGTCTATGTGGTCAGCGTCAAGGTGCAGGAAGGCCAGAGCCTCACCGACGCCGAAGACGGCATCCGCTCGCTGCTGCGCCAGCGCCACCGCCTGGCGCCCGGCCAGGAAGACGACTTCAACGTGCGCAAGCTCACCGAGGTGCTGCAAGCGCAAGAGGAATCGAGCCGCATCATGACGATCCTGCTGTCGGCGGTGGCCGGCGTGAGCCTGGTGGTGGGCGGCATCGGCATCATGAACATCATGCTGGTCAGCGTGACCGAGCGCACCCGCGAGATCGGCCTGCGCATGGCCGTGGGCGCACGTGGCCGCGACATCTTGCTGCAGTTCCTGATCGAGGCGGTCACGCTCAGCTTGCTCGGTGGCGCCGTCGGCGTGGCGCTGGGCGCGGCGGCCACCTGGGGCGTGGCCACGTTTGCCGGCTGGCAGGTGTCGCTCAGCGCCGGCTCGTTCGTACTTGCCGTGTGCTTTTCGGCCGCCGTGGGCGTGTTCTTCGGCTACTACCCCGCGCAGCGTGCCTCGCAGCTGCTGCCCATCGACGCGCTGCGCCACGAGTGACGGCCCGCAGGCGGGTCTGAAACACCCGGCTCTTATGATCCGGCGGTCTTTTCTCTGGGGGTTTTCTTGGACCTGATGCTGTTGCTGAAAGCCGCCCTGATGGGCCTCGTCGAGGGGCTCACCGAGTTCTTGCCGATCTCGAGCACCGGGCACCTGATCCTGGCCGGCTCGCTGATCGACTTCACCGGCGAAACCGCCAAGGTCTTCGAGATCGCCATCCAGACCGGTGCCATGTTCGC
>CANGBT010000134.1 GCA_947452135.1 Burkholderiales bacterium
GCCATCGCCACCGGCATCGAGGAACACGATAACTACGCCGTCGACTTCATCAACGCCACGCGCTGGATCAAGCACAACCTGCCCGGCGCCAAGGTCAGCGGCGGCGTCAGCAACGTGAGCTTCAGCTTCCGCGGCAACGAACCGGTGCGTGAAGCGATCCACACGGTGTTTCTGTATCACGCCATCCAGGCGGGCATGGACATGGGCATCGTCAACGCCGGCATGGTCGGCGTGTACGACGACCTCGAGCCGGTGCTGCGCGAGCGCGTCGAAGACGTGGTGCTCAACCGCCGCCCCGACGCCGGCGAGCGGCTGATCGAGGTGGCCGAATCGGCCAAGGGCGCCGCCAAGGACGATTCCGCTCGCCTGGCCTGGCGCGGCACGCCCGAGCAGCCACGCACGGTCGACGAGCGGCTCATCCATGCGCTGGTCCACGGCATCAACGATTTCATTTCCGTCGACACCGAAGAGGTCTATCAGCGCATCAAGGCCACGGGCGGGCGTCCGCTGCACGTGATCGAAGGCCCGCTGATGGACGGCATGAACGTGGTCGGCGACCTGTTCGGCCAAGGCAAGATGTTCTTGCCGCAGGTGGTCAAGAGCGCGCGCGTGATGAAGCAGGCGGTCGCGCACCTGCTGCCCTACATCGAGGCCGAAAAGGAAGCGCTGATCGAGTCCGGCGGCGAGGCGCGCGCCAAGGGCAAGATCGTGATCGCCACTGTCAAGGGCGACGTGCACGACATCGGCAAGAACATCGTGACCGTGGTGTTGCAGTGCAACAACTTCGAGGTCGTCAACATGGGCGTGATGGTGCCCTGCCACGACATCCTGGCACGCGCCAAGGCCGAAGGTGCCGACATCATCGGCCTGTCCGGCCTGATCACGCCCAGCCTGGAAGAAATGCAGTACGTGGCTGCCGAAATGCAGCGCGACGAGTACTTCCGCACCCGGCGCACGCCGTTGCTCATTGGAGGCGCCACCTGCTCGCGGGTGCACACCGCGGTCAAGATCTCGCCGCACTACGAAGGCCCGGTGGTTTACGTGCCAGACGCCAGCCGCAGCGTGAGCGTGTGCAGCGATCTGCTCAGTGACGAAAAGGCCGCGGCCTACATCGCCGAGCTCAAGGCGGATTACGACAAGGTCCGTGAGCAGCACGCCAACAAAAAGGCCACGCCGCTGGTCACGCTGGCCGCCGCGCGCGCCAACAAGACGCCCATCGATTGGGCCGGCTACGTCGCGCCGCAGCCCAAGTTCATCGGCCGCCGGGTGTTTCGCAACCAGGATCTGGCCGAACTGGCCGCGTGCATCGACTGGGCGCCGTTCTTCCAGACCTGGGATCTGGCCGGCGCCTACCCGGCGATCCTCACCGACGAGATCGTGGGCGAGTCGGCCCGGCGCGTGCTGAGCGACGGCCAGCGCATGCTCAAGCGGCTGATCGATGGCCGCTGGCTCACGGCCAATGGCGTGATCGGGATGTACCCGGCCAACAGCGTGGGCGATGACGACATCGAGATCTACACCGACGAGTCGCGCTCCGAGGTGCTGTTCACCTGGCGCGGCCTGCGCATGCAAACCGTGCGCCCGGTGGTCGACGGCGTGATGCGCCCCAACCGTTGTCTGGCCGACTACATCGCGCCCAAGGGCTCGGGCGTGGCCGACCACATCGGCCTGTTTGCGGTGACGGCCGGCATCGGCACCGAGAAGAAGGAAAAGCAGTTCCTCGACGACCACGACGACTACAGCGCGATCATGCTCAAGTCGCTGGCCGACCGGCTGGCCGAGGCCTTCGCCGAGCGCATGCACCAGCGTGTGCGCACCGATTTCTGGGGCTATGCCCCCGACGAGAACCTGAGCAGCGCCGAGCTGATCGCCGAAAAGTACCGCGGCATCCGCCCCGCGCCCGGCTACCCGGCGTGTCCGGACCACACCGTCAAGGCGGCCATGTTCGAGACCCTGAACTGCGCCGACATCGGCATGGGTCTGACCGAAAGCTGGGCCATGACGCCGGCGGCGAGCGTGAGCGGCTTCTACATCGCCCACCCCGAGGCCAGCTACTTCAACGTCGGCAAGATCGGCGACGACCAGCTGGCCGACTGGGCGCGGCGCAACGCGCTGTCGCGCGCCGAGGCGCAGCGGGCCTTGGCACCGTTGCTCTAAGCGGGGCCCTGGCCAGCCTCACCGCTGCTTTGGGCGGTGCGGCCAACCTTTGTCTGAGGCGCTGAGCGCTCGCGCTCACTCGACCGCCAGCGCTCGCCGGTACTGAATCGCCTCGGCCACATGGGCCACGGTCACCGCGTCGGCGCCCGCCAGGTCGGCGATGGTGCGGGCCACGCGCAGCACGCGGTGCTGGCTGCGGGCCGACCAGCCCAGCCGGGCGGCGGCCGTTTGCAAAAAGCCCGAGGCTGCTTCGTCGGGTGTCGCGTGGCGGTCGACCGCCGCGCTATCGAGCAGCGCGTTGCTGCAACCCTGGCGGTCGTGCTGCCGTTGTCTTGCGAGCGCGGCGCGCGCGGCCACCGCCGAGCTGGCCTCGCCATCGGGCGCTGCAGCCAGCACCTGCGGCGCCACGGCGGGCACCTCGACCTGCAAATCGATGCGGTCGAGCAAAGGCCCGCTGAGCCGTCCTTGATAGCGCGCGATCACATCCGGGCTGCAGCGACAGGCTCGCAACGGTGAGCCGGCATGGCCGCACGGGCACGGGTTCATCGCTGCGATCAGCGCAAAGCGCGCCGGAAAGTCGGCCTGCCGCGCCGCACGCGAGATGGTGATGCGGCCGGTTTCGAGCGGCTCGCGCAGCGCTTCGAGTGCGGCGCGGGGAAATTCAGGCAGCTCGTCGAGAAACAGCACGCCGTGGTGGGCGAGCGAAATCTCGCCCGGTCTCGGCGGGGATCCGCCGCCCACCAGCGCCACCGGCGAAGCGCTGTGGTGCGGCGAGCGCAGCACCCGCTCGCGCCAGCGGGCCGCGTCGAAGCGGCCGATCAGGCTCAGCACTGCCGCAGATTCCAGCGCCTGCGCGTCGGTGAGTGGCGGCAACAAGGCGGCAAAGCGCTGCGCCAGCATCGATTTGCCGGTGCCCGGCGGGCCGACCAGCAACACGCTGTGACCGCCAGCTGCGGCCACCTCGAGGGCGCGCTTGGCGGCGGACTGGCCCTTGACGTCGCGCAGGTCGGGCCCTGCGGCCGCCGGCGCGGCGACCGGTGCTTCGGCCACCGGCAGCGGCTCGTGGACTTCACCGGGCACCAGCGACCGAACCACATCGAGCAGGTGGCGCGCCGCGCGCGGGCACAGGCCGTCGATCAGCGCCGCCTCGCGGGCACTGGCTTCGGGCAGCACCAGCAACCGGTTGGCGCCTAAGCGGCGGGCTGCCAGCGCCATGGCCAGCGCGCCGCGCACCGCTCGCAGATCGCCGCCCAGCGACAACTCGCCGGCAAATTCGAAGCTGGCCAGCCGTTGCGCGTCGATCTGGCCGCTGGCCGCCAAGATGCCCAGCGCGATCGGCAGGTCGAACCGGCCCGACTCCTTGGGCAGATCCGCCGGCGCGAGGTTGACGGTGATGCGCTGGTTGTGCGGAAAGGTCAGGCCGCTGTTGAGCAGCGCAGCGCGCACCCGCTCACGGGCTTCCTTGACTTCGGTGTCGGCCAGTCCGACCAGCGTGAAACTGGGCAGGCCGTTGGCCAGATGCACCTCGACGGTGACTTCGGGGGCGTTGAGCCCGTCAAGGGCGCGGCTGTGGACGAGGGCGAGCGGCATGGCCGGGATGTTGGCGAAGACCGTTCGCCGAGGAAATCCCCCCAATGGTGGCCCCCCGCGCACCATTCGGGTGCCTAAGGGTGAACCCTGTCCCCCATTGGGGGGAACGTGTAAGGGTATGCTCTAGGTTGGGTTGCTGGCGGGCGTGTTGTGGATGGCACGACTTCTGCTGGCCGCCCCGAGCTTTTTCTCAAACCCTTTGGAGTGTTCATGAATAAAACCAAGTTGGCTCTTGCCGCTTTGCTCACCATCGCTTCGGCATCCGCTTTCTCGCAAGCCGCAGCCCCTGCCGCACCTGCACCGACGCCTGAGTGGACGATCACGGGCAATGCCGGCCTGTTCAGCGACTACCGCTTCCGTGGCATTTCGCAAACCGACAAGAAGCCGGCCTTCCAGGGCGGATTTGACGTGGCCCACAGCTCGGGCCTGTACATTGGCAACTGGAACTCCAACGTCGACAGCAGCCTGTACTCCGGTGCCAACATCGAAATGGACTTCTACGCCGGCTTCAAGGGCGCAGTGGCCGATACCGGCGTGAGCTATGACATCGGCGCCATCTATTACTACTACCCTGGCAGCGCTCGCAACAACGCCCCAGGCATCGACAACAAGGAAATCTACGTGGGTGCCAGCTACGGCCCCGTCAGCGCCAAGGTCTACGTGCCCATCGGCGACTTCTTCAGCGCACAACGCAACTTCGGTGGCAAGTCGGCCAGCGGCTCCTTTTACGTCGACTTGTCGGCTGCCTATGACCTGGCCAACGTCGGAGCCCCTGGCTTCGGTGTGGTGGCCCACATCGGCTACCAGGACCTCAAGGGCGCTGCGAAGCTGACAGATGTGTCCAACGGCAAGCTTGAGGACAGCTACATCGACTGGAAGCTGGGTGCCACTTACACCTTCGGCAACGGCTTCGTGGCGGCGCTGAGCTACATCGACACCGACATCGACGTGGTCAACTCGGCTGGCAGCCCGACGCGCAAGCTGACGGGCGCCACCGGCGTGTTCTCGGTGTCCAAGAGCTTCTGATTCTTGGGCGCGTGAGCGTCACGCTGGCCTGAGGCAGCGGGTTCCGAACCCCGGAACCTGTTGACCTGAAGAACCAAAGCCGCCCCACAGGGCGGCTTTTTTGTTTCCGCAACCGACTGAACGGCGCCTGCACCTCACAGCCCATGGCCTGTGGCACGGCAATTGCTGAGTGGAAGGGCGTTCAGATTTCAACCCACCCCTCGAGGAGAACCCATGAAGAAGATCAACCTTGCAGTCGCCGGCCTCCTGGCAGTTTCGGCCACCCACCTGTTTGCCCAGACCGCTGCGCCTGAGGCTCCTGCCGCTGCTGCTGCGCCTGCCCCGGACTGGACCATCACCGGCAACATGGCGCTGTCGTCTGAGTACCGCACCCGCGGCATTTCGCAAACCGACAAGAAGCCTGCCCTGTCCGGCGGCTTCGACGTGGTTCACAGCTCGGGCTTCTACATCGGCAACTGGAACTCGAACATCGACAGCGACTACTACAGCGGCGCCAACCTCGAGCTGGACTTCTGGACCGGCTTCCGTGGCACCCTGGGTGACACCGGCGTGGGCTACGACATCGGCGCTTTCTACTACTACTACCCTGGCAGCGCCCGCAACAACGCCCCTGGCATCGACAACAAGGAAATCTACGTCGGCACCAGCTACGGCCCTGTCAGCGCCCGCGTTTACATCCCGATCGGCGACTTCTTCAGCGCCCAGCGCAACTTCGGTGGCAAGTCGGCCAGCGGCTCGTTCTATGTGGACGTGTCGGGCTCCTATGACCTGTCCAGCATGGGTGCTCCCGGCTTCGGCGTGATCGGTCACATCGGCTACCAGGATCTGCGCGGCGCGGCGAAGCTGACCGACACCTCCGGCAAGCTTCAGTCCAACTACGTGGACTGGAAGCTGGGCATGACCTACACGTTCGCCAATGGCTACGTGGTCGGCTTGACCTACATCGACACCGACATCGACATCGTCAATGCAGGCGGCAGCCCGCACCGGATCATCTCCGGCGCCACCGGCGTTCTTTCCCTGTCCAAGACTTTCTGAGCGCCAGCGCTCGATTCAAAGGAGACCGCCATGAAGATGGTGACTGCAGTGGTCAAGCCGTTCAAGCTTGACGAAGTCAGAGAAGCCTTGAGCGCCATTGGCGTTCAGGGTGTGACAGTGACCGAGGTCAAGGGCTTCGGTCGCCAAAAGGGCCACACCGAGCTGTATCGCGGTGCCGAGTACGTGGTTGACTTTCTTCCCAAGGTCAAGATCGAAGCCGCCGTGGACGACGGCATCGTCGACCAGGTGATCGAGGCCATCGAAAACGCAGCCCGCACCGGCAAGATCGGTGACGGGAAGATCTTCGTGTCCGCGCTGGAGCAGGTTGTTCGCATCCGCACCGGCGAGACCGGCACGGAAGCGCTCTGACGCCCCCACAAGAAAGGCCAACCAAAATGAAAAAATTCATTGCCACTCTGGCCCTCGGACTTGCTGTCCTGGGCTTCTCAAGTGCGTCATTCGCAGAAGATGTTGCGGCATCAGCCCCGGCCGTTGCTGCAGCCGTGGTCGAGGCGGCTTCGGCTGCCACCGAAGCGGTCGCCGTACCAGCAGCCGAGGCTGCTTCCGCAGCTGAAGCGCCTCCCGCTGCCGCACCGGTGCCCAACAAGGGCGACACGTCGTGGATGATGGTGTCGACGCTGCTCGTCATCATGATGGCCGTGCCCGGACTCGCGCTGTTCTACGGCGGTCTGGTGCGCAGCAAGAACATGCTGTCGGTGCTGATGCAGGTGTTCGTCACCTTCTCGATGATCGTCGTGCTGTGGTTCATCTACGGCTACAGCCTGGCCTTCACCGAGGGCAATGCCTTCTTCGGGGGCATGGACCGGCTGATGATGAAGGGCGTGTGGGACAACGCTGCCGGCACGTTCGCCAACGCAGCGACCTTCAGCAAGGGCGTCTACATCCCCGAGATCGTGTTCGCGGTGTTCCAGGCTTCGTTTGCTGCCATCACCTGCGCGCTGATCGTCGGTTCGTTCGCCGAGCGCGTGAAGTTCTCTGCCGTGCTGCTGTTCATGGCACTGTGGTTCACGTTCAGCTACGCGCCAGTTGCCCACATGGTCTGGTTCTGGATGGGTCCTGACGCCTACTCGGGCAAGGAAGTGGTCGATGCGATGAACGCCAAGGCCGGTTATCTCTGGCAGTCGGGTGCGCTTGACTTCGCCGGCGGCACGGTCGTGCACATCAACGCCGCTGTGGCAGGCCTCGTGGGTGCCTACATGGTGGGCAAGCGCGTGGGCTACGGCAAGGAGGCCTTCACGCCTCACTCGCTGACGCTGACGATGGTGGGCGCATCCCTGCTGTGGGTGGGCTGGTTCGGCTTCAACGCCGGCTCGGCACTCGAAGCCAACGGCTTTGCAGCTCTTGCCTTCATCAACACCTTTGGTGCAACGGCAGCCGCCGTGATGGCCTGGTGCATCGGCGAGGCGCTCATGAAGGGCAAGGCTTCGATGCTCGGCGCTGCTTCGGGCGCAGTGGCTGGCCTGGTGGCCATCACCCCAGCTTGCGGCAACGTGGGTGTGGGTGGCGCGCTGGTGATCGGCTTCGTGGCTGGCTTTGCCTGCCTGTGGGGCGTGACCGGCTTGAAGAAGCTGCTCGGCGCTGACGACTCGCTGGACGTGTTCGGCGTGCACGGCGTGGGCGGCATCCTGGGTGCCTTGCTGACCGGCGTGTTCAACTCGCCTAGCCTCGGCGGCGCTGGCTACGTGACCGACTGGGTCACGGTCACCATGGTCACCGCAGCTGACTACTCGATCGCGTCTCAGGTGTGGATCC
>CANGBT010000135.1 GCA_947452135.1 Burkholderiales bacterium
AGGTTGTTCCACACCGCCTGCACGATGGGTTGCGCGCTGCCGCGATCGAGCAGCACCGCCACCACCGCCAGGCGGCCATCGACGCTCTTGTGCACCAGGTGCACCACCATGTCGAACGGCTTGCCGTCGATGCGCTCTTCGGACGGCCGGTGGAAGTGGAACTGCACCAGCTCGTAGCGCTTGCCGGTGACCTCGATGGTGTTGCCCGCAGCCACGTTGACCTGCACGGTGTGGCCGTTGTCGATCACCCGAAAGCCGCTGGGGCGGTAGTCGAACTGCACCGCGTCGAGCTCGACCTTGATGCCATCACGGATGTCGATCGGGCTTTGCCGCAGGCCGGTCGAACAGGTGGCGAACTCGGGCTTCAACTGCGCCCAGGCCGCCGGGCCGCTTTCGCCCTCATAGCTCCAGTGGGCACTGCCGACCGGGTGGACAGCCGCGGGAGCGCGGCTGCCGAGGGCGCTCGCATGCATGGTGCCGAGTGCACCGTCGCTCAAACCCGGGGCGAGGGCAGCCAATCGGGTGGGCAGCGCCTTCGGCGTCGCGGACTCGCTGCCGGCACCCGGCTCCTTCGAGACCACCTTGACCTCGGCGTTGGGTGACGGCGGGCGGACGCTGGCCGCACCGAGCCGCGTGGCCAGTCGCTCACGAATGATGTCCATGGGATCGCGGGCCTTGGCGCGCGGCACCGGATTGCCCAGATCGGCAGCCGCCGCGGCGGCCGTGGCGGCGGAGATGGTCTTCACGGCGTCGGCCTTGTCGGCGAACTCGGCCGCAGCCTTGTCGGCCGCCGCGCGCCTGGCGACCGCAGGCGTCGCCGCATGGTGCGATGCGGTCGAGTGCTCGTCATCCTTGGCCGCCGACGAGGCCTGCGCCAGTGGCAACAGGCCCATCGCCGCACAGACCACCGACAGCCGCAGCACCTGTCTGGACACGTCTGCCGAACCGCGATGAGAGAGAAGAACCATGTTGAAAGCTCCGTTGCAAACCCGAGGGTTCTCACGGAGGTATCGGCCTCGGCCGGGACGACTTGAGCGGGTTGCGGCCCGGTTTCAGAGCTGCCCGGCCAGCCGGGTGCGCACCCACAACCAGGCACAGCCGCCGACGCCCATCAGCGCCATCGCGGTGAGCGCGAGCGCCACGACCGAATGCATCACCAGTGGCGCGACCACCCCGGCCACCACGCCATTGGCCACGCTGGCGATGCACGCCTGCAGCGATGCGGCCATGCCGCGCCGCTCGGGGGCCTGATCGAGCACCAGCAGCGTCACCGCCGGCGTCATCAGCGCCCAACCCAGCGAGAACACCGCGATCGGCCACATCGACCACCACGCCGACGGCGCGAACACCAGGTTCAGCGACACGTTGACCACCGACACGGCCAGCATGATCAAAAAACCATCTCGGATCTGCCGCCGCGGCGTGACCCGCCCGGCAATGCGGCCCGACACGAACGCGCCGCTCATGATCCCCAGGATGATCAGGATGAACAGCCAGAAGAAGTGCTCGGGCGCCATGCCCAGGTGCTCGCCAAGGAACACCGGCGCCGACAGCACGTACAGGAACATGCCGTTGAAGGGCAGCCCGCTGGCCAGCGTCAGCGCGATGAAGCGCGGGCTGGCGCCGAGTTGCCGGTAGCCGCGCAGCAAGTTGCGCACGTTGAGCGGCTGGCGCTGCGACAGGTGCAGCGTCTCGGGCAGCAACTGGTGGTTGGCGATCCACAGCGCCGCGCCCACTGCGGCCAGAAACCAGAACACCGCCGGCCAGCCCACGTGCACGAACAGCAGCCCGCCGATCAGCGGCGCGATCATCGGTGCGATCCCGAAGAACAAGGTGACCTGCGACATCATCTTTTGAGCGTCGGCCGGTGCATGCATGTCGCGGATCACCGCGCGCGACACCACCGCTCCGGCACCTGAGGCCATGCCCTGCAAGGCGCG
Organism: Burkholderiales bacterium; assembly: GCA_947452135.1. GTDB lineage: Bacteria > Pseudomonadota > Gammaproteobacteria > Burkholderiales > Burkholderiaceae_C > PBB1. Next base: position 1,941 of record CANGBT010000135.1, read on the forward strand.
AAAGAACATCAGCGCGCCCACGTGGGGCGACAGCGCGCAGCCCGCCGAAGCCAGCGTGAACACGGCGATGCCCCACAGCACCACCGGGCGGCGGCCCAGGCTGTCGGACAGCGCGCCGTGGAACAGATTCATCACCGCAAAGCCGAACAGGTACGCCGACAGCGTTTGCTGCATCTCGACCGGCGTGGCGCCGATCGACGCCGCGATGCCGGCAAACGCCGGCAAGTAGGTGTCGATCGAAAACGGGCCCAGCGAGGCCAGGCCCGCCAGCAGCAGGGCCAGCGCCCAGCGGGGCCGCGGCCACAGGGTGGATGCGTCGGGGTTCATCGGTTCCGTTCGGGCCGGGCAGCCGCCAAGCGGGCGACTGCCAAATTAGTGTGAAGCGAGCCGATAGGCCGGATTCTGTGCAGCGCGCCAGCCTTGCGACCGGCGCGCCGTGACCGCCATTCCTCTGGGCCGTGCATCGCTGCACGGCTCGGTGCCACCTACCCGCCAGCTCCGCGGAGCCACATCAACGCTGGCCTATTTGGTGTTGCTGCGCGCAGAGATTGCCCGTTTCACCCGAGCCGGGGCTACGCCCCGTCTCGTGCGGCTGACAGCCTCGGGCTTGCGCCCGACCCTGCGTGGCAAGCCACTTGGGGCACCGGCTTGCGCCGGCGGCTGACAGAACACCCGATTTGGGAACCCCGTCTCGACTCGTCTCTGTTGCTCTGATCCTCACCTCGCGGTGGACAGCCGTTAGCTGCTGCGCTGCCCTGTGCAGTCCGGACCTTCCTCCAGTGCGCCCTTTCGGGACCTTGCACCAGCGGCGGTCTGGCTTGCTTCACGGCTCGATTATCGGCCGCCGCGCTGCTCAGGCCGACTCGCGAAGCCGGGCGATGCGCTCTTCCATCGGCGGGTGGGTCGAAAACAGCGCCATCAGGCCGCCCGGACGCGCGCTGATGCCCATGGCCTGCATGGACTTGGGCATCTCGCCGGGTTCAAGCCCGCCCAGCCGGACCAGCGCATTGATCATCGGCTGCTTGCGTCCCATCAGACCGGCCGCACCCGCGTCGGCGCGGAACTCACGCTGGCGAGAGAACCACGCCACGATCAGCGCGGCCAGCACGCCGAGCAGCAGGTCCATCACGATGGTGGTGATCATGTAGCCGATGCCCGGGCCTTCGCGGTCGTTGCGCAAGATGATGCGATCGACCACGTAGCCGATCACCCGCGACAGAAACACCACGAAGGTGTTCATCACGCCCTGGATCAGCGTCATCGTGACCATGTCGCCATTGGCCACGTGGGCGACCTCGTGGCCGATCACCGCCTCGACCTCCTCGCGGGTCATCGACTGCACCAGCCCGGTCGACACCGCGACCAGCGCCGAGTTCTTGAACGCACCGGTGGCAAAGGCGTTGGGCGCGCCCTCGTAGATGGCCACTTCGGGCATCGCGATGCCCGCGCTTTGCGCGAAACGCGACACCGTGAGCACGAGCCACTGGTGGGTGGCATCGGGCGAGTCGTTGATGACCTGCGCGCCGGTCGACATCTTGGCCATCGGCTTGCTCATCAGCAGCGAAATGATCGCGCCGCCAAAGCCCATCACCAGCGAAAAGCCCAACAGCGAGCCCAGGTCGAGCCCGCTGGCCGACAGGAAGCGGTTCAGCCCGAGCAGGTTCACGGCGATGCCCAGCACCACCATCACGGCGACGTTGGTCAACAAGAACAGGGCGATGCGTTTCATGGGGTACTTCCTTTCAACGGGCTGATCCGATCAGCGGGTGGATGGTGCGGTTGTGGCGCCGGTGCCCTCATTTTCAAGAGGTGCCGCCGCCACGCGAAACACCGATGCATCGTCATAGAACCCGATTTGCTCGTTGAGGTTCCACCAGCCGGGCACGCCGAGCACCGGCAGCGCCAGCCAGCCGCGGCGCGTGCGCAGCACGGTGTCAGGCACCGCTGACGGCTCAGCCCAAGCGTCAGTCCCCGGCGCCAAGACCCACACATGCGCGGTGATGGCCTTGCGCGGCTGCAACAGCTTTTCGAGCAGGGCATGGCCGATCAGCGTGAGCTTGCACTCACTCCACAACGATCGATGGGTGATGAAGAGCGCGGCCCAGTCGCGCCGCCGCAGCGCATCGACCAGCACCGGCGGGGCTTGCCACAGTGCGGCGTTCTCGTCGAAGAGCGTCAGCGCATCGCGCGCGGCACCGCGCTGCGCGCCCACGCCGTCGCGCTCGATCTGCGCCGCATGCAGCGCATTGAGGCGACCCTTGAGCGCCGGATGGGCCAGCCACACCAACCCGTTGAACAAGTCGTGCGCGTTGTCGCGCGTGGGCACGCAGCCGGTGCGCGCGATGTGCGATTCGTAGGCCGTGCCATCGGGCAGCTCGCCTTGCGGCACGAAGCGCTGCAGCACGGTGATGCCGTGGGCGGCGCCTTCGGTTCGCCGTTGCTGCGCGAACGCGTCGTTGAGCGCATCGGCCACCGAAGCGCCGGCGCGCAACGGCGCGTCGATCGCCTCACCGAGGTGCCGATACGGCGCCAGCCACGGCGCGCTCCAGTCGACGTTCAGCGCCACCGTGCGGCCGGCCGACACGGTCGCGTGTTCAGGCCCCGAGGAAACGCACCGACTCAGGCTTGTCGGCCGGCACCAGTTCGAAGTGCGACTCGAGCTTCTTGAACAGCGAGGTCGTGCGCCCGCTCTGGCTGAGCAAGCCGCCATCGCGCAGCGCCTTGGCCACGCCGTTCAGGCGCACCAGCGCGCCGCCGCGAAGGCCGGGGCAGGCCTCGAGCACGGCTTCGACGGCAGCCGGCAGCGTGGTCGCTGCGGGCGCCGGCACCGGCGCAGCCGCCTTGGCCGCAGCCCGGCGGGTGCGAGAACGCGCTGGCGCCGCCGCCTGAGGCACAGGCGCAGCGGGAATGACTGCTGGCCGAGGCACCGGTATCGCCACCGCCACCGCCACCTCCGGCACCGCAACGGCTGCAGCCAACTTCTGACCCTTGGGCGCACGTGGTGCACGCGGCGCCTTCGCCCGTGGCGATGCAGGCGCCACCGGCTCGTCGGCACGCACCTCAGCCGCCGGCGCGCGCTTGACGGCAGCGCGCGGCTTGGCCGGGCCGATCACGCTGAACTGGTCGTAGACACACTCGTAGTCGCGCCCGATGTCGCGGCCCGACTTGCCTTGCTGGCCGTAGCCGGTGACGCGGCAACCCAGCTCGCGCAACCGCACGATCAGCGGCGAGTAGTCCATGTCCGACGACACGATCACCACCTCGTCGACCGGCTGGCGCAGCACCAGCTCGATGGCGTCGATGGCCATCGCGATGTCGGTGGCATTGGGCCCGGCGAAGGTGCTGGGCAGGAAGCGAATGGCGTGGTCGCGGCAGACCTCGGCGAACTCGCCCGCCTTTTGCACGCTGCCGTAGGCGCGGCGGTGCTGCAGGCGGTCACCGCTGGCTTGCAGCCGGTGGATCACCTCGCGAAGCACATCCACCGACACGTTGTCGGCATCGATCAGCAGCGCAATGCGGGTCGTGTGGTCCATGGGGTTCCGTTCGGTGGGGGTTGTGGGGTGAATGGAGCGGCAACGCGGCGCGGCAGGCTTCAGCCGACCAGCCGCCAGGACAGCGTTTCGCCGCCGCGCAACGGCTTCAACTGCGCCTCGCCGAAGGGCAGCGACTCGGGCAGCGTCCAGGTCTCGCGGCGCAAGGTGATTTGCTGCGTGTTGCGCGGCAAGCCGTAGAAGTCGGGGCCGTGAAAGCTCGCAAAGCCCTCGAGCCGCTCGAGCGCACCGGCGGCTTCGAACGCCTCGGCATACAGCTCGATGGCCGACAGCGCCGTGTAGCAGCCCGCGCAGCCGGTGGCGTGTTCTTTCAGATGGGCCGGGTGCGGCGCGCTGTCGGTGCCTAGGAAGAAGCGGTCGCTGCCCGAGGTGGCCGCCGCCACCAGCGCCAGCCGGTGCACCTCGCGCTTGAGCACGGGCAGGCAGTAGTAATGCGGCCGCACGCCGCCGGTGAAGATGGCGTTGCGGTTGTAGAGCAGGTGGTGCGCGGTGATGGTGGCCGCGGTGTGCGCGCCGGCCTCGGCCACGTACTGCGCGGCTTCGCGCGTGGTGATGTGCTCGAAGACGATCTTCAGCTCGGGGAAATCGCGGCGCAGCGGGATCAGCTGGGTGTCGATGAACACCGCCTCGCGATCGAACAGATCGATCGCCGGATCGGTCACCTCGCCGTGCACCAGTAGCGGCAGGCCCAGGCGCTGCATCGCCTCAAGCGTGGGGCGGGTGTGGCGCAAGTCGGTCACGCCGGCGTCGCTGTTGGTGGTGGCGCCCGCCGGATACAGCTTGACCGCCACCACGCCGGCATCACGGGCTCGAACGATCTCGTCGGGCGGCAACCGGTCGGTCAGGTACAGCGTCATCAGCGGCTCGAAGTCGATACCCGCGGGCACCGCCGCACGGATGCGATCCGCATACGCCAGCGCCTGCGCCGCGGTGGTGACCGGCGGCTTGAGGTTGGGCATCACGATGGCGCGGGCGAACTGCCGCGCCGTGTCGGGCACCACCGTGGCCAGCGCCGCGCCGTCGCGCAAATGCACGTGCCAGTCGTCGGGGCGGATGAGGGTCAGGGTGTCGGGCGTGGGGATCTGGCTCATGCGACAAATTCTCCCACCCCGGGGTGGTCGCGATCGGTGGCCCGCCCGGCGGCGCCCGAGGCCGCGAATGACGGCTGCCTGGCGATCGCCTTCCAGGGCGACACGGGCCACGATCACCCTCGTTTGGGGGATGGTGGCGCCACGGACCTGTCGATACCGTCGGGAGGTGCCCCCCCCCCCCGAAATCGCTTTCAAAGCCTGCCATCCGGCCACGCGTGAACGTGGCTGACATCGTCTTCACGGTGACAGCGGCCCAGGACGGCGGCTACCTCGCCCGCGCCGACGGCCAGTCGATCCTGGTGGGCGCCGCCACGGTGGCCGACCTCCACGCGGCGGTGCACGATGCGCTGCGGAGCCGTTTCGGGCCGAGCCCCCCACCCGTGCGGGTTCGGTTGCATCTGGTCGACGACGAGGTGCTGGCCGGCTGGCCACTCGATCTGAACCCGCCGGTCTGACGCGGCGGCGTCAGTCTTCGGCGCTGTCACCCCCGGCTTGCTGCAGCGCCCACATCTGGGCATAGCGCCCTTCTTGCGCCAGCAACTCGGCGTGCGAGCCGCGCTCGAGGATGCGCCCGTGCTCCATCACCAGGATCTGATGCGCGTCGACCACCGTCGACAAGCGGTGCGCGATGACCAGCGCGGTCTTGTTGCGCGCGGCGCTGCGCAGCTCTTCCTGGATGGCGCGCTCGTTGGCCGAGTCGAGCGCCGACGTGGCCTCGTCGAAGATCAGGATCGGCGGGTTCTTGAGCAGCGTGCGTGCGATCGCCACGCGCTGCTTTTCGCCGCCCGAGAGCTTCAACCCGCGCTCGCCGACCATGGTGTCGTAGCCCTTGGGCGTGGAGGTGATGAAGGCGTGGATGTGCGCGGCCTGCGCGGCGGCTTCGACCTCGGCGCGGCTCGCGCTGGTGCGGCCGTAGGCGATGTTGTATTCGACCGTGTCGTTGAA
>CANGBT010000136.1 GCA_947452135.1 Burkholderiales bacterium
CGAGCACGCTCAGGCCGCGAACATTCCGCTCGAGGTGCTGCACCGCGTGGCCGCCATGGCCAGCGGCGGCATGGACACGCTGCCGCACAACGGCGCGGTGATCACCTTGCTGGCGGTGTCGGGGCTCACGCACCGGCAGGCTTACCGCGACATCTTCGCCATCACCTGCCTGAAGACGCTGGCGGTGTTCGTGGTCATCGCGGTGTATCTGTTGACCGGCATTGTTTGAGCCACCGCGCCGTCGATCAGGTGCGCCCTGCTCGATAACATGAGGCCCATGGAACCACGCCCCTTGCTGTTCGGCCTGCCCGATGCCAAGCGCCGCCTGATCGGCCGCTTGCTGATGGGCGGGATGGTGTTGCTGATGGCCGGCGGCATCGCCGTGGGCTTCGGGCCGTTCTTCTTCGCGGCTCGCCACCTGCCCGCGTTTTGCGAATCGCTGGCGCCCGGATCGTCAACTGGCGACGTGCAATCGCAGGCCGAAGAACATGGCTACGAAGTCGAGGCTGCCGACGATGGGCGCATGCTCATCGAAGCCCCGCGCATGGCCGGCCCGCAAGACAGCCCGAGTGCGTGCGAAGTGCGCTTCGGCCCGCACGGCCTGGAATCGGCGAAGTACCTCGCCTCGCCTTGAGCGCGGCTCTTTCACCGCGGTCACGCGACGTTCAGCGCTGCATCGCGATCGACGGCTCATCATGAAAAGGAATTCACCGTGAGATTCGTTGCGGAATTTTTTGAAAAACGCCACGCGGTCGCAGGGTTTGGCGTGCTGGTTCATGTGGCACTTGTGGGCTTGGTGTGCCTTAAAGCCACCACGCCCGCACTGCCCTTCGACACATCCGGCCTGTTCTTCCTTTCCGCGCTGGTTGCGGTGCCCTGGATCGCGTTCACCCTGCTCGCACCACGGCCCGCTGCGCCCCGGGCGGCGCGCGGGGTCTGGAACATCGTCGGCCTTGTATTTCTGGCGCTGTCGAGTTGGGCCTACTGGACCAGGATGGTATTTCCGACGGGTCACCTGGACCCTCAGCAAGGATTCGTATTCTTTTTCGTTCCCATCTTGGCGCTCATCGCGATGGTGCCGATCAGGCTTGTGATTGCCTTGGTTTGTCTCTTTCGCAAGTAGCCTGCCGGCGGCCTGAGCCGCATCCGGCATGAGCATCGCGCTGACGGCGATGGCCAACCAGTTCATCGAGAATGCGAAGGCCTCGAACATTCAGCTCGAGGTGGTGCACCGCGTGGCCGTCATGCTCACGCTGCAGCACAACGGCGCGGTGATCACCTTGCTGGCGGTGTTCGTGGTCATCGCGGTGTATCGGGTGACCAGGAATGTTTGAGCCCCGGCGCCATCGATCAGGTCCGTCCCTCTTGTCAGGAAGACCCGCTGTGAAAGACCTCAAGGGAATGTTCGACAAACGGCATGCGGTCGCATGGTTCGGCGCTCTGGTTCATGTGGCCCTCGTGGGCTTCATGTTCTTTCACTTCGCCACGCCCAAGCAGCCCCTCAACACGCCGGGCCTGTGCTTGTTTTCGCTGCTGGTGGTGGCGCCCTGGATCGTGTTCGCCAGGCACGCACCGCCACCCGGTCGGCCCCCGGCGGCGCGCAGGGTCTGGGACATCGCCGGCCTTGCTTTCCTGGCGCTGTCGAGCTGGGTGTACTGGACTGACGTGATCTTCCCGACGGGACGGCGCGACGCTCAGGAAGCGTTGGCGTTCATCATCATTCCCATGTACGCGGCCATCGTGATGGTGCCGCTCAGGCTGCTTATCGACTGGGCCTGCTCCGCGCGCAAGTAGATGGCGGGCGGCCCGGGCCGCAACCCGGCAGATCAACTCAGCGAGTCGTACAGCGCCTCGAACGACTGCGTGAGCTTGTGGCGCGGATCGAGGTGGACCATCGGGCACGACAACTCGTGCGATTCCTTGATCTTCACGCTGGCGCCCAGGTACGGTTGCAGCACCGGCAGACCTTCGTCGATGAGCTCTTGCACCGTGCGCTGCGGCAGGCTGGCGCGCGGCTGGAACTGGTTGACGACGATGCCCTCGACCACCAGATCGGGGTTGTGGTCGGCCTGGATTTCCTTGACGCTGTCGAGCAAACCATAAAGCGCGCGCCGCGAAAAGTCGTCGCAGTCAAACGGGATCAGGCAGCCTTGCGCGGCGATCAGCGCCGACTGTGTGTAGAAATTGAGTGCCGGCGGGGTGTCGATCCAGATGGTGTCGTACTCGTCGGCCATCTCAAGCAGGGCGTCGCGCAGCTTGTAGATCTTGTGGCGGCTCTCGAGCTTGCTGTGCAGCTCGTCGAGCGCGGCGCTGGCGGGCATCAGGTGCAAGTTGTCCCAGGGCGTTTCGATGATGAATTCGCCGGTGTCCACCGCACGCACGCTGAACTTGAGCGTCGACTCAAAGAACTCGGCGGCGCCGGCGCCGGGCTCATCGATGATGTCGCCGGCGAGGTAGCGGCTGGAGTTGCCCTGGCGGTCCAGGTCGATGACCAGCGTGCGCTGGCCCCGGTGCGCCGCGATGGCTGCCAGATTGCAGGTGATGGTCGACTTGCCGACCCCGCCTTTTTGATTGAACACAACGCGTCGCATCTCGGCTCCTCAAACAAGTGCACGGAACTAGCATTTTGCGCGCCATCATCGGCGGCTCGGCGACGCCGGTGTATACCCAAGCGGTGGTTCCCGCCCACCGGCGGAACCGGCGATCGGTGCACATCCCCTGACGTGGCCGCCCCGACCTTTCATTCCTTCGCGTGACACCCGAAAAATCCATGAAGACCAACCTCTCGCGTGGCTCGACACGCACCCTGATGCGCCGCACCGTGGGCCTGCCGGTGCTTTGGCTGGCGCTGGCCGGAGCCGTGCACGCGCAAGGCGATCCGGTGGCGGTGGACGCTGCGGCCAGCGCGCCCGCTGGCGTCGGCTTTGCGGCGGTGTCTGATGGGGTGATCAGCAACCTGGCCACCGGCTTGCTGTGGACGGCGTCGGACAACGCTGCCGACGTGGACTGGAATCAGGCGCAGCTGCGCTGCAAGATCCAAGGCGATGCATGGCGGCTGCCCTCGGTGGCCGAGCTGAACTCCCTGTACGACGGCGCCACCAGCGCGACCGTGCGCTGTGGATCATCGAACTGCAAGGTGCCGGACGGCTTCAAGCTCACCAGCGCGCGCCAGTGGACGCGCGAGCGATATGCCGCCGAAGAGGCCTGGAGCGTGAGCCTGTCCAAGGGCAACCGCGCCACGGTGTCGGTCCACTACGGATTCCACATGCGCGCGCTGTGCGTGCGCCAGCCCTGATCTCACCCTGCCCACCTTCAAACCGAGTGCCCATGAACCGACTGCTGATCGTCCTGACCTTGCTGATCTGGCCGGTGCTCGGCCACGCCACCGCCGAACCCGGCTACACGGTGGTGAGCCGCCTGGGCGAGATCGAGATCCGCCAGTACGAGCCCTACGCGGTGGCCGAGGTGCTGATCGACGCGCCGGCCGACGAAGCCGGCAACGCAGGCTTTCGCGTGCTGGCGGCCTACATCTTTGGCAAGAACAAGGGCGAGCGAAAACTGGAGATGACGGCACCCGTCACCCAGACGCCCGAGCCGGTGAAGCTCGAGATGACCGCACCCGTGACCCAGACGGCGGCGGCCGGCGGTTTCCGGGTGCAGTTTGTGTTGCCCAAGGGCGTGAGTGCCGAGTCGGCGCCGCAGCCGCTCGACCCCCGCGTTCAGTTGCGCGATGTGCCTGCCACCAAGGTGGCGGTCATCCGCTACACGGGCTTCTGGTCTGACGCCAACTACAACGAGCACCTGAGCGAGTTGGAGTCGGCGCTGAAGGCTGGCGGGCTGAAAGCCTCAGGCCCGCCGGTCTACTCGCGCTACGACCCGCCGTGGACCTTGTGGTTCATGCGCCGCAACGAGATCTGGCTGCCGCTCGACCCATCTTGAGTCGGACGGCAGCGCGGCAGGCTTTACCAGTCGTCAGACCCGCCGACCGAGATATCGCCGCCCCAGTCGTCGCCGCTGCCGAAGTCCACCGGTTCTTGCTGCAACTCATACGCTGCCGACGACTGAGCGCCGGCGTCATCGAACATGCCCGGCACCAGACCGCTTTGGTTTGGCGTTGACGCTGCGGCGGCCATCGGTTCGTGGCTGCCTCCGCTCATCAACTTCTCGGCCAGCATGCCGGCGGCCACACCGCCGGCGGCTGCCAGACCCACACCCAGCAGCCCGCTGCCCTGCTGCGGCATGGCACCCGGGCCATAGCCGTTGCCGTAGTTGTTGCCGTAGCCACCACCGGCCGCCGGAAAACCAGCCGGTGCGCCGCCCATCGCCATGGGCATCGCCCTCGCTGCGGCTGGCGTTGGCCGACGCCACGCCGACCACGCCAGCGCGCCAAACGCCAGCAGCCCCGCAATCCAGACCCAGCCCGGGATGCCGGAAGACGGCTCAGGCACTGGCGCCGCTCGCGCGACCATGGCCGGCGCTGCAAGGGCAGCGGGTGCCAGAGCCTTGGCCTCGCGCTGCTCGCGCTCGAGAAGCGCTTCAAAGGCCTTGAACTTGGCCGGATCGGTGAAGCCGATGGCCGGGTCTAGCGTGCCGGCCGTGGTGGCTTGGCGGGCCGCCTCGTCGAAGCGCTTGTTGTGCGCCAGGATCTCGGCGTAGATGTAGTGGGCGCGCGCGCTCGACGGCTTGGCAGCGACCACCTCTTCCATCATCGTCTGGGCCTGCGCGTAATTGCCTTTTTGCACCTCGGCCTTGACGGCGTCGAGGCTCGGCAATGCCGAGGCTGACAAGACGAACACGCTCAGGGCAGCGGCAACCATCAATTGACGAACGGTCGGAACAAGCATGGGTGGTGTGACTCCGTGAAAGTGAACGAACGAACCGCTTGGGTCGCATTCGCAGCCGCGAGTTCCGTCGGCGGCTGAGAAACAACGCCGCACCGGCACACGCAGGCGCTGCAGGTCATGCCGACGCGTGCGGTGACCCCTCGACACCCGGGGACACACGTGGCCGCATCGCGGTGGTGGCGGGGCTTGAACTTAACATCTGGCCATGGACGCATCTTCAGCACTTGAATCGCTCGATCTGGCCCTGCCCGGTGTCTGGTACATCGTGGGGTCGATCGTGTTCGGCATTGCGGGTTACATCGGTTTTCGGCGCGGCCGCAAGACCGAGCAATCCAGCCTGACGTGGACCGGCTTCGCGCTGATGCTGTTCCCGTATGCGGTGTCCGAGACCTGGATGCTGTGGGCCATCGGTACCAGCCTGTGCGCTTGGGTCTGGCTGCGCTGGAACCCGTCCTGAGCGACAGCCGTCCGCACGGCTGAATCAGCCCGCTGGGCCGGCCACTTCGGCCAGCCGTGACAGCAGCCCGCCGTGGCGCGTGGTCGACGACGTGATGGCAGCCTTGAGCACCTCGGCGCTTGATGCGACCGCCACGCGTTGGCGCGCCCGCGTCACCGCGGTGTAGAGCAGCTCTCGGGTGACGACGCGGCTGCGTTGGCCGGGCAGCAGCACCAGCACCTCGTTGAATTCCGAGCCCTGCGCCTTGTGCACCGTCATCGCGTAAGCCGTCTGGTGCGCCGGCAAACGCGCCGGCGCCACCGCGCGAAAACCGCCGCCGGCTTCGGGAAACCACACCAGCAGCTCATCGGTTGAGCCACCGTCGCTGCCGGCTGCCGGCAGCGCGATGCCGATGTCGCCGTTGAACAGCTTGAGCAGCGGGTCGTTGCGCAACACCATGACCGGGCGCCCCGGATACCAGGCCGAGGCGCCATCGCGGTGGCCCAGCGGCGCCAGGCCGAGGTGTTCGCGCGAGCGGCGCGTCATCAGCTCGTTGATGCCAACCACGCCGCGCGGGCCTTCGCGCACCGCGCACAGCACCCGGAAGGCATCGAAGGCGCTGGTGATGGCGGCATGGTCGGTGGGGTCGCGGCGTACCGCCTCGAGGTAGGGCGCATAGCCGCTTGCCAGCTCGCGCAGCGTGAGCTCGCCGGGTGCCGCGCCGCTGTCGTCGAGCCAGCGCACCGAGGTGTCTTGCCCCTCGCGCAGCCAGGCGACGGCGTCATCGGCGCGCGAGCGGTTGATGTCGGCGGCCAGCCGGCCGATGCCCGAGTCGGCGGCGAAACGGAAGTTCTGGTTGAACCACACGGCCGCGTCTTGCAGCGCGCTGGGTTGGCTGGCGGGTGGCGGTGTGATCTGTGAGGCGCTCAGGCCGCACCACTCGGCCAGATCGTGCCGGCAGGCGTCGCCCAGACCCGGGTCGGCGCTCAGCTCCGAGAACACCGCGCCCGATTCCACCGCCGAGAGCTGGTCCTTGTCGCCCAGCAAGATGATGCGAGCGGTGTCGGGCACGGCCTCGAGCAGCTGCGTGGCCAGCGACAGGTCGAGCATCGACGCCTCGTCGACCACCAGCGCGTCGATGGCCAGCGGGTTGCACGCGTGGTGCACGAAGCCGCCGGCGGGCATCACCCCAAGCAGCCGGTGGATGGTGAACGAGGCGGTGGGCAGCAGCTCGCGGATGTCGCCCGGCAGGTGTTCGGCGCGCGCTCGCAGCGCTTCGAGCATGCGTGCGGCCGCCTTGCCGGTGGGCGCGGCCAGCGCGATGCGGCAGCCCGGGTCTTGCGCAATCAGGCAGGCCAGCAGGTTGACCACGGTGGTCGTCTTGCCGGTGCCCGGGCCGCCGCTGATGACGGTGAGACGCTGGCGCAAGGCCAGCGCGGCGGCCAGCTTTTGCCAGTCGGCCGCGCCGCCGGTGCGCGGTCCGTTGGCCTCGAACAGCGCCTGGAGCTGTGTGCGCGCCACCTCGCTCACCGCGCACGGCGGTGCGGTGGCCGCACGCATCAGCCGGCGCGCCAGGCGCTGCTCGTAGTTGAAGTAGCGGTGCAGGTAGAGCCGGTTTTGGTCATCGAGGATCAGCGGCAGCGACCCCGGCGCCGCCGGTGTGCCCACCACGCCCGAGCTCAGCAGAGCCGAGCGCAGCGTGTCGACGCTGATGCCGTTCGCCATCGCGGCGGCCACCTCAGCCAGAGCGACGCACACATGGCCGTCGCTGGTGGCCAGACTCACCGCCCGAGCGGCGTGGCGCAGCGTGTCGACGGTCGCGGCGTCGCGGCCTTGCCGACGCAGCCACTGCTCGACGTGCAGCGCAAAGCCTTGCGCGAGTTGCTCGGCGCCTGAGGTCGTCGTGGCTTGCGGGGTGTTCATGCGGATCGCCTGGTCAATCAAAGCAGGTCCGACAGGCGCTGCACCATGTCGAGCGTGGGTCGGTGCGCGTACACGCCAGTGGCCGCGCCAGCCGCATCGCGCCAGCCCGGGCGCACACCACGCACGAACAGGTACAGCACGCCCCCGAAATGCTTGTCGTATTGGTAACCCGGCATGCGCTGCTGCAAGTAGCGATGCACCGCCACCGTGTAGAGCAGGTATTGCAGGTGGTAGCCGTTGCCGGTCATGGCGGCATGCAGGTGCGCCTGGCCGTACTGATCGGGGCCGTCGCCCAGGTGGTTGGATTTCCAGTCGAGCAC
>CANGBT010000137.1 GCA_947452135.1 Burkholderiales bacterium
AAGCCCCACACCGACACCAGCATCGCCAGCGCCACCAGCAGGCTTTGCGAATACAGGAACTGCGTGAGGATCAGGAAAAAGCCGAGGAAAAACACCACGAACGCATCGCGCCGCGCACGCAGCTCCAGCGTCTTGATGGCCATCAGCGACACCGCCATCGCCACGCCCGGCTCCTTGCCCAGCAGCGTCTGGAACGACCACAGCGTCAGCCCCGCGGCGAGCACCAGCACCCCCAGCAGCGTCCAGCGCCCGGGCAGCGCCGCCGCGTTGAGCGCCAGCCGTGCGCGCGCCAGCAGCACCGCCGCAGTGAGCGCCGCGCACCACAGCGGCAGGTGAAACAGATGCGGCAGCACCGTCCAGCCGATCAGGCACAGCAAGAACAGCGTGTCGCGCGCTTCGCGGGGCAGGTGGCCCCAGGTCGGCCAGGCCCACCGGCGCGGTGTCGCCGCCGGCTGTGCGGGCGCCGCCAAAGGCTGCGTGGTGTCGCCGCTCATGCTGTCCACAGCGCCAGCGCCTCGAGGCCGCGCTGCCGGTGGGCCTGCCCCTGTCCCATCGGCAGTTCGTACCGGGGCAGGCTCAAGCCCCAGGCGGCATCGCGCCGTTCGGCTTCAACGATCCACGCCGCCAGACGCGACAGGCGCGCTTCAGCGCTCGCGCTGCCGCAGGTCTGCCAGTCGAGCCACAGCTGCTGTTGCGTGCGCGACTGGTGATCGCGGCTGACCAGATCGCCGCCGCTGGCCAGGGTCTTGGCGGCTTGCTTCCAGGCGATGCTCTTGGGCGGGTCGCCGCGCCGGTACGCTCTCACGCCTTCGAATTCGCTGCCGTTCGGGGCCTGCGCGCGCCCCGGGCCACCCGACACGGCGCGCGCGGCCGGCAGCGCGCCGGCCGGACGCTCGCACCGCGGGTACACCAGCAGCGACATCGCCGGGTGCCACACCGCCCAGGCGCGAAACAGCCCCAGCGGAAAGCGTGTTTCCACGACCAGCGCGGGCAGCGCATGGCGGCCGCGCAGGGTGGGCACGAAGCCCACGCGCAGCACGGCCTGGCCGCCGCCGGGCACGTCGGCGTAACTCAGCGTCGAGGCGTGGGCGGCCTTCAGGCGCAGCCCCATGCCGTAGCGCGCCTGGTCGGCGCTGGACAGCACCACCTCGAGCGTGGCGCTGTCACCGGCGAACACCGCCTGCACAGGACGCAGGTGCAGCGTCAGGCCGCGCAGCGTGCCATGCGTCATGTGCATCGAGACCAGTCCGCTGCCCGCCAGCAAGAAGGTCAGCAAGTAGCCCAGATTGAGCTGGTAGTTGATGGACGCGACCAGCAGCACGGCCAGCGTGAAGCAGTACAGCAGCCCGGCCTTGGTCGGCACGATGTACACGTTGCGGTGGGTCAGCAGCACGCTGTCGCTGCGCGGAGAGCGCTGCTCGAACCAGCCGTCGAGCCGGCTCCTCCAGCTCCGCGAGATGCCGCCCGTGCCTGTCACGGCAGCGGCGTGGCCTCGATCATCGAGCGCACCTGTTCTGCACGGCCGCGTCCGGCACCGGGCAGGGGCACCAGCCGGTGTGCGGCAGTCTGCACGAGGATCGCCTGGATGTCGTCGGGCGCCACATGGTCGCGACGGTCGAGCAGCGCGTGCGCCTTGGCCGCGCGCAGCACCGCGATGCCTGCGCGCGGGCTCAGTCCCTCGACGAACCACGCGCCCGAGCGGGTGGCCGCAATCAGCGACTGCAGGTAATCGAGCAGCGCGCTCGAGGCGTGCACGGCCAGCACGGCGCGTTGCGCTTCGATCAGCTCGGCGGGCGTCATCACCGCGTGCAGCTGCTGCACGGCGTCGCGCCGGTCGAGCCCGGTGAGCAGTTCCCGCTCGCTGGCGCGATCCGGGTAGCCCAGCGTGATGCACATCAGGAAGCGGTCGAGTTGCGACTCGGGCAGCGCGTAGGTGCCGAGCTGGTCGCTCGGGTTTTGCGTGGCGATCACGAAAAACGGGCGGGGCAGCTCGCGTGTTTCGCCATCGGCGGTGACTTGCTGTTCTTCCATCGCCTCGAGCAGCGCGCTTTGCGTGCGCGGCCCGGCGCGGTTGATCTCGTCGGCGAGCAGCACCTGCGCGAACACCGGCCCGGGGTGGAACACGAACGACTCGCGAGCACGCTCGTACACGCTCACGCCGATCAGGTCGGTGGGCATGAGGTCGGCGGTGAACTGCACGCGTGAAAAACGCAGCCCCAGCGACACCGACAGCGCGTGCGCCAAGGTGGTCTTGCCCACGCCGGGTACGTCTTCGATCAGCAGGTGTCCGCCGGCCAGCAAGCACGCCACGCAGTCGCGGATTTGAGGGCGTTTGCCGACGATGATCGTGCTAATCTGGTCCGTCAGCCGCGTGAGTTTTTCGGACAGTTCGGTGTTCATGGCGGCGACCTTAACCCAGACACCCTCGCAGCAACTTCCCGAAAATCCACCATGTCCACCGGCCTTTTCATGCATGCCGATTGCCGAGCGCACCGCATGGGCGGCGGTCACCCCGAGTGCCCCGAGCGGCTCGACGCGATCACCGATCACCTGATTGCCACCGGTCTGGACATCGCGCTGCAGCCCCGTGAGGCCCCGCTGGTGAATCTGAGTGATGTCGAGCTCGCTCACGACCTGGCCTATGTGGCCGAGTTGCAGCGGCGGCTGTCGCCCTTGGCCGCCAGCGGCAACAGCATCGAGATCGATGCCGACACGGTGGCCGGCCCCGGCACCTGGGCGGCGATGTGCCGTGCCGCCGGCGCCGCGGTGGCCGCCACCGATGCCGTGATCGACGGCGAGCTGGCGAACGCGTTTTGCGCGGTGCGCCCGCCCGGCCACCACGCCATGCGCGCGCAGGCCATGGGCTTTTGCTTTTTCAACAACGTGGCCATCGCCGCGCGGCACGCGCTGGTGGTGCGCGGGTTGCAGCGCGTGGCGGTGGTCGACTTCGACGTGCACCACGGCAACGGCACCGAAGACATCCTCGCCGGCGACGAGCGGGTGCTGATGGTCAGTTTCTTCCAGCACCCGCAGTACCCGTACAGCGGCACCACGCCGATGGGCGACAACATGGTCAACCTGCCGGTGCCTGCGGGCACGACCGGTGCTGCCTTGCGGCCGCTGATCGAGACGCACTGGCTGCCGCGGCTGGAGGCATTCGCACCGCAGATGATCTTCATCTCGGCCGGCTTCGACGCGCACCGCGAAGACCCCATCGGCCAACTCGGTCTGCTGGCGGCCGACTACGCCTGGATCACCCGCCGCCTCATGGCCGTGGCCGAGCGCCATGCGGGCGGACGCATCGTGTCGTGCCTGGAAGGCGGCTACGACCTGAGCGCGCTCGGGCGCAGCGTGGCCGCTCACTTGCGCGTGCTGGCCGGCGTCGACGGGCCCGAGGCGCACAAGGAGCAGCCATGATCCACCCGATCGATGCCGCCGATCTGCGCAGCCTGATGGTCGCGCTCGAGCAGCCAAGCGCGCTGGTCGAGCTCGGTGCCATGTTGGCGTGCCTGGGGCTGGCCTGGCTGGCCGTGCGTGTGCTGCGCGGAAAGCAGGCTGAGGAGGGTTCGATCTGGTTCGGGCGTCGCATTCACGACGGCGTGCTGTTTCCGCTGCTGGCGCTGCCGCTGGTCCTCGCGGCCAAGCTGTTGCTGGTGGACACGCTCACGCCGGCCGTGCTCAGGCTGGCGATCCCGGTGCTGGTGGCGCTGGTGCTGACCCGCACCACGGTGCTGGTGTTGCGTGCGTCGTTCCCCAAGGCGCAATGGATGCGTCCTGTCGAGCGCAGCTTTGCCTGGATGGTGTGGCTGGCTGCGGTGCTGTGGGTGACGGGCGCGCTGCCGCTGATGCTCGAGGCGATGGACGGCATCAGCTGGGCCATGGGCAACCACGAGATCACCTTGCGGCGGTTCCTCCAGGGGCTGCTGACGGCCGGCGTGGTGATGGTGCTGGCCTTGTGGGCGGCTTCCGGCGTCGAGCGAAAACTGCTGCGCCGCACCGGCGGCGACCTGTCCATCGAGAAGCTCGCCGCGAACGTGGTGCGCTCGCTGCTGCTGTTCATCGGGTTGCTGTTCGCGATGAGCGCGGTGGGCATCGACCTGACGGCGCTGGGCGTGCTGGGCGGTGCCATCGGCGTGGGCCTGGGCTTCGGTCTGCAGAAGATCGCGGCCAACTACATCAGCGGCTTCGTGATCCTGGCCGAGCGCTCGCTGCGCATTGGCGACACGGTCAAGATCGACGGCTTCGAGGGCCGCATCACCGACATCCGCACGCGCTACACGCTGATTCGCGCACGCGACGGCCGCGAGGCCATCGTGCCCAACGAGATGGTGATCACGCAGCGCGTCGAGAACTCCTCGCTGGCCGATCAGCGCATCACCGCCGGCGTGCAGGTGGCCTATGGGACCGACCTGCGCTCGCTGTTGCCGCAAATCGAGGCCGCCGTGGTCAAGGTCGCCCGGGTGGTGGCTTTTCCAGCGCCCGCGGTGCGGCTGATGGGCTTCGCGCCCGACGGATTCGACCTGGCGGTGCACTTCTGGATGGTCGACCCGGAAAACGGCATCGACGCCGTGCGCTCCGAGGTCAACTTTGCGGTGCTGCAGGTGCTCAACGACAACGGCGTCGAGATCCCGTACCCGCAGCGCGTGGTGCACATGACGCCCGCCGTTGCGCCGCCGCCTGCCACTGCACCGTCGCCCTGAGACGCGCCACCGCGCGTCCGTCCGATCACTGCAGCGCGCCCAGTTCCTCGTCGGTGAAGCCTGCGGCGCGGCGCGCGTCGAGGTTGAACGGCGGTCGCAGGCGCGGCGCCTGATAGCGCTGCGCGAGCCACTGGTAGTGCGCCAGCGCATCGAGCCCGTTGCGCTCGCACAGCCAGCGGTACCAGCGGTTGCCAATGGCCACGTGGCCGATCTCGTCGCGCAGGATCACGCCCAGGATCTCGACCGCGCGGGCGTCACCGGCTCGGCCAAACTTGTCTTGCAGCGGCGGGGTGGCGTCGAGTCCGCGTGCTTCCAGCGTGCGCGGCACCAGCGCCATGCGCGCCACCACATCGCCCGAGGTGCGCTGCGTCATCAGCCACAGCCCGGCGTGCGCGTCGAAGTCGCCGTAGTCGTGGCCCAGTGTCAGCAGGTGATCGCGCAGCAAGGTGAAATGCAGCGCCTCCTCGGCGGCCACGCTCAGCCAATCCAGATAGAACGCCTCGGGCATGGCGTTGAAGCGCCACACCGCATCGAGCGCCAGGTTGATGGCGTTGAACTCGATGTGCGCGATGGCGTGCAGCAGCGCAGCGCGACCTTCCAGCGTGAACGGCGTGCGCGAAGGCACGTCCTTGGGCGGCACCAGCTCAGGCCTCTCAGGCCGTCCGGGCGCGAGCGAAGCGGCCAGCGCATCGACCACCAGTTCGGGGTGCAGCGCATGGGCGTCTTTTGCTTCCCATAGCGCACGTGTGAGCTGCGCCTTGAGCGGCGCATCGCTCAGTTGCCACAACTCGAACGCACGCTGCCGCAGCGACACCGGCGAATCGGCTGCAGACACGGCGGCAGGGGCAGGGGGCATCTCTAGAATTATCGACTTCACCCTCAGGAGCACCCACGTGGCCGTTTACCGTCTCGGTGAAACCCTTCCCTCGATTGACAGCACCGCCTGGGTCGCCGACAGCGCCCAGGTCATCGGTGACGTGCACCTCGGCGATCAGGCCAGCGTGTGGTTTGGCGCGGTGCTGCGCGGTGACAACACGCGGCTGCACATCGGATGCCGCAGCAACATCCAGGACGGCGCGATCGTTCATTCCGACGTGGGCTCCCCGGTTCATCTGGGCGACGACGTCACCGTGGGCCATCAGGCCATGCTGCACGGCTGCACGGTGGGAGACGGCTCGCTGATCGGCATCCAGGCGGTGGTGCTCAACGGTGCGCGCATCGGCAAGGGTTGCCTGGTGGCGGCCGGCGCGGTGGTCACCGAAGGCAAGGAATTTCCCGATGGCTCGCTCATCATCGGCGCGCCTGCCAAGGTGGCGCGCGAGCTCACGCCCGAGCAGCTCGCGGGCTTGCTGCGCAGCGCGGCGAGCTACGTGGCCAAGGCGCAGCAGTTCAAGAACAGCCTTGTGCGCATCGACTGACCCCGGATGAGCGAACTCCATAAATTCATCTTCGAAGGCCTGCCCGTGCGCGGCATGCTGGTGCGCCTGACCGACAGCTGGCGCGAGGTGCTGCAGCGGCGCACCGGCGCGAACGATTCGTTTCCCCAACCGGTGCGCGTGCTCATGGGCGAGATGGCTGCGGCCGCCTCGTTGATGCAAGCCAGCATCAAGTTCGAAGGCGCGCTGGTGCTGCAGGTGTATGGCGATGGTCCGGTCAAGCTGGCCGTGGCCGAGGTGCAGTCGGATCTGGCGTTTCGCGTCACCGCCAAGGTGGTGGGCGAGGTGGCACCCGACGCAAAGCTCGAGGCGCTGGTCAACGTGCGCGGCCAGGGTCGCTGCTCGATCACGCTCGACCCGAAAGACCGCTTTCCCGGCCAACAGCCGTATCAGGGCGTGGTCGCGCTGCACGGCGACCGGCGCGAGCCGCTGCAAGAAATCAGCGAGGTGCTCGAGCACTACATGCTGCAGTCCGAGCAGCTCGACACCCGGCTGATCCTGGCCGCCAACGACGACGTGGCCGCCGGTCTTCTGATCCAGCGGCTGCCGGTTGAAGGCGCGGGCAATCTGGGCCAGCGCAACGAGGACGAGATCGGCCTGAACGAGGCCTACAACCGCATCGCCATGCTGGCCGGCACGCTCACGCGCGAGGAACTCCTCACGCTCGATGCCGCCACCGTGCTGCGGCGCTTGTTCTGGGAAGAGCCGCTGCTGAGCTTCCCGGCGCTGGCCGGCGGTGCCGGTCCGCGCTTTGCCTGCAGTTGCTCACGCGACCGCGTGGGCAGCATGCTGATCGGGCTGGGACGCGCCGAGGTCGACGCCATCGTTGCCGAGCAGGAGCGGGTGGAAGTGGGCTGCGACTTCTGCGGCGTGAAGTACCACTTCGATGCGGTCGACGTGGGCGAGGTGTTCACACCCTCGGTGCATCAGGCGCCGGGATCGAGCGCGCTCAACTGAGCGCACGGCAACGCCGTGCGCCTACTTGGTGGCGCCGGTGGTCGTCAGTTGCACCAGGATCTCGTCGCGCTTGACCATGCCCAGGTCGTAGCGCGCCTTTTCCTCGACCATCTCCAGACCCTCGGCGAGGTCACTGACCTCGGCCGCGAGCTGCTCGTTGCGGTGACGCGCCTCGTCGTTGACCGCTTTTTGCCGCTCCAGCTTGGCTTGCAACTCGAGCATGCGTGGCACGCCCGAGTTGCCAAACCACAACTCGGCATGCACCAGCACGATCAGCAGGGCCAACGCGAGGCTGATGAATCGCATCGATCGAACGG
>CANGBT010000138.1 GCA_947452135.1 Burkholderiales bacterium
GGCCAGGGCCAAACCATGAACCAGGCCTACGGCGAGCTCGCCAGCGGGTTGCTGCTGGCCATCGTGCTGTTGTTTCTGGTGCAGGCGGTCAACTTCCAGTCGTGGCTGCTGCCGCTCAACGCGATGGCCGCGCTGCCGCTGGCGCTGTGCGGCGCGGTGCTCGGGCTGTGGCTCACCGGCACGCCGCTCAGCGTGCCCGCGCTGATGGGCATGATCATGGTGGTGGGCGTGTCCACCGCCAACAGCGTGCTCATCACCAGCTTTGCGCGTGACCGCGTGGCCGAGGGCTTCTCGCCGCGCCACGCCGCCATCGCCGCGGCTCGCACCCGGCTGCGCCCGGTGCTGATGACCGCCACCGCGATGATCCTGGGCGTGCTGCCGATGGCGCTGGGCCTGGGCGAAGGCGGCGAGCAAAACGCACCGCTCGGCCGCGCGGTGATCGGCGGCTTGCTGCTGGGTACGCTGGCCACGCTGGTGCTGGTGCCGCTGCTGTTCACGCGGCTCGGCCGAGCGCGCCGCGCGGACCCCGCCGAGGCTGGCGCCCAAACCACCGTATGAGACTCCCGACCATGACCCGACACCGCGCCACCCCTTGTGCCCGACCGCTCCTCGCCGCGCTGATCGGCTGCGCGCTGCTGGCCCATGGCGCGGCGCAGGCCCAAGGCGCCTCTGCGCCCCAGGCCGCCGCCAGCGCCGCTTCGGCAGCGTCGGCGCCGCAGGTGCACGTGGTGATCGCCACCGCCTCGCCGATCAAGCTCATGCTGCGCCTGCCCGCGCGCGCAGCGCCCGCCGAAGAAGCGCGCATCTTTGCGCGCACCAGCGGCACCGTCGCCGAGCGGCGCGTGGACCTGGGCGACCGCGTCAACGCCGGCGATCTGCTGCTGCGCATTGCCGCGCCTGAGGCCGATCAGGCGCTCGAACGCGCCAAGGCCGCGCTCGGCCAGGTCGCAGCGCGCGAGCAGCTCGCGCAGCTCAACCTCGATCGCGCCCGGCCGCTGGTCGATCAGCAGTTCCTGTCGCCGGGCAGCCTCGACAGCCTGGTGGCCGCCCTCGCGGTGGCGCGCGCCGACACGGCCGCCGCACGCGCCGAGGTCAAGCGGCTTGAAGCGCTGCAGCAGTTCCAGCAGGTGCGCGCGCCGTTTGCCGGCGTGATCACCGAGCGGCTGGTCGAGCGCGGGGACCGTGTGTCGGGCGAGGGCGGAGACGCCGCCGCCTATCTGCTGCGGCTGGCGCGCCTGAACGAGCTGCGCGTGGTGGTCGATGTGCCGCAGTCGGCGGCCATCGACGTGCCGCTGGGCGCGGCGGTCAAGCTCGCCTTTCGCGAGTTTCCCGGCGAGACCTTCAACGCCACCTTGCGCCGGCGCTCCGGCGCCATCGATGCGGCCACCGGCACCATGCGCATCGAACTGGCGCTGCCCAATGCCGACTTGCGCGTGCCCGCCGGGCTGCGCGGCGAGGCCACCTTCGAGGTCAACAGCCTGGGCGGCGTGCGCGTGCCCGCGGCCGCCGTGCTCAGCCGCGACGGCAAGCCGCATGTGGCCACCGTTGATGCGCAAGGCAAGCTGCGCTTTTTGGCCGTTCAGGTCGACCGCACCGCCGAGCGCGACGTGGTCATTCGCAGCGGGCTCGACGCCGGCGCCAAGGTCGTGATGTCGCTCGGATCGATGCTGCGCGAAGGCGCGGCGGTGAGCATTGCGCCGTAGGTGGAAAATCCCCCGCTGTCCCAACACCCAACCTTGCTGACTCCATGAGTGCATTCAACGAAGAGCGCGTGCTGAGCGTCCACCACTGGACCGATCGCCTGTTCAGCTTCACCACGACCCGCGATCCGAGCCTGCGCTTTTCCAACGGGCACTTCACGATGATCGGTCTGCGCGTGAACGACAAGCCGCTGCTGCGCGCGTACAGCATCGTGAGCCCCAACCACGAGGAGCACCTCGAGTTCCTGAGCATCAAGGTGCAAGACGGCCCGCTCACCTCGCGGCTGCAGCACATCCAGGTGGGTGACTCCATCATCGTGGGCAAGAAGCCCACCGGCACGCTGCTGATCGACTACCTGCTGCCCGCCAAGAACCTCTACCTGATCGGCACCGGCACCGGCGTCGCACCGTTCCTGAGCATCATCCGCGACCCCGACACCTACGAGCGCTTCGAAAAGGTCATCCTCATCCACGGCGTGCGCGAGGTGAAGGAGCTGGCGTATCACGACTACCTCACCCGCGAGCTGCCGGCGCACGAGTTCCTCGGCGAGATGGTGACCAACCAGATGCTGTACTACCCCACGGTGACGCGCGAGCCGTTCGTCAACCAGGGCCGCGTGACCACGCTGCTCGACAACGGCAAGCTGTGCGCCGACCTCGGTCTGCCACAGCTCAACTGCGAAACCGACCGCGTGATGATCTGCGGCAGCCCCGAGATGCTGCGTGACCTCAAGGCCATGATGGAAGTGCGCGGCTTCAAGGAAGGCAACACCTCGACGCCCGGCGACTTCGTCATCGAGCGCGCGTTCGTCGAGCAGTAAGCCCTGCCCGGTCGCGGCCCGCGGTGATCGCCGCCGGGCCGCCGCTCACCACGGCAGCGCTTCGCCGCGGTGGTTGAAGAACCCGCCACTGTCGGCCTCGCTCAGGCCGTCGATCGTGGCCAGCAACCGCTCGGCGCATTGCGCGGGCGTTTGCACCTCCAACCCCGACTTCGAGAACGGCCCCGACAGCCGCGTGGCCACCGTGCCCGGGTGCAGCGACACGCAGATCGCCTGCGGCTGGCGCCGCGCCAGTTCGATGGCTGCGGTGTGCACCAGCTGGTTGAGCGCGGCCTTCGAGGCGCGGTAGCTGTACCAGCCGCCCAGCCGGTTGTCGCCGATGCTGCCGACCTTGGCCGACAGGCTGGCGAACACCGCGCGTCCGCTGCGTGGCAGCAGCGGCAACAGGTGCTTCATCAGCAAGGCGGGTCCGATGGCGTTGACGGCAAACGCGTGCGCCATGTGGGCCGCGTCGATCTGGCGCCAGGTCTTTTCGGGCTCGAAGCCGCTGCCGTGCAAAAAGCCGGTGGCGTCGATCACCAGCCGCAGCGCGGCACCGCTGTGCGCCACGGCACGGGCGATCTGCGCGGCAGCGGCTTCGATGCTGGCTTCCGCGGTGATGTCGAGCTCGATATCGAGTGCGCGGGTGGCGTCGCCCGAGGCCCGGCCCAGCGCCAGCACCTGCGTGTAGCGCGCATCGTCGCGCAACTGCTCGCACAGCGCGCGGCCCACGCCACCCGACGCGCCGATCACCACCGCCGTGGACGGCCCGGCGCCTTCGGCACGCGGCGAAGGCGTGGCTGTGTCGGTCAAGTCGACCCGGGCTTGGGGGTGTCAGCGGCAGCCGCCGCAGCGAGCGCCACGCAGGCGTTGCACTTGCCCAGACCGGGCATGCGCAGGTCAGGCTTGCCGTCGCCGGTCTTGAAGTTGGCGTGGCAGCGGCGGCACACGTACATCTTGGCGCTCGACATCATCGACTTGGTGCCGGCGGCAGAGGCGGGACGCTGAGCCGAGTACTCGGCCTGGGTTTGGCGCAGTTTTTGAGCGCCCGGCGCAGGCGTGGTGGATTTGGGGTTTCGAGTGGCCATGTCGGGCAGATGAAACGACGAGCAGTCGGCGCGGATGCCGCACCTTCGAGACAGGTGTGAATTGTCCGTGCAAACCGGCGCGTGCGGCACGTGCCGTGGCTTTCCCGGTGCAACCGCACAGGCAGTGGGCGCCCTTTTGGTGGCGCCCCAGATTGGTGCGTCAGACGGTGGCACCGAAGTTGCTGATCCATGGCCTGAGAGAGGCGCTCCGCGCAAGCGGCGCTGCTTGATCAACCAGACAGCTAGGGTTCCGTGCCCGGTGCGAGCACCGGGTGGCCTGGTCCGAGAGCGGTCGGCCGCAGTGGTTGGGCGGCTCCACGGAGGGACAAAAGCCCGGGAGGATGCAGTTGCCGTTGGTGGTGACGCGCGCCCCTCTCATGTTGCTTGATTTGCCCTGCCACCACTGGAGTCTGCGTTGACCACCACCGCCCCCACCTCCGATCCCTCAAGCGGCCCGATCGCCCCGCGTCCTGCGACTTCCGTGCTGCCGCCGGCGCCCGGCATCTGGGCCATCGCGGGACGGCTGTCGCGCGCCCAGTACTGGGCCTTTGCCGCACTCGGTCTGGTGCTGCCTTTTGTGGCCTGGGGGCTGGTCTCGGCCAGCGGCTGGGTCGATACGGTGTTCCTGCCCGGCCCGTGGTCGGTGCTCGAGCGCATGCATTCCTGGCTCATGGAAGACGAACTGATCGCCGACACCGGCATCAGCGTGTACCGCGTGGTGGCGGGCTTTGCGCTGTCGGCCGTGCTGGCGTTGCCGCTGGGGCTGCTGATTGGTGCGTTCCGCCCCGTCGAGGCCCTGCTTGAGCCGCTGACCGACTTCATCCGCTACATGCCGGCGGTGGCCTTCATTCCGCTGGTGATGCTGTGGTTCGGCATTGAGGAGAGCGCCAAGATCGCCATCATCTTCATCGGCACGTTTTTCCAGATGGTGCTGATGGTGGCCGAGAACGTGCGCCTGGTGCCCACCGCGCAGATCGAGGCGGCGCAGACCATGGGCGCGACCCGCGGCGAAATCATCCGCCTGGTGCTGCTGCAGTCGGCCAAGCCGGCCATGCTCGACACGCTGCGCATCACCATGGGCTGGGCCTGGACGTACCTGGTGGTGGCCGAACTGGTGGCCAGCAACTCGGGGCTGGGCTACTCGATCCTCAAGGCGCAGCGCTTCCTCAAGACCGACACCATCTTCGCCGGGATCCTGCTGATCGGGCTGATCGGCCTGCTGATGGACCAGGCCTTCCGCTGGCTGCACCGTCGCGCCTTCCCTTACATGCACTTCAAGCGCTGAGCCCAGGAGCCGCCATGTCCAATCATTCCGTCATCGCCGTCCCCAAGGTGCAGATCAAGAACGTCGGCAAGGTGTTCACCGGCGCCCCGGCCGGCACGCCGCCGGCACTGCAAGACATCAACCTGTCGATCAGCGACAACGAGTTCGTCACGCTGGTGGGCGCTTCGGGCTGCGGCAAGTCCACGCTGCTGCGCATCCTGGCCGGGCTCGAGCACCACAGCTCGGGCGAGGTGCTGTGCAACGGCCAGGCCATCACCGGCCCGGGCGCCGACCGCGCCATGGTGTTCCAGCACTACAGCCTGTACCCGTGGCTGACGGTGATGGAAAACATCAAGTTCAGCCGGCTGCTCAAGATCAAGCGCGAGAACCTGTCCTCATCCGATGTCGAAGCCGCCTCGGGGCGCGCCGAGGCGCTGCTCAACCTGATCGGCCTGGCCAAGGTCGCCCACGCCTACCCGAGCCAGCTGTCGGGTGGCATGCAGCAGCGCGTGGCGATTGCCCGCGCGCTGATGGGCCGCCCGCAGGTGCTGTTGATGGACGAGCCCTTCGGTGCGCTCGACGCGCAGACCCGCGAGGTGATGCATGACCTGATCTTGCACATCCACCGCATCGAAAAGACCACCATCGTGTTCGTCACCCACGACGTCGACGAGGCGATCTATCTGGGCCAGCGCGTGGTGCTGATGGCACCGCGTCCGGGTCGCATCGACCGCATCCAGCTGGTGCCGCTGCCCACGCGCCGCCAGCAAGACATGAAGCACAGCGTGCCGTTTCGCGAGCTGCGCGCCGAGATCCTCGCCAGCATCCGCGAAAGCTCGGGCATGGCCACCGACCTCGACCTGCTCGAAAAGCTCAGCCAGCAAAGCGAGGCGTTCTGAGATGTCTTCCTTGCATGCTGGCGTGTTTGGCTTGCCGCTGGTCTTGCTAACGAGCGACCGCCCGTTCGGCGTGAGCGCTCAGCGGCCCGACGGCTGGCCCCTCGCGTCGCGAGGGGTGCCCTGCGTTGCTCGGGCCTCGGGGCAGGTCCGCAAACTCGGCCGTGGGTACACGGCCTCAGACATGCGGACCTGGGGCGCACGCGCCCCGACCCCGACACCCTGCGCGACTCGGCTGCGCCCACGGGCCGCCGAGCGCTCACCCCGAACGGGCTCGACCGCAGCGGTTCGGCAGGTCGGGGGTGAGGCGCTGGAGTCGCGCCTCGGGCGACGCCGAGCAGCGCAGCGGTGCGAGGTTGCCGCGCGCAGCGCGGTCGGGCGCGCATGTCTGAGCCCGCAGGGCGAGTTTGCGCACCCGCCTCGTGCCGTGAGCCGCGCAGGGCACCCTGACCTGCGGTCAGGGCGTCGATCGCGAAGCGGATCCGGCGCCTTGCCCCCGGCCTGCTGCGCAACCGGCTCTTCCCACGCACCACTCACTCCATCAACCCGTCGTTGAAACCAAATTGCCCATGCAAACCTGCTTCGACACCCTCACCCCCCTGGCCCGCGCTGCGGTGCCGGATCACTCCACGCCGTTTTCGCCTGCGCTCGTGCTGTGGGAAGACACGCTGCCCGGTGGTGCGCACTGGTCGGGCGTGCTGCGCCGTGGCACCACGCTGCGGCTGACCGACCTGGAAGGCCGCGCCAACGTGTCGGCGCTGTTCTTCAACCAGGAAGAAAAAACCGAGCGCTACAACATGCCCGACACGCTCAAGGCGCAGCACACCGCGCACCTCACACGCGGCCATGCGCTGTACTCCGACATGGGTCGGGTGCTGTGCTCGATTCCCGACGACAGCTGCGGCTGGCACGACACGGTGTGCGGCGTGATGGACGCGGCCACGTCGCGCCAGCGCTTCGGCGAGGCCAATTACCAGCAGCACCGCAACGCGATGCAGCGCAACGGGCACGACGGCTTCGTGGTCGAGCTGGGCAAGTGGGGTCTCGACAAGCGCGACCTGGTCGCCAACGTCAACTTCTTCAGCAAGGCGGTGGCCGATGCCGCCGGCCGTCTGCGCTTTGACACGGCGCACCGCGCGGCCGGCCAGCACGTCGACGTGCGCTTCGAGATGAACGTGCTGGTGGTGCTGTCGGCCGCACCGCACCCGCTCGATCCGACCACCACCTACGCGCCCACGCCGGTGGGCCTGACCGCCTGGCGCTCGGGCACCGCCGGTGCCGACGACATCTGCCGCCGCCACTGCGCCGAGAACGACCGCGGCTTCATCAACACCGAAAGGGGCTTCCTGTGATGTCCGCCACCGTGGAAAGCACGCTCAACCCCGCCGCTGCGGTGATCGACGAGATCTGCCTGGCCGGCGACCCGTGGGCCAAGATCGTGAAGAAGGGCCAGACCCTGCGCATCGTCGACCTCGAAGGCAA
>CANGBT010000139.1 GCA_947452135.1 Burkholderiales bacterium
GGCGGGCGACTCGCCCGGCTCGGCTTGCCGCGCATCGGGCGCCATCACCACGTGCGAGCGCATCAGCAGCGGGTCGTAGGCGTCGCGGAACACCGCCACGTCGGTGACCGCCAGCGCGCCGATGGTTTCACCGTGATAGCCGTGGCGCAGACAGGCGAACTCGCGCTTGTCGCCCAGACCTCGGTTGCGCCAGCTGTGAAAGCTCATCTTCAGCGCGATCTCGACAGCCGAAGCGCCGTCGCTGGCAAAAAACGTGTGGCCGAGCGCGTGGCCGGTGCGCGCCGACAGCCGCTCGGCCAGCTCGACCGCCGGCGCGTGGGTGCAGCCGGCGAGCATCACGTGCTCGAGCGTGTCGAGCTGCTGCTTGAGCGCCTCGTTGATGCGTGCATCGGCGTGGCCGAACAAGTTGACCCACCACGAGCTGGTGGCGTCGAAGTAGCGCGTGCCCTCGAAGTCCTCGAGCCACGGGCCGTGGGCGCGCGCCACCGCGATCGGCGGCACCTCGGCCAGACGCTGCATCTGCGTGCACGGGTGCCACACGCTGGCCAGGCTGCGCTGCTGCCAGGTGGCGTTGGGCGATGGCGAGCGCGAGGAGGAGTGGTCTGATGAAGCGGGCATGAGGGCAGGGGGCTGAGACGCGGCGACCGGAAGGTGCCTTCAGGATCAGCCGGCAAGGCCGTGATTATCGAAGGGCCGATGCGCCGTGCCATGCGTGAGGGCAGCAGCCTTCATCGCGTGCTCATCGCCTCAGCCAACGCGACTCAATGCGCGTGCGGATCGGACCGTCCCGGGTAGGCCACGCGCTCAAACGGCCAGACCTCGGCGAACCATTTCACCAGCCGCTGCGCGAGGTGTTCATCGAGCCCGCCGGCCAGCTCACTGGTGCGCACCCAGTGGTAGACGTCGGCATCCCGGTCATCGCGTGTGGGCGACATCACGTAGACGCAGCCCAGCACCTGCGCGCCATCGGGCGACAGCACGGTGTAGGTGAACGAGGTGCGCAGCTGGAACTCCTTGTGGTGCCAGGCCAGGTCGATCAGGTCCTGCTCGAGCGTCAAGGTCTCGAGCGGCCAGTCGCTGCCCGGGCCGAACAGGCCCCACAACTGCTCGCGGCTGCTCATCACCGCGTCGTAGTCCTTGATCACGTCATGGATGGTCAGCGGGCGCAGGCTCAGGCGATCGGTCGCAAAGCCCTGGGGAACGGGAAACGGTGCGGGCAACCAGGGGGTTTTCATCGGGCGGCCTTCAGCGCGCGCGCGGTGCGCAGCACGGCGTCAACCACGCGAGCCACGCCGGCCAGTGACGCCGCGTCGACCAGGGCCGAGGCGGCACCGAACGCCTGATCGGCACGCACCAGACCAAACTGCTCGGGCACCACCAGCATGCCCAGGTTCATCTGCAGGAACTGCCGGGTGGCCAGCAGGCTGCGCAGACCGCCAAAAGCGCCGGGCGACGCGCTCAACAGGCCGGCCACCGTGCCACCGAACGCGGCCGAACCCGAGAGCTGACCGTCGGCAGCCGGCATCACCGAAGCCCAATCCAGCGCGTTGATCAGCAGCGGCGTCGGAAAGCCGTTGTATTCGGGCGTGGCCAGCAGCAGCGCGTCGTGCTCGGCGAACAGCCGCACCAGACGGCGCGCGCCCTCGGGTGCGCCTTGCGACAGCAGGTCTTCGTCGTAGATCGGCAGCTCGAGCGAGCGCAGGTCGACCGTCGTCACCATGGCGCCGGCTTGGGCGGCCAGGCCTGCGGCGACCGCGGCCAGTTGGCGGTTGAACGAGCCCTCGCGGGAGCTTCCGGAAATCACCAACACGCGCACATCAGTCAACATCTTCTCCTCAAGAGCATTCAACGTACAGCTTCGGCGCACTTACGACCGGCTCATGCCGGGGCCATGGGCGCTGCTGCGTCAACGTGCCGGCAGCCCGAGCTTGTCGAGCAAGCCGTTCAACTCCTCCAGCGAGCCGAAGCTGATGGCGACTTCGCCTTGTTCGCCGCGGGCGGTGCGCTTTTTCACCCGCACCTCGACGCGTGCGGTCAGCGTGTCAGACAGCTCCTGCTCGATGCGCAGTAGGTCGCGCGACTTGGCCGCCGCCACGCGCGCAGCCGGCTTTTGCCGGGCGCTGTCACCAGAGCGGGCCACGAGCTTTTCGGCCTCGCGCACGCTGAGCTTTTTGGCAATGACTTCGGTGGCCAGCAAGATCTGCTGCGCGCCGTCGAGCGGCAGCAGCGCGCGCGCGTGGCCCATGTCGATGTCACCGGCCATCAGCATTTGCTGCACCGGTTCGACGAGGTTGAGCAGCCGCAGCAGGTTGCTCGCGGTGCTTCGTGAGCGGCCCACGGCCTGCGCGGCTTGCTCGTGCGTCAGGCCGAACTCGTCGGTCAGGCGCTTTAGGCCTTGCGCCTCTTCGAGCGGGTTGAGGTCCTCGCGCTGGATGTTCTCGATCAGCGACATCGCCGCGGCGGCCTCGTCGGGCACGTCCTTGACGAGCACAGGCACCTCGTCGAGCCCGGCCAGTTTGGCAGCACGAGTGCGGCGCTCGCCGGCGATGATTTCGTACTGGGGCACGCTGCTGGCAGCGGCGTCGGCATCGTGAACCCGGCGCACCAGGATCGGCTGCATGATCCCTTGCGCCTTGATGCTCTCGGCCAACTCATAGAGCGAGCCTTCGTCCATGCGCGTGCGCGGCTGGTACTTGCCCGGGCGCAACTGGTCGAGCCGCAGCACGCTGGGCGGTCGATCGGCGTCGGACGGCGAGCCGTCGGAGGAATCCTTGACGCGGGGGCCGAGCAGTGCTTCGAGGCCGAGGCCGAGGCCTTTGGGTTTCTTGGTGACCATCGGCCGATTGTCTGGCATCGGGCTGCCGGGCGGCTAGCTCATCGAGCGCAGCAGCGCCAGGCCGTCCTCCCAGTCGCCCAGACCGGATTCACCGTTGAGGTGCCAGTGCGCGCCCAGAAGCAGCCACTGGCTGCCCCAGTCGGCGGCCATTCCCGCTGCGCGCGCGACATCGCAATTCGGGTCGTCGCTGCTGGCCACGACCATGCTCGCGAAGGGCAGCCGCTGGCGCACGATCGGCGACCAGCGCTGCACCTGCGGCGGCGCGCTGTCGCGCTCGATGTCGGGCGGTGCGACCAGCAAAGCGGCGCGCACTTGTGCCGTGTGCCTTGAATGCGCCGCCCAGGCCGCGACCATCTGGCAGCCCAGGCTGTGCGCGACCAACACGACCGGGGTTTCGTCCTCGAGCAGCACCTCGTCGAGGCGTGCCAGCCAGTCGCCGCGGCGCGGCCACAGCCAGTCGTCTTGCTGCACGCGGCGGAACCCGTGCAAGGCTTCCCAGCGGCTTTGCCAGTGCGCCGCACCGGAATCCTGCCAACCGGGCAGCAGCAGCACGCGCTCGAACGGCGCCGCCGCGCGGTGAGCGGCTTGCGTTTGTGAGGCGGTGGCACGGTCTTGGGTCATGTTGCTCGCTTATCCTCGCGGTCCACCTCAGGGGGAAGCACCATGAAGCACCGCATCTTCGTCGACGGCCAGGAAGGCACCACCGGGCTGCGCATCCACGAGTATCTCGCCCAGCGCGATGACATCGAAGTGCTGCGCATCGACCCCGAACTGCGCAAGGACACCGCCGAGCGGGCCCGCTTGCTCAACGCGGCCGATGTGGCGTTCCTGTGCCTGCCCGACGCCGCCTCGCGCGAGGCGGCCACGCTGATCACCAACCCCAACACCTGCCTCATCGACGCGAGCACTGCGCACCGCACGGCGCCGGGCTGGGCCTTCGGCCTGCCCGAGCTGGCACCGCAGCAGCGCGCGGCCATCCGCGCCAGCAAGCGCATTGCCAACCCGGGCTGCCACGCCAGCGCGTTCATCTTGCTGCTGCGCCCACTGGTCGATGCCGGCGTGCTGCCGGCCGACACGCCGGTGACGGCCACCTCGATCACCGGCTACTCGGGCGGCGGCAAAAGCATGATCGCCGACTACGAGGCCGCAGGCCCGACGATCGCCCCGGGCGGCACCACCGCGCCGGCATACCAACCGCTGGCCGCACCACGGCCCTACGCACTGGCGCTGGCACACAAGCACCTGCCCGAGATGAAGGCCCACACGGGTCTGACCGCACCGCCAGTGTTCATGCCCATCGTGGGCCCGTTCTACAAGGGGCTGACGGTGAGCGTGCCGCTGCACCGCTCGCAATTGGGCGCGTCGGTGGGTGCTGCCGAGCTGCACGCCGCACTGACGCAGCGCTACGCCGGCGAGCGATTCATCCGGGTGATGCCGCTGTGCGACGCGGCCACGCTGACCCACGGGTTCTTCGATGTGCAAGCGTGCAACGACACCAACCGGGTCGACCTGTTCGTGTTCGCGAGCGACAGCCAGGTGCTGCTGATGGCGCGGCTCGACAACCTGGGCAAGGGCGCCAGCGGCGCGGCCGTGCAAGCGATGAACGTGCACCTGGGCGTGGACGAGGCACTGGGCCTTTGATGTCGCAGCGGCCCCAGATGGGCCGCTAGCGAGCGCTCACATCAAGTCGATCCGCCCGACCATTTCCTGGGCAAAGGCCACGAAGGCCTGAGCGCCCTTGGACGACGGGTCGAAGATCACGCCGGGCAGACCGTAGCTGGGCGCCTCGGCCAGCCGCACGTTGCGCGGGATCACGGTGTCGAACACCTTGTTGCCGAAGTGCGTCTTGAGCTGCTCGCTGACCTGCTGCTGCAAGGTGATGCGCGGATCGAACATCACCCGCAGCAAGCCGATGATCTTCAAATCGGGGTTGAGGTTGGCGTGCACCTGCTTGATGGTGTTGACCAGGTCCGACAACCCCTCGAGCGCGAAGTACTCGCACTGCATGGGCACGATCACGCCGTGTGCGCTGCACAGGCCGTTCAGCGTGAGCATGCTGAGCGACGGCGGGCAATCAATCAGCACGAAGTCGTACTGGTCATTGGCGGTGGCGATCGCACCCTTGAGCCGCCGGTCGCGCCGCTCCAGATCGACCAGTTCCACCTCGGCACCGGCCAGTTCACGGTTGGCGCCCACCACGTCGTAGCCGACCTTGTCGTTGCGCTGGCGGGCTTCGGCGATGGTCGCGCTTTCGAGCAGCACGTCGTACACGCTCAACTCCAGCGCACGCTTGTCGATGCCCGAGCCCATGGTGGCGTTGCCCTGCGGATCGAGGTCGACCACCAGCACGCGCTGCCCCACCCGGGCCAAGCCGGCGGCCAGGTTCACCGTCGTGGTGGTCTTGCCGACCCCGCCCTTTTGATTGGCGATGCAGAAAACTCGAGCCATGGCGGAGATGTCGGGCTAAGGGTAAGGGGCCGCCCTGCGCAGCACTCGGTGAGTGCCGGGCCGGCCGGGAGGCAAGGGCAGATTATAGAAACCGGGCGCGCCACCCGAAGGGCGAATGCGAGCCGCTCAGGCCCTCAAATGAACGTGGTTGGCCGCGATCGGCCGCCGTCAAACTGCGGCGGTGGGGTTCGTGGGCACGGTGCGCAGTCGCATCCAGACCAGGCAACGCTCTGCCTGCAAGCCGGGAACGCTGAGCGGTTCCACGTGAAACACCTCGATGTCGCCCGGCAACGCGGCCAACTCCTCGGTGGGCACCCTGCCCTTCATGGCCATCCACACGCCCTGCGGCGCCAGCAGCGAGCGGCTGAGTCGGGTGAAATCGACCAACGAAGCAAACGCCCGCGAAGTGATCACATCAAACGGCGCACCGCGCAGCGCTTCGACCCGGGCGTGCTCGCCGCTCAGGTTGCGCAGCCCCAGCTCGGCGGCGGCCTGCCGGATGAAGGCGGCTTTCTTGCCGACGGTGTCCACGCACACCACCTGCCAGTGCGGGAACATCGCCGCCAGCACCACGCCGGGCAAGCCACCGCCGCTGCCGACATCGAGCACGCGGATCGCTCGCGGCGTGGCCTCTGCCCCACCGCCGGGCGGCTGCCCCAACTGGCGCGACATAGGCTTCACCACCGCCAGACAGTCCGCCAGGTGCTGGCGCAGCATGTCTTGCGGGTCGCGCACCGCCGTCAGGTTGTAGGTGGCATTCCAGCGCGCCAGCAAATCCAGATACGCCAGCAGCACATCAACCGGCGCCTGCAAACCGAGTTCGGCGAGCGTGGACTCCAGCGCAGGCCGCAGCGGATGCTCGGTCATGGCGTCAGGCGGCATCGGCCAGGCTCGGCGAGCCACGCTCACCGTGACGGGTGCTGCCGGTCGCATCAGCGAACCCGGCAAAGCGGCCCTTCTTCAGGTGCACCAGCAGCAGCGAAATGGCAGCGGGCGTGACGCCGGACATGCGCGAGGCCTGCCCCAGGGTCTCGGGGCGGTGGCGGCTGAGGTTTTGGCGCACCTCGTAGCTGAGGGCCGGCACCTGGGCGTAGTCCAGTTCGGCCGGCAGCGCCAGGTGCTCGTAGCGCGCAGCGCGTTCGACTTCGTCGTTCTGCTTGACGATGTAGCCGGCGTACTTGACGGCGATCTCGATCTGCTCGATCACCGCGTCGGCCAGTGCCACGCCCAGCTCGCCACGCAATGTTTCACGTGAAACTGTCGACTCCGGGCACGCTGCGGCAGCCACCTCGGTCAGCACGTCGTGCGTCACCTCGGGGCGACGCAGCAAATCGAGCAGGCTGTATTCATGCTCCAGCGCCTTGCCCAGCAAGCGCTCGGCGACATCGGGCGCCAGGGTTTGCGGGCGCACCCAGGTCTCGCGCAGTCGCTGTGTTTCACGTGAAACAGCATCGCGCTTGCGGTTGAAGGCCGCCCAGCGCACGTCGTCGACCAGCCCGAGCTCACGGCCGTGCTCCGTCAGGCGCTGGTCGGCGTTGTCCTCGCGCAGCTGCAACCGGTACTCAGCGCGGCTGGTGAACATGCGGTAAGGCTCGGTCACGCCCTTGGTGATGAGGTCGTCGACCAGCACGCCCAGGTAAGCCTCGCTGCGCCCTGGCGTCCAGGCCGGGCGCTCACGCACCTGCAGCGCGGCGTTCAGGCCGGCAAACAAGCCCTGCGCCGCCGCCTCTTCGTAGCCGGTGGTGCCGTTGATCTGGCCAGCGAAAAACAGCCCGCGGATCGACTTGGTCTCGAAGCTCGCCTTGAGCGCGCGCGGGTCGAAGTAGTCGTACTCGATCGCGTAGCCGGGGCGCAGGATGTGCGCGTTCTCAAGGCCTTGCATCGATTGCACAGCGGCGAGCTGGATGTCGAACGGCAGCGAGGTCGAAATGCCGTTCGGATAGAACTCGTGCGTGGTCA
>CANGBT010000140.1 GCA_947452135.1 Burkholderiales bacterium
AATTCGCGATCAACATGAGCAACATGCGCCACTGGGCGCCGCCCATGAAGCGCTACATCGACGAGTGTCTGGCCGGCACGGACGGCGTGCGCGGCAAGAACTTCAACATGCGCTGGATCGCCAGCATGGTGGCCGACGTGCACCGCATCCTGTGCCGCGGCGGCATCTTCATCTACCCGTGGGACAAGCGCGAGCCTGAAAAGGCCGGCAAGCTGCGGCTGATGTACGAAGCCAACCCCATGGGTTTCATCGTCGAGCAGGCCGGCGGTGCTGCCACCAACGGCGAGCAACGCATCCTCGACATCGCACCCGACGCCCTGCATCAACGCGTGAGCGTGATGCTGGGCTCGAAGAACGAAGTCGAACGCGTGACCCGCTATCACCAAGAGGCCCACTGACCCCACCCCGCACCCTATAATTTGTGGCTTCGCCGGTGTAGCTCAGTTGGTAGAGCAGCTCATTCGTAATGAGAAGGTCGAGGGTTCGACTCCTTTCTCCGGCACCATAAAAACAGCGCGGCAAGTCAGCCGTCCCACGGGGCGGCTTTTTTGTGCCCGGCGGTCCCACGATCGACAACCCGAATCTTCGGTCGGGCCCAGTGCGGCACGGCTATTGCTGAATCGAATGGCGCGCGGATTTCAACCGCCCACCTGATCGTCAACCAACGCAACCGGCACCCATGATGAACTCGCACCCGCTTCGCACCGAGCTGCACCACGAGACTCACGGCCGCCCGAGGCCTTCGATCACGGTTCCGCACGCGATGGCACATGTCGCGATGGTTCATTCAGGCCAAACGCGTGCCTGCCCGCAAGCCCTGCTGGACTTCTGCGCAGCGCACGGCGTCGAACCTCCAGCAGATGGCGACGTCCACTTCGCGGCACAGGTGGGTGCGCTGCGTCTGCGCTGGGAGTGGCGCCGGGAGTACCACGAGTACACCGCTTACGTATCCGAGTGCGATGCTGAGCAGCCCTTCAGCCCCAACGACGCAGACCGTCTGGTGGAAACGCTGCTGGCGAGCGAAACAGGGCAGGTGATCGCCGCACTGCGGCTGGCGGTGCTGGCCGAGGACGCATCGGGCGCGAATGAAGCCCGGGCTGATCGCCTGTTCAAGACAGACGATGGCATGGAGTCGGGGGGATTGATCGGTGCGGCCATCATGGACAACGCCGCCGAGATGTATTCGGACTTCCAGCTGGATGACGCCGGCTTCGGCAGGTTCTTGCTGATCGGTCGAGACACCCGTCCGCACCAGTTGGGCCGCTCCGTTCAGCGGATCATCGACATCGAGGTCAGCCGGATGATGGCCATGCTGGCCTATCCCGAGGCCCGTGACTTGACCAATGTGTTGCGCGAAATCGAAACCAACTTGTCGGGGCTGGTCGCGCGAATGGACATCGCCACGGCCAGCGAGGAACCCGAGATCCTGCAAGACGTGATTCGTCTGTCGGCCGAGATCGAGCAGATGTCGACCTACAGCGCCTACCGGCTGGATGCGGCGCGCTCCTACCGGGAACTGGTTCGCCAAAACCTCCACGACCTTCGGCAATCGCGACTTGGCTGGCTGCAAACACCCACTGAATTTCTCGAGCGGCGCTTCGACCCGGCGATGAATTTCTGCGATGCCACCAACGCGCGCCTGAAGTCGGTATCCGAACGGGTCAGCCGCGCCAGTGCGTTGCTGGGCACCCGGGTCGAGATCGACCGCGA
This sequence comes from Burkholderiales bacterium, assembly GCA_947452135.1. Lineage (GTDB taxonomy): Bacteria > Pseudomonadota > Gammaproteobacteria > Burkholderiales > Burkholderiaceae_C > PBB1. The sequence continues at coordinate 1,711 of CANGBT010000140.1, forward strand.
GCGGCAGAACCAGGAATTGCTCGGGGCGATGAACGAGCGCGCCGCCGTGCAACTGCGCCTGCAAGAAACGGTGGAAGGCCTCTCGGTCGCCGCGATCGCTTACTACGCCACGGGCCTGTTCGGCTACGTCTTCAAGTCCGCCGAAAAGGCCGGTTTGCCCATCAAGTACGAACTGGTCACCGGTCTGGCCGTGGTGCCGATCGTGCTGGCGGTGTGGTTCTTCATGCACCGCGTGCGCAAGCATCTCAATTCGACGGGCGAGCACCCGTGATTGCTCACCGCTGGCGTGGTGCTGTGCCCCCCGCACGTGGATGCGCTACCCTCGGCGCGCGGCAGCACGCGGATATGACTGCGTTGCGCTTTTTGGAGAAACCCGTCCCATGAGCGTCATTCACATCCTCAAAGGCGATGAGCCGCTCGCCGGCCACTTTCCTCCGCTGCTTTTCAACGTGGTGTACTGCAGCCGCGCCACCTCAGGCGTGGATCACGCTGCGGTGAACCGCATCCTGGAATCGGCAAGGCTGTTCAATCCCGCGCACGGAATCACCGGGCTGCTGGTGTTCGGCAGCGGCATCTTTTTCCAGTGGATCGAAGGTCCGCGCAAGAACGTGGCTCGACTGATGTCCACGATTCACGCCGACCCACGTCACGAAAACGTCGTGCTGCTCAGCGAGTTCGAAGAATCGCGCGAGCGCCTGTTCCCAGACTGGGACATGGAACTGGTCGCGGCCGCTGACATCCGCGATGTGCTGGTGGATGCCAGAAACGACGCCGAAGATGAGAAGAACGCCGCCGTGCTGACCCTGATGATCGAACAGCTCGATTCAGGTCAGTTGAGCGAGCTGAGCCGGGCCTGACGCAGGCCACCGTCGTGCGCCCCCGGACCTCGGAGCGTTGAATTGCCAGCGCCGCGCCACATCGGGCGCGCGATGGTTTTCCGGGCAGTGAGGCAGGCCCGGCGCAAAGTCTGCCGCCGGAGCCGTGCGAAAGATCACGGTGTTCCACCATATCCCCCGTGATCGAGGGATGCCCGATCGAGAGCCTTTCCTGAACACTGCGGTCACGGCGCCGACAAGTCGCCATCCGACTGAACAGCAGCTCTGAAAGGCTCACCATGATTTCGCTTCGCACCCTCGCCGTCACCCTTGCCATCGCCGCGCCACTGGCCGCGCAGGCGGTTCCCACCTCCAACCTGATCACCAACGGCAGTTTCGAGACGTACACCGGAACGACCATCAACAGCGGTCATTGGACCGTGGTCGAGGGTGAAAACTCTTCCCACGGTTCGAAATACCTCAACGGTTGGCAAGCCGATGCCACCCACGGTGTGGAACTGCGCCATAACGTGGCGGGCAGCGCGCAGGACGGCAACATCTTTGCCGAGCTCGACAGCCACTATGGCTACTTCACCGGAAACACCCACACCTCCCCTTGCTGCAACAGCTGGATCTCGCAGTCCGTGGACACCGATGTCGGCCGGATCTACCACCTGAGCTACTGGTACTCGCCGCGAGGGAACGTTGCATCGGCGTCGAACGACATCAATGTCTACTGGAACGGTAACCTGCTGAAGAACAATACCGGCTCGGTGAGCGGCTCGAACAGCACCGCTTGGCAGCAATTCGAATTTGATGTCACCGGCACGGGTGGGTGGGACACCCTGAAGTTCGCCGCCGGCGGAACTGCCGATACCTATGGCGGCTCCCTCGACAACGTGTCGCTGGTCGCTGCCGTGCCGGAGCCCGAAACCTACGCGTTGATGCTCGCTGGTCTGTTTGCCGTGGGCTTCGTGGCACGGCGCCGCCAAGCGCAGTAACGCATACCAGAGCTGCCCAGAACCCGGCACCGGTGGCCGGGTTTTTCGTTTCTGGCGACCCTGCCGACCGGTTCCACCCGATCACTTGCGCTGCCCCATATCCCCAATCGGGGGGATTTCCCGCCGGCCAGAGCTTGAACACACTGTCCTCCGCAGCCACCACATGGTTTTCGGGGAGGGCACGGCATGTCAACGCACGCGCAAACGAGTTGGGTCACTCCCGAAATCGAGGGGCTGGCGGCCGAGCCGGTGTTGCCACCGCAACCGGTGGCTGCGGATGCAGCGCCCCACCCGGCCTTGCAGGCGCTGTGCATCGTGGCCCGGCTGCACCACGTGGCGGCCGATGCGGCCACGCTGGCGCACCAGATGGGCTGGTCGGCGCATCACGCGCCCGGCCCCGATGACCTGCTGCTCGCGGCGCTCGAGCTGGGGCTGAAGGCCCGCCGCAGTCGCAGCACCGCCGATCGCCTGAGCCTCGCGGCGCTGCCCGCGCTGGCTGTGCTGCACGCCGAAGTTGAATCTGGCGGGCCACGCGTCGTGGTGCTCGCGCAATGCGACGGCCAGCGGGTGCTGTGGCAAGACCCTGCGGCACCGGGCGCAGGCCCCGCCATCGAGCCGCTGGAGGCGTTTTCCACGCGCTGGACAGGCGAGCTGATCCTGATCGCGAGCCGCGCCTCGCTGGCCGGTGAGCTGGCGCGCTTCGACTTCAGCTGGTTCGTGCCCAGCCTGGTGAAGTACCGCCGGCTGCTCGGCGAGGTGCTGCTGATCAGCTTGTTCCTGCAGTTGTTTGCGCTGATCAGCCCGCTGTTCTTTCAGGTGGTGATGGACAAGGTGCTGGTGCACCGCGGCCTGACCACGCTCGACGTGCTGGTCATCGGGCTGGTGATCGTGGTGGTGTTCGAAAGTGCGCTCAGCGCGCTGCGCACCTACGTGTTCAGCCACACCACCAGCCGCATCGACGTGGAGCTGGGCGCGCGGCTGTTTCGGCATCTGGTGCAGCTGCCGCTGGCGTACTTTCAGGCGCGCCGCGTGGGCGACTCGGTGGCGCGCGTGCGCGAGCTCGAGCACATCCGCAGCTTTCTGACCGGCAGCGCGCTCACGCTGCTGCTCGATGTGCTGTTCTCAGTCGTGTTCATCGCCGTGATGCTGCTCTACAGCGTGCCGCTCACGCTGATCGTGCTGGCGTCGCTGCCGCTGTATCTGGGCCTGAGCCTGGCGGTGGTGCCGGTGCTGCGCTCGCGCCTGACCGACAAGTTCGCCCGCGGCGCCGAAAACCAGGCGCTGCTGGTCGAAGCGGTGTCGGGCATCCAGACGGTCAAGGCCGGCGCGCTCGAACCGGTCATGGCCCGGCGCTGGAACGAGCAGCTCGCGGCCTATGTGTCGGCAAGCTTTCGCGCGCAAACGCTGGCCAACGTGGCCCATGAAGGCGTGGGTCTGATCGGCAAGCTGGTCAACGCCGCCACGCTTTGGTACGGCGCCCACCTGGTGATGGACGGGCGGCTCACGGTGGGCATGTTCGTGGCCTTCAACCTGTTTGCCGCTCGGGTCAGCCAGCCGGTGATGCGCATGGCGCAGATGTGGACCGACTTCCAGCAAACCGGCATCTCGATGGCGCGGCTGGGCGATGTGCTCAACGCGCGCACCGAGGTGCCACCCAGCCACGCTGCGCAGCTGCCGCCCGTCAAGGGCCGCATCACGTTGGATGAAGTGAGCTTTCGCTATCGGCCTGAGGCGGCGCCGGCGCTGAATGGCCTGAGTCTCGACATCCAGCCCGGCGAGGTGATCGGCATCGTCGGCCGCTCGGGCTGCGGCAAGAGCACGCTGACGCGGCTGGTGCAGCGGCTGCACACGCCCGAGCACGGCCGCGTGCTGATCGACGGCATCGACATCGCGCTGGTCGATGCGGCGCAGCTGCGCCGCCAGATCGGCGTGGTGCTGCAAGACAACTGGCTGTTTCACCGCAGCGTGCGCGAGAACATCGCCATCGCCGATCCGGCAGCGCCCATCGAGCAAGTGGTGCACGCGGCGCAGTTGGCCGGCGCGCACGACTTCATCTCGCAGCTGCCCGAGGGCTACGACACGTTGGTCGGCGAGCAAGGCGCCAGCCTGTCGGGCGGGCAGCGCCAGCGCATCGCGATCGCGCGCGCGCTGTTCGGCCAGCCGCGCATCCTCATCCTCGACGAAGCCACCAGCGCACTCGATTACGAAAGCGAGGCCGTCATCCAGCGCAACATGGCGGCGATCTGCCGCGGGCGCACGGTGCTGCTGATCACGCACCGGCTGAGCGCGCTGCGTCAGGCAAACCGCATCGCGGTGATGGACGGCGGTCGGCTCGTCGATCTGGGCACGCACGCCCAACTGATGACGCGATCGCAAGGTCTTTACGCGCACCTGTGGCGCTTGCAGGCAGGTGCGGCGGGCGCTCCAACCGCACCCGGCGCGTCCACCGCGTTCACCACACAGGCCTGCTCATGAACACGCCCCACCCCGCCACCACGGCGCACCCATTGCGCGAACTGCTGCGCCGCTACCGCGCCATCTTCGGCGCCGCCTGGCAGCACCGGCACGAACTCGCCGGCCCCGCGCGCCGCGCCGATGAAGCCGCCTTCCTGCCCGCCGCGCTCAGCCTGCAGGAAACGCCGGTGCACCCGGCGCCGCGCCGCTTCGCGCTGGCGATCTGCGCGTTGTTCGTGGTGGCGCTGGCTTGGGCGTGCCTGGGCCACGTCGACATCGTGGCGGTGGCGCACGGGCGCATCGTGGTGAGCGAGCGGACCAAGACGCTGCAGCCGCTCGAGACCAGCGTGGTGCGGCAGGTGCGAGTGAAAGACGGCGACAGCGTGCAAGCCGGCCAGGTGCTCGTGGAGCTCGATGCCACCAACGCCGAGGCCGATGGCGCCACGCTGGCCGAGCAATGGCGCGCCGCCGCGTCTGACGAGCAGCGCAGCACGGCGATGCTGAACGCGCTGGAGCTGAACCGGCCGCCAGTGCTCGAGACACCTGCCGTTGGCCACACAGATGGCCGCAACACCGAGCCACCCGGCCCCAGCGCCGACCCGTACACGCGCAGCCAGCTGCAAGCCGAATGGGCCGATGTGAGCGCGCATCTGGCCCGGCTGCAATCTGAAGTGGCCCGGCGCGACGCACAGATCGTCACCGCGCGCGCCGCCATCGCGCGGCTCGATGCCACGCTGCCGCTGGCGCGCCAGCGCGAGGCCGACGTCAAGGGGCTGAGCGCGCAGGGCTTCATGTCGGGCCACGCCGGGCAAGACCGCGAGCGCGAACGCATCGTCATCGAGCAAGACCTGCTGACCGAGCGCGCGCGGCTGGCCGAAGCGCTGGCCGCGCAGCGCGAAAGCGCCGATGCGCGCGCCGCCTATCTGGCCGAAACCCGCCGCGCGCTGAACGACCGCCTGGCGCAGGCCGCGCTCAAGCGCCAGCAGCTCACGCAAGAGCGCAGCAAGGCCGAGCAGCGCCGGCGCCTCACGCAGCTGGTGGCGCCAGTCGACGGCACCGTGCAGCAAGTGGCGGTGCACACCGACGGCGGCGTGGTCACGCCCGCGCAGGTGCTGATGGTGATCGTGCCGCGCGATGCGCAAGTCACCGCCGAAGTCGTGATCGACAACAAGGACATCGGCTTCGTCAACGCCGGCCA
>CANGBT010000141.1 GCA_947452135.1 Burkholderiales bacterium
CACGTCGAGCCCCGGGCGCATCCACAGGTGGAAGGTGTTGCCCAGGATGATCTGCGCGCCCATGGTCTCGAGCGCGCTGGGCATCACGCCCTTGACGGTGCCGTAGGTGCCCACGGGCATGAAGACCGGCGTCTCGACGACCCCGTGGTTGAGCGTCAGGCGGCCGCGGCGCGCCGGTCCTTCGGTGGTGAGCAACTCGAAATTCAGCATGCGGCGATTGTCACGTGGCGCGTCGCTGCGCTCGTCCAGCGCCCTCGCGGTCAGCACGGACGCGGCGTTATCCTCGGCGCCGGCCGGGCCCCCTGACGCGATGTCGCGCCCAGGGGCTGTCACCGGTCACCTCCCGAAACCCATGCCCACATCGCCACCGGTCTTCGCCTCCACCGCAGCGATGTCGCCCTCGCTGCCGCGCTGGCTGTGGGGCATCGGATTGAGCGCGCTGGCGCTGCGGCTGTGGATCTCGATCGCGCTGCCGATCAGCGGCGACGAAGCGTTCTTCTACTGGTGGGGCGTCTACCCGGCCTGGGGCTACTCCGATCACCCGCCGATGGTGGGCTGGCTGATTGCCGCGATGCGCTATTTGCTGGGCGACACGACGTGGGCCATCCGACTGCCGGTGGTGCTGTTGCCCACGGCGATGGGCGCGATGCTGTGGTGGGCGTTTTCACCGGTGAACCGCACGCGCGCGGCCTGGGCGGTGCTGCTGTTCTGGCTGGCGCCGATCAACTGGCTGAGCGTGCTGATCACCACCGACACGCCGCTCATCTATTGGTCAATGGCCTCGGCGTGCTGCCTGCTGCTGGCCGACCGGCGCGCCGCGCTCGACGCGCGCGCCTGGGGCCTGTACGCGCTGTCGGGGCTGTTTCTCGGCGCGGCGTTCCTGTCGAAATACTTTGCGGTGGTGATGGGGCTGGCGTACCTGGTGCACTTCGCGCTGTGGCGGCGCGAGCGGCTGCACGCCTTTGCGCTGATGCTGCTGTGCGCCCTGCCGGGCCCGCTGATCAACATCGCGTGGAACATGGACCACTGCTGGTCGAACATCATGTTCAACCTGATCAACCGCAACTCGGGCGAGAAGTTCAGCTGGGCCAAGCCGGCGACCTTCGTCGGCATGATGGTCTACCTGATCTCGCCGGTGGCCGTGTGGGCGAGCTGGAAACACCGCGCCGATGTGCGCGCGGCCATCGCCTCACAGCGGCTGCTGGGCTGCCTGGTGGGGGTGCCGCTGGGGTTCTTTGCGCTGCTGTCGGCGTTGAAGATCGTCGGGCTGCACTGGGTGCTGTCGTTCTATCCGTTCGGCTTTGCACTGCTCGCGTTTGCGCTGCCGGCGCATCGGCTGAAGGCCTGCGCGATCGGCCTGGCGGTGCTGAGCGGGCTGCACCTGATCGCAGTGGCGGCGGTGACGCTCACGCCGCTCGACCGCTGGCAGCACACCAAGTACTACGAAGGCCTGGTGCGCGGCGTGAAGACCGCCGAGATGCTCAAGCAGGTCGACGCGCCCGGCGTGGTGCTGATGGCCAATGCGTTCACCCCGGCATCGACCTACGGCTACGCGCTGCGCCGCTACGTGCCGGTGTTCGGAGTCGGGCGCCACCACTCGCGGCAAGACGATCAGCTGATCGACTTCAGCGTGTACCAGGGCCGCACGATCCGCATCATCCACACCGCCAAGGTCGACCTCGAAACCTACAGGCCGTACTTCGACTCGATCGAGCTGCTGACCTTCAAGCAAGACGCGCTCACGTTCTACGCGGTCGAAGGCAAGGGCTTTCGCTACGAGGCCTTCCGCGCCGGGGTGCTCGCCGAGATCAACCGCCGCTTCTACCGGATACCGGCATGGCTGCCGATGCCGCATTGCGCTTTTTGCGAGCGGCTGTGCGGCCAGGTGCGCTGTGCGGTGAGTGACGCCCCCGCTGCAACTGACGCGCCGCTGAAAGACGCCGACTGAACCCGCGCCGGCTCAGCCGCGCGGCGCCAGCGCCTCAGGCGTGGCCTGCAGCAGCATCGCGTCGCCGTAGCTGAAGAAGCGGTAACGCTCGGCGATGGCGTGGCGGTACAGGCTCATCACATGAGCGTGGCCGGCCAGCGCGCTGACCAGCATCATCAGCGTGCTGCACGGCAGGTGAAAGTTGGTGATCAGCGCATCGACCACATGGAAGCGAAAGCCCGGCGTGATGAAGATGTCGGTGTCGCCCGTGCCGCCGCGCAGCTCGCCACCCCGCGCCGCAGATTCGAGCGCACGCAAGCTGGTGGTGCCCACCGCCACCACGCGGCCACCCCGAGCACGGGTGCGCGCCACGGCGTCGAGTGCTTCGTCGCCGACCTCGAACCACTCGCTGTGCATGCGGTGCTCGGCGAGGTTTTCGGTGCGCACCGGCTGGAAGGTGCCCGCGCCCACGTGCAGCGTGACACGGGCGTGGTCAATGCCGCGCAAGGCCAGTTCGGTCAGCAGCGCCACATCGAAATGCAGCGCGGCCGTCGGCGCAGCCACGGCACCCGGGCGCGCGGCAAACACCGTCTGGTAACGCCGCTCGTCGTCAGCGCCATCGGCGTGGGTGATGTACGGCGGCAGCGGCACGTGGCCGAAGCGCTCGAGCAGCGCATGCGGCTCGCTCGGAAAACGCAGGTGGAACAGCGAATCCTCGGGGCCGGTGCGGCCGAGGACTTCGGCCTCGAAGCTGTCGTCGCCGGCGGCCATGGCCGCGTCCACGCTGCGCGCAAAGCGCACGCGCTGGCCGCGCTTGGGCGACTTGCTCGCGCGCAGGTGCATCAGCACCTCGCCATTCGACAACACCCGCTCGACAAGCGCTTCGACCTGCCCGCCGGTGGCTTTGACCCCGAGCAGCCGCGCCTTGATCACGCGCGTGTCGTTGAACACCAGCAGATCGCCCGGATTGAGCAGATCAGGCAGATCGCGAAACACGCGGTCGACCGGGACCGGGCCACGGCCGTCCAGCAGCCGCGAGGCGCTGCGCTCGGCCGCGGGATGCTGCGCGATCAACTCCGCGGGCAGCTCGAAGTCGAAGTCGGACAGCGTGTGCGCGGTGGTCGGCGGTGTGTGTGGGGTGGTGGTCACGGCAGGGGAAACGAGTCGCTCGAGGCGGCGGCCCTCAACGCCGGCCCGTGCCAGATCAGCAAACCCAAGGCGCGCGGATTGTTCCACGCAGCCGGCGCCGCCTGTCGGGGGCTGCGGTGAGAATGGCCCGATGCCCAGCCGCATGTCGCCCCCCACCGAGCCAGTCGCCCCCGCCGCGGCGAAGGCCAAGGCGCCGTCGGGCCCGCAGCGCGCGATGGAAAAGCTCGGCCTGCGCCGCGACATCGACCTCGCGCTGCACCTGCCGCTGCGCTACGAAGACGAGACCCGGCTCACGCCGATTGCCGCGCTGCGCGACGGCGACGCCGCGCAGGTCGAAGGCGTGGTGCAGCGCTGCGAGGTGCAGCTGCGCGGTCGCCGGCAGCTGCTGGTCACGCTGGCCGACGACGCCGGCGACACGCTGCTGCTGCGCTTTTTGAACTTCTACCCGTCGCACCAGAAGACGCTGGCCGAAGGACAGCGCGTGCGAGTGCGCGGTGAGGCTCGCGGCGGCTTTTTCGGGCGCGAGATGGTGCACCCTGGCTTCAAGGCGGTCGATGCCGATGCGCCGCTGGCCACCGCACTGACGCCGGTCTACCCGACCAGCGCGGCCTTGCCACAGGCCTATCTGCGGCGCGCGGTGAGCTCGGCGCTGCAGCGCGCCGACCTGTCCGAGACCGTGCCGGGCGAACTGCTGCCAGCGGGCCTGGCCACGCTGCGCGACGCCCTCAAGCTGCTACACCAGCCACCGGCGCGGGTGCCACTGTCCGAGATCGAGGACCCCGAACACCCGGCGTGGCAGCGCCTGAAGTTCGAGGAGCTGCTCGCGCAGCAGCTGTCGCGCCTGCAGGCCAAGCGCGCCCGCGACGAGCAACGCGCGCCGCGCTTTGCGGTGGCCGCCGGGGGGCTGCATGAGCAGCTGCTGGCCGTGCTGCCGTTTGCGCTGACCGCCGCGCAGCGCCGGGTGGTCGAGGAAATCGCCGCCGACTTGCAGCGCGCCGGCGTGGACGGCGAGGCCACCACCGTGCCGATGCACCGGCTGCTGCAAGGCGATGTCGGCTCGGGCAAGACGGTGGTGGCCGCACTGGCCGCGGCCATCGCCATCCACAACGGCTGGCAGTGCGCGCTGATGGCGCCCACCGAGATCCTGGCCGAGCAGCACTTCAGCAAGCTCGTGGGCTGGCTGGCGCCGCTGGGCATCACCACCGCGTGGCTGAGCGGCAGCCGCAAGGGGCGCGTGCGGCGCGAGATGCTCGAGCGCATCGCCTCGGGGGAAGCCGGGTTGGTGGTCGGCACGCACGCGGTGATCCAGGACGACGTGCAGTTCGCACGGCTCGGGCTGGCCATCGTCGACGAGCAGCACCGCTTCGGCGTGGCGCAGCGGCTGGCCCTGCGCAAGAAACTCGTCATTCATGATGGTCCCGCCCCCGCGAGCGGGAGGAGCGGGGAGGGGGCGGGCGTCAATCAGCACCATGGAGATGGGGTTCCAACCGCGTTGGAACCCCACCTGCTCATGATGAGCGCCACCCCGATCCCGCGCACGCTGGCGATGACGGCCTACGCCGACCTCGACATCAGCACCATCGACGAGCTGCCGCCCGGGCGCACGCCCATCGTCACCAAGCTGTTCGACCACGGCAAGCGCGAGGCGGTGGTCTCGCGCATCCGCGACGCGGTGGCCGAAGGCCGGCAGGCGTACTGGGTGTGTCCGCTGATCGAGGAATCGGCCGACGAAGGCGATGCCGCGCCCGCACGACCGGGTGCGGCCGACAAGCTCGAGCTGCAAAACGTGATCGACACGCACCAGGCGCTGTCCGAGGCGCTGCCCGGCGTGGGCGTGGCGCTGCTGCACGGGCGCATGAAGCCCACCGACAAGGCCGCCGCGATGGCGAAGTTCACCGCCGGCGAGACCTCGGTGCTGGTCAGCACCACGGTGATCGAAGTCGGCGTGGACGTGCCCAACGCCAGCCTGATGGTGATCGAGCACGCCGAGCGCTTTGGTCTGAGCCAGCTGCACCAGCTGCGTGGGCGGGTGGGGCGCGGTGCGGTGGCCAGCGTGTGCGTGCTGCTGTACGCCTCGCCGCTGTCGGACACGGGCAAGGCGCGCCTGAAGGCGATGGCCGAAACCACCGACGGCTTCGAGATCGCGCGGCGCGACCTCGAGATCCGCGGGCCGGGCGAATTCCTCGGTGCGCGGCAGTCGGGCGCGGCGCTGCTGCGCTTTGCCGATCTCAACGATGATCTGCGCTTGCTGCACGCGGCGCGTGCAGCGGCTGCGGCGATGCTCGAGCGCTACCCGACTGCCGCCGAGCGCCACGTGCTGCGCTGGCTGGGCGGCCGCGCCGACTACCTCAAGGCCTGAGGGCAAACCCCAGCCAGCCAGCGCTCGCGAAGGCCTTGGCTTTCGCTACATTGCGCTCGCATCAACCGCCCGACCCCCTTTGCCCAGGAGCCCCGAACACCATGACACTGACCGAGCTCAGATACCTCGTGGCGGTGGCGCGCGAGCGGCACTTTGGTAAAGCCGCTGAAGCGTGCTTCGTGTCGCAGCCCACGCTCAGCGTGGCCATCAAGAAGCTCGAGGAAGAGCTCGACGTGAAGCTGTTTGAGCGCGGCTCGAACGAGGTCACGGTCACGCCGCTCGGCCAGGAAATCGTGCACCAGGCCCATCTGGTGCTCGAGCAGGCTGCCGGCATCAAGGAGATCGCACGCCACGGCAAGAACCCGCTGTCGGGCCCGTTGCGCCTGGGCGTGATCTACACCATCGCCCCGTACCTGCTGCCCGACCTGGTGCGCCAGTCGATCGACCGCGTGCCTCAGATGCCGCTGATCCTGCAGGAGAACTTCACCGTCAAGCTGCTCGAGATGCTGCGCGCCAGCGAGATCGACGCCGCCGTGCTGGCCGAGCCGTTTCCGGACGCCGGACTGGCCACCGCGGCGCTGTACGACGAGCCGTTCCAGATCGCCGTGCCCAGGCAGCACCCGCTGGCCAGCCGCGAGCGCATCAGCGCCGAGGAGCTGAAAAACGAGACCATGCTGCTGCTGGGCACCGGCCACTGCTTTCGCGACCACGTGCTCGAGGTGTGTCCCGAGTACGCCGGGTTTTCGAGCAATGCCGAGGGCATCCGCAAGAGCTTCGAGGGCTCGTCGCTCGAGACCATCAAGTACATGGTGGCCGCAGGCATGGGCGTGACGGTGGTGCCGCAGCTCAGCGTGCCGGCCGAGCCCGAGCGCCACATCACCTACATCGAGTTCGCCGATCCGGTGCCCACGCGGCGCATCGTGCTGGCCTGGCGGCGCAGCTTCACGCGCTACGAGGCGATCGCCGCGCTGCGCAATGCGATCTACGCCTGTCCGCTCAACGGGGTGCAACGGCTGTCGTGAGGCCGAACGCGTCACGCGCGCCAAAGCCGCGATGGCGGCGCGTGGCATCGGGCCAGCCTCGATAATCACGTTTTTCACGAGCCGCAGGCCTCATCGCGCCTGCGCCGCCCCATGTCCACCGCCCCCCCATCGACCGTGCTCGACAAGGAAGTCCGGCGCCGCCGCACCTTCGCGATCATTTCCCACCCCGACGCCGGCAAGACCACGCTGACCGAAAAGCTGCTGCTGTTCTCCGGCGCCATCCAGATCGCCGGCAGCGTGAAGGCGCGCAAGGCCTCGCGGCACGCCACGTCCGACTGGATGGAGATCGAAAAGCAGCGCGGCATTTCGGTGGCATCGAGCGTGATGCAGATGGAATACCGCGACTGCGTGATCAACCTGCTCGACACGCCCGGCCACCAGGACTTCTCGGAAGACACCTACCGCGTGCTGACCGCGGTGGACGCCGCGCTGATG
>CANGBT010000142.1 GCA_947452135.1 Burkholderiales bacterium
CCAACACCACCTTGCCGCGGTAGCCCGAGGCGGTGATCAGCCGCTCGATCCAGCCCTCGAAGCGCAACCCGTTTGCCACCACCAGATCGGCGCGTGCCATGCGGCGCACATCGGACGGCGTGGGCTCGAACACATGCGCGTCGGCGTTCGGGCCGACCAGCGCGCTCACCTCGACGGCTGGCCCGCCCACCTCGCGCACCATGTCGGCGAGGATCGAGAAGGTGGCCACCACGCGCAGCGGCGCCGGCGTGGTCGCGGGTTCGGCAGCCGGTGCCACCGCGCAAAACAGCAGCGCGGCCGCGGCCAGCAGGCCTCGGCGCAGGGTGTGTCGGGCAGGGTCGAATCGCATGGTCAGGCCTTGCGGTGGGTGCGCTTGGACAGCTGGCGCGCCAGCAGACTGTCGCGGCGGCCCACCAGCAGCGACAGCACATAGAAGCTGCCGGCCAGCAGCACGATGGCCGGGCCCGACGGCAAGTTGGCGTGGTACGACAGCAGCAGCCCGCCCCAGCCGCTGAGCACCGCAAACAGCGCAGCCACCGCAGCCAGCCGCCAGACCTCGGCCGCCCAGAAGCGCGCCGCCGTGGCCGGCAGCATCATCAGACCGACCGCCATCAGCGTGCCCAGCGCCTGGAAGCCGCCCACCAGATTGAGCACCAGCAGCATCAGGAACAGCCCGTGCACCCAGGCGCCTGCATGGCCGAGGTGACGCAGGAAGCCGGGGTCGAAGCACTCGATGACCAGCGGCCGGTAGACCAGCGCCAAAACCAGCAGCGTCACGGTGGTGATGCCGGCGATCAGCAGCAGCGATGCATCGTCCACCGCCAGCACGGTGCCAAACAGCACGCGCATGAGGTCAACGCTGTTGCCGCGCATCGAGATGATCATCACGCCGGCGGCCAGCGCGATCAGGTAGAACGCGGCGAAGCTGGCGTCCTCGCGCTGCGGCGTGAGGCGCGCCACCAGCCCGGCCAGCCCGGCCACGGCCACCGCCGCGACGAAGCCGCCCACGCTCATCGCCCACAGCGAGTAGCCGAACATCACGAAGGCCAGCGCCGCACCCGGCAGCAACGCGTGCGCGATGGCGTCGCCCACCAGGCTCATGCGGCGCAGCACCAGCAGCGTGCCAATCGGCCCGCAGCTCAGGCCCAGCGCCACGCAGGCCACCAGCGCACGGCGCATGAAGCCGAATTCGACAAACGGCTGGATCAGCAACTCGTGCAGCGTCATGCCGTGCCCCCGGGGGTGACGGCGCACCAGTCGGCGTTTTCGTCCCAGTCCTGCGCCATTTGCTGCGCGCGCTGCAGGTGCTGCGGCACCAGCACGCCGGCGGTGGGGCCGTGGGCCACGCATTCGCGTGCCAGCAGCAGCGTGGTCGGGAAGTGCTCGCGCACTTGCGCCAGGTCGTGCAGCACGGCGATCACGGTGCGGCCCTCGGTGTGCCAGTGCTGCACCAGCCGCATCAGGTCGGCGGTGGTGCGCGTGTCGATGGCGTTGAACGGCTCGTCGAGCAGGATCACGGCGGCGTCTTGCATCAGCACGCGCGCAAACAGCACCCGCTGGAACTGCCCGACCGACAGCTCCGAGATCAGCCGGTGCTCGAAGCCCGCCAGCCCCACCGAGGTGAGCGCGTGCAGCGCGCCTTCGCGCTGCGCCGATGTGGCGCCGCGAAACCAGCCGATCTGCGGCCAGGCGCCGAGCATCACCACATCGAGCACGCCCAGCGGAAAGCTGCGGTCGATGCCCGATTGCTGCGGCATGTAAGCCAGACCACGGCGTGGCAGACCGCCCAGGCGCACCTGGCCGGTGGTGGGTTGCACGCGGCCGGTCAGCGCGTCGAGCAACGAGCTCTTACCCGCGCCGTTGGGGCCGACCACGGCGGTGAGCGAGCCCGGCTCGAAGCGGCAGCTCACGTGGTGCACGGCGGGGTGCTGGCGGTAGCTCACCGTCAGGTCTTCGACCGCGATGGCGGGTGGCGCCGCGGCGAGCGCGCGGTGGTCGTGTCGCGCGTTCATGGTGTGCCCGACAGCGACCAGGCCACCGCCGCCCACAGCAGCGCGATCAGCCCGGCCGCACCGGCCAGCCGAGCGAGCGCCGAGCGCATCAGCAAGCTGGTGGTCGCCGCAGGCGGTTGCGCCGGTGCCGCCGCATGGTGGTGGTGTGCTGCGCCGTGGGCGTGGCTGTGACCACCGTGGCTGTGGCCGTGGCCATGGTCCGCCGGCCCGTGGTCATGCGTGTGTGGCTCGCGGTTCGTCATGCCGGTGCTCCGCCCACGCAGGCCGCGCAGCGCCCGCGCAGGGTCAGATCGTGGTGCTGCACCTCGAAGCCGGGCGGCGCCAAGTCGCCCATCGATCCGGGGCAGGCGTGGATCGGGTAGACGCGGTCGCACTCCACGCAGTGGAAATGGTGGTGGTGCGCCTCATGCGCCGCCGCCCCGGGATGGTGGTGGCCATGGGCCCTCTTCGCCGCGACGGCTTCGACGGCGTGGTGCGCTCCCGCGGGTGAGGCCGCCTCGCTCGACACCGCCATCTCGAAGCGCGCAGGTTGCCCGGGCAACTCGACGCGCACCACCAGCCCAGCGTCTTGCAGGCCCTTGATCTGGCGATACACCGTCGACAGGTTCAGGGTGGGCACGCTCGCGCGGGCCTGCGTGAGCAGGTCCGGCGGACTGAGTGCCTGGCCGCTGCGCGCGAGCGCGTCGAGCACGGCCTGTCGCTGTTTGGTGTGGCGTTCCATGCCTTGATGCTAATGCGATTGCATTGGCATTAGGTGCCGTGGGGGGATGCAGGGAGGGCGTGTCACATGCCGTCGCTAACATCGCCCGTCCCCAGGTTCAGGAGATGGATATGCCCGTGATCGTGGTCGCCAACCCCAAGGGCGGCGTAGGCAAGAGCACGCTGTCGACCAACCTCGCCGGCCATCTGGCCTCACAGGGGCACGCGGTGATGCTGGGCGACATCGATCGGCAGCAGTCGGCGCGCACCTGGCTCGGTCTGCGTCCTGCCGCAGCGCGGCCGATCCGCAGCTGGGAGATGGACGACGACTTGCGCGTGCGTGCGCCCAAGGGCACCACGCACATGGTGCTCGATACCCCCGCCGGCCTGCACGGCAAGCGCCTCGACGAGGTGCTGAAGATCGCCACGAAGGTGATCGTGCCTCTGCAGCCGAGCATCTTCGACATCCACGCCACGCACGCTTTCCTGGAACAACTCGCCGCCCACCGGCGGGCCGGCAAGTTCGAAGTCGCGCTGGTGGGCATGCGCTCTCGCGAGGGCACGATTGCCGCCGATCAGCTCAAGGCGTTTCTGGGCGGCTCCTCGTTCCCGGTGCTCACGCACCTGCGCGACACCCAGAACTACATCCACCTCGCGGCCCAGGGCCTCACGCTGTGGGACGTGACGCCCAGCCGCGTCGAGCGCGATCTGGCGCAGTGGCAGCCCATCACCGGCTGGCTGGCTCGCTGAGATTTCTGCCGGCGCGGCGCGACTGGGGTCAGATTTTTCCTACCCCCAAAAGGGGGGGGGGCGGTGTTTATACGCCCCCCCCTTTTGGGGGTGTCAGTTTCTACTTCGCACGCATGGTGCGGCCTTAGGATGGCCGCGCCCAATAAAGCCGTCGGAGTTGTATGAAGGTCTTGCTGATCGACGATCACCCGTTGATCCTCTCAGCGCTCAAAAGCACGATCCTCGGGTTGGAGGGTGGGGTGACCGTCGTCGACGTGGGCGATGCGCAATCTGCCCGCACCATCTTGCAAGACAACAGCGATTTCGATCTGGTGCTGCTCGATTTGCGGCTGGGCGATGCCGACGGGTTCGATGTGCTGCGCGAGTTCCGGGCTGCCTACCCGGCTTTGCCGGTGGTGGTGGTGTCGGCGAGCGACCGCACCAGCGATGTCATCCGCTCCATCGATCTGGGCGCCATGGGTTTCGTGCCCAAACGATCGTCCAACGACACCCTGTTCGAGGCGCTGCGCATGGTGATGTCCGGTGGCATCTACGTGCCGCCGATGAATCTGGGCGACGAACGCATGGCGTCCGACGCCCCCGCTGACCCATCGATGGTTGCGCTGCGCGGGATGCCGTTGGCTGACGATGGTCATCCGATCGCCGCATCGCTCGATTCGCTGGGCCTCACGCCACGGCAGACCGAGGTGCTCCATCTGCTGCTGCAAGGCAAACCCAACAAGCTGATCGCCCGCGACCTGAAGCTGTCGGTCGAGACCATCAAGGACCACGTGGCGGCCGTGCTGCGCTCGCTCGGTGTCAGCTCGCGCACGCAGGCGGTGCTGGCCATCAGTGAGCTGACGCGGCCGCCCGGCAGCCCGCAGGGACGGAGAAAGACCGACCCATGACCGAAGCGCTGGCGGCGGGGATCGAAGAACCGTCGATCAACGTGCCCCAGTTACAGGCTCGCTCCGGCTTCAGCGCCATGGCGGCCCAGTTGGTTGTCAACCTGACCGGGTGGGTGGCGGTGGCGCTGCTGTTCCGCAACGAAGTGCCTGCAGCCGTGTTGCAGCCGTGGCAGTGGGCTTTCGCGGCCTTTTGGCTGGTGAGGTTCGGCGCGCTGCTGCCCTTGGGAAGAGCCGCATCGCCCGCAGTGGCCAGCTCCGGTCGATGGTGGGCGGTGTGGGTCGCCGGGATGCTGATCAATTCCAGCCTGTGGGGCACGGGCGCGTGGCTGTTCTTCCCTTATCTGGACAGCAGCCGCGTGGGGGTGCTGCTCATCATTGGCTACACCTTGTGCATCGCTGCGGCCCCGGTGTTGCTGAACCACCCGCGCGCGTTCCTGTTGTTTCCGGTGCTTTACTTCGGGCCGATCGTCGTGCGCATTGCCACCAGCGGGCGTCACGACGCCGCTGCTGAGGCGGGCACCATGCTCGTCGTGTTTGCGCTGACTTTTTTGCTGGTGCGCGCATTCCGGCATTCGCTGCTGCGCACAAGGGACCTCCAGAGCCAAACCGATGAACTGCTGCTGCAGTTGCGCGTCGAAAAGACGTCGGCCGATGCCGCACGCGGTGCCGCTGAGGCGGCCAACCGTGCAAAAACCCAGTTCTTCGTGGCCGCCAGCCACGACCTGCGGCAGCCGTTGCACGCCATGGGACTGCTGGCCAGCGCGCTGCGACAGAAGAACCTCGATGTCGAGTCGGCACGCCTGGCCGGCAGCATCAACGAATCGGTCGATGCGCTCGAAGGCCTGTTTTCGCAGTTGCTCGACCTCACGCGGCTCGACAGCGGCGTGATCGAGGCCCAGCCGCAGCACTTTGACCTGAACGAGCTGTACCGCAAGCTGCGGCTGCGCTTTGAGCCGCTGGCCTTCGAGAAGGGGCTGGCGCTGCGCTTTCGCGGCGCCTCGCATCACGTCTGGGCTGACTTGCTGCTGGTCGAGCGCATCGTGCACAACCTGGTGTCCAACGCCATCCGCTACACCGGCGATGGCACGGTGCTGATCGGCTGCCGCCGTCGTGGCAACCGGCTGCTGCTGCAGGTGTGGGACACGGGACCGGGTATCGACGAGTGTGAGCAGGCTCGCGTGTTCGAAGAGCTGTACCAGGTGCCCAACGAACTGCGCGCCGATTCGCCACAGCGTCGGGGCCTGGGCCTGGGCTTGTCGATCGTCAGGCGGCTGGCCGCGCTGATGGATGCACCGATCACGCTGCATTCGCGCAAAGGCCATGGCAGCGTGTTCACGCTGGAACTGCCCGTCGGGCAGGCGCAGCCCGAGCCGCCACTGCCGCCGCCACCCGCCAAGCCTCAGCTGGGGCTGACCCTCAAGGGTCGACAGGTCATCTTGTTCGAAGATGACCCGGCCGCCAGCAGTGCACTGGAGGCGATGCTCGCCGGCTGGGGTGCGGAAGTGGTGGCCTTGAACGGCGCCGCTTCATGCGCTGCATGGATGGCAGCCAACCCTGCCGCTGCACCGCCCGACTTGCTGCTTGTGGGGCACACGATGGAACCCGAGGGCAGCGGCATGGACGCGATCGTGGCGCTGCGTGGGCACTTCGGCGAGGTGACGCCGGCCATCTTGATCGGTGACAACGCCTTGCCCATCCGTGAGATCCAGGCACAGCACTCGCGGGTGCATCTGATGCTCAGGCCCGTGGTGCCTGTCAAGCTGCGTGCGCTGATCGGCTTCAAGCTCGGCGAGGCCGCGCACTGAGTCCGCCCGTGGCGCGTTGAACCGGCCCTCAGCCGGCCGGCACGGCTGAAGCCAGCGCTGCGCTCAGATCCACGGCCATGTTGTGCCGGCCCAGTTCATGGTCAAAGCCGGCGCGCTTCATCAGGCTCAGCGGCTGGTCGTTGACCTGGCACAGCACCAGCCGCATGCCCTTGCGCACCAGCGATCGGTGCAACTGCTCGAGTGCGCTCAGACCCGAGGTGTCCATGAGCACCAGCCGGTGCAAGTCGAGCACCACCACGCGAGCGTCGGCAGGCAGCCGCTCAGTGACCTGTTCGAGCTTGTTGACCGCGCCGAAAAACAGCGCGCCATACAGGTCGAAGGCCTGCACGCCAGCGGGAATGTTCAGCGCCTCATCGGTCACCGGCTGCACCTGGAACAGCGTGCCCATGCGGTAGATGAAGAACGCGCATGACAGCACCAGCCCGATCTCGATGGCCACCGTCAGGTCGAACACCACCGTGAGGAAAAACGTGCCCAGCAGGATCGTGCGGTAACCGGGGTTGAAGTGACGCAGACGCGCGAATTCGCGCCACTCGCCCATGTTGAACGCCACGAACAGCAAGATGCCGGCGAGTGCGGCCAGCGGCACGTGCACGGCCAGCGGCGCGGCCACCAGCACGATCAGCAGCAGCGTGAGGGCGTGCACCATGCCCGACACCGGGCTGGTGGCGCCCGAGCGCACGTTGGTCACGGTGCGCGCGATGGTGCCGGTGGCCGGCAGCCCGCC